>JBNKVX010000012.1:0-62377 GCA_050299435.1 Cellvibrionaceae bacterium | reverse complement strand
GAGTTGTTGGTGCGTATAAAGTGCGTACGTATAAAACTTTCCCAGGATTTATTATTTCTCTTTCCGGCAGTACATATTCGCGATAATCTTGAATTGCTACCCAGTGCTTATCGCATCACTTTGATGGGCGTGTCTCTGGGGGAGGGCGAAGTTTTCCCGGAAAAATATATGGCCATTAACCCGGGCCAGGTGTTTGGGAAAATTCAGGGTACGCCTACAAAAGATCCCGCCTTTGGCTTGGAAGCGGTGTGGATTGGTGAGGAGCAGCGCGATCAAGCCCAGTCCCTCGGTTATACCGTGGTGGATCCCAGTACTGTAGTTGCGACACACCTAAACCAAATTGTTCAAACTCACACACACGAATTAATTGGTCACGAAGACGTTCAGAAGTGGTTGGATTTGCTCGCGGATAAATCACCGAAGCTGGTGGAAGAATTAATTCCCGGAACGATTTCTATCAATCAACTATTGAAAGCCTTACAAGCGTTATTGCGCGAACAAGTGCCGGTGCGCGATATGCGTACTATTGCCGAGGCCCTGGCCGCGCATGCCAATAAAAATATGAGCACAATCGATCTAACAGCCATTGCACGACGGGCCTTGGCGCGACAAATCGTGCAGTCGATTATTGGGCAAGAACAAAGCTTGCCGGTTATCACGCTTGACCCCTCTCTGGAACAATTGTTGCTCCAGTCTATACAGCAAGCACAAAATTCTGGCGCCGATGACGCAGCATTCATCGAACCACAGCTGGCAGAGCGCATGAATCACTCGCTAGTGAAAGCCGCTCAGAATCAGGAACGCGCTGGCAAGCCAGTTGTTTTACTGGTTGCCCCGCAATTGAGAAATATGATGTCACGTTTTGTACGCTTCAATATTTCTGACATGCATGTTCTGGCCTACAACGAAGTGCCAGATAACAAGCAGGTCAATATAGAAGCGACGATTGGAACAGAAGGTTGAGGATTAGAACATGGTGAATCCAGGTCAACAAGGTGAGTTAGTCAAGCGTTTCGTTGCGCCCAGTATGCGAAGAGCCTTGCAAATGGTGAGCGAAGAGCTCGGTCCTGAAGCAGTTATTCTATCGAGTCAAAAAACCCCACGTGGTGTGGAAATCGTTGTATCTCTGGAGCCGGATTTCAGAACGCGCGGTATCGACGTGCGCCGGGAGTTTGGACAGAATTTTGACGCTGACCTCGATTCTCCCATGAATAGCGATTCAGCTTGGCGAGTGCAAGCGGGGATGGAAAAAGCGGCAGAAAAATACGGCGCCTATACGCATCAGGATAATAAGCGTTCTTCAGAAGATTTAGCACGGGAAATTGAACAGGCCAGAGAAAAAATGATGGCGGCGAAACGCGCGGTAAAAAATAGTGAAGAGCCTATTGGCTATCGCCGCGTTGAAGATCAAAAAATTCCACAAGCTGAAATAGCGGGAGGGAAGACGGATATGGCCTACTCAAACGACGAAAGACAATTACAGGAATTACAGACCGAAATTGCAGACATGCGCTTATTACTGGAACAACAATTGTGGCGTATGAGTGAGAGTACGCCGCAGCAGATTAACTTTCCCAAACAGGTTCAATTAAATCCCAATGATTCCACTTTGAATTCTCATCTTGAAAGATTGGGTTTACACAGTAAATTAATTGATGAGCTTAAAGACGCCGTTGCTAATGAAACACGTCCCAGTTTGGCGTGGCGGAATGCGATGGCAGTGTTGTCTCGCAGGCTGCCGACCTTTGAACAAGAATTAATTTCACGCGGTGGCGTATTTGCTTTTGTCGGGCCAACTGGAGTGGGTAAAACCACAACCATTGCAAAGCTCGCAGCAAAATTTGTTTTGCAACATGGGCCAGGAAAAGTCGCCATTGTCACCACTGATACCTATCGGGTGGGAGCACACGATCAACTGCGTTCGCTGGGTCGTATACTCGGTGTCCCAGTACGTGTTGTCGATAAGGAAAACAACATTGCTCGTGTTGTTGCCAGTTTGAAAAAATTTCCATTGGTGCTTGTGGATACAGCGGGTTATCGACACGGCGATCGCATGTTAAAGCAACAGTTAAAGCAGCTGGATACCTGTCCCTTTATGAAACGCATATTGGTTTTGGCCTGTAATAGCCAATATCAAAATTTAAAAGCCTCAGTGCATGCTTATAGTTCAGAGCGAAAGGTGGATGCCTGTGTGTTGAGTAAGCTGGATGAAACAACGAGTCTCGGTGAAGCAATCAGTGTGGTGACTCAGGAAAGTTTACGCGTGGCTTACGTCACTGACGGCCAGGAAATTCCGGCGGATATTCAGATGGCCTCGGGCCACAATCTGATCGCCAAAGCAGTGTCTCTGTTGAAACAGTCGACCAGCAACCAAAACGCAGTGGGTTAATGAGGAGGAATCCCGTGACTCAACTATACTTAAATGATCAGCTCGGTTTTACCGAGACAAACGAGAAGTAAATCGCATGGCTGTCCATCGTCCTATTAAAGTCGTCGCCGTTACCGGAGGTAAGGGCGGAGTGGGTAAAACCAACCTGTCTGTTAATTTGAGTGTCGCGTTGGCGGAATTGCGCCGGCGGGTTGTGCTGATGGACGCTGATCTGGGCCTGGCCAATGTGGATGTGCTTTTGGGCTTGCAGTCGCGCTATACCCTGGCTGATGTGCTCAACGGCAGTAAAAGTATCAAAGATGTATTAGTTCGCGGGCCTTCAGGTATGCATATTGTTCCCGCTTCTTCAGGTGTGCAGCAGATGGCCAACTTGTCTTCACAAGAACATGCTGCGCTCATCTATGCTTTCGGTGAAATTACCGATTCGCTGGATGTATTGATGGTGGATACCGCAGCGGGAATTTCCGAAACAGTTGTCAGTTTTGTGCGCGCATCTCAGGAGGTAATTGTCGTTGTCTGTGATGAACCGTCATCCATAACTGATGCCTATGCCTTAATAAAATTGTTAAACATAGAACACGGTGTATTTCGTTTTCGAGTCGTGGCAAACATGACGCGTTCAACGCAAGAAGGGATTAATTTGTTTAACAAACTGAATGTGACTTGCGAAAAGTTTCTGGATGCGTCTTTACAGTATCTAGGAAATATTCCATTTGATGAAAACGTGCGTAAAGCAGTGCAAAAACGCCAGGCTTTAATGGAGTTTGCTCCCCGATCAAAAGCGGCAAATGCGATTCGAGTTATCGCACAAAAAATCGATCAGTGGCCGGTGCAAACCAGCGCAAAAGGTCATCTGGAATTTTTCTTCGAGCGCTTGATTAGCCCGGCGCAAGTGAGTGGCCTGCACGGTTAGGGTCGGTCAATGGCGCATGTCCAAAAAAAAAGTACACACTCTTCCTCCGTAGAACTCAATGTTGAGAACTACGCAGTTCTTGTAAAGCGCATCGCTTTTCACATGATGGCACGTATGCCTGCGAGCGTTCAGGTCGACGATTTAATTCAGGCCGGCATGATCGGTTTACTTGAAGCGGCGCAAAAATACGACGATTCCAAGGGGGCGAGTTTTGAAACCTATGCGGGAATTCGCATAAGAGGTGCAATCGTTGACGAAATGCGTCGCGGAGATTGGGCGCCGCGATCAGTGCATCGCAATGCTCGCCGCGTGGCCGAAGCGGTTGCAATGGTTGAAGCGAGAACCGGTCGCGATGCCAATGATATCGAAGTTGCCGAAGCCCTGGAAATGAGTCTGGATGAATATTATGAAATTCTTCAGGATAGCGCCTCGACAAAATTATTCAGTTTGGAAGAAAGTTGTGAAGACGACGAAAGCAAATTGAATCAACCCGCTACCAGCATGGCCCTCTTGGGCCCCTCCGAGTCAACACAAAATGAAGCGATGCAGCGTGCGCTTGCAAAAGAAATCTCTCGCTTGCCTGAGCGCGAAAAGCTGGTCTTATCACTTTATTATCAGGAAGAGCTGAACCTGAAGGAAATTGGTCAGGTTCTTGAAGTTTCTGAGTCTCGAGTGAGTCAAATCCACTCTCAGGCTACGATGCGCCTTAGATCACGTTTGGCAGATTGGCGCGACAAGTAGTTATTACTAGCGACAGCAACCAAATAGAGAGTTATAAAACTGGATGACTCACAACGAGCGACTAGACTAATAAAAGGGGCCAGTAATTGGGCCGGGTTTTGCCGAGCGACGACGAAGGGAGGTTGCATTGGACAAGAACATGAAGATTCTGATTGTTGATGATTTCTCAACGATGCGAAGAATCATCAAAAATCTGTTGCGAGATCTGGGGTTTACAAATACCCATGAGGCAGATGACGGAACTACCGCATTGCCTATGTTGCGCAGCGGGGATTTTGATTTCTTAGTGACAGATTGGAATATGCCTGGAATGACCGGGATAGATTTATTGCGTGAACTAAGAGCTGACGCAAAACTCAGCGGGCTACCAGTATTAATGGTGACCGCTGAAGCGAAGCGCGATCAAATAATTGAAGCGGCTCAGGCCGGTGTAAATGGCTATGTGGTCAAGCCGTTTACAGCACAAGTGCTCAAAGAAAAGATCGACAAAATATTTGAGCGTGTCGCCTAACACCAGCCCCAGGATTCGCAGATGGAAACGCAACGCCCTATGCAAAATGATGAACAGTTTCTCTCTCAGCTTCAAGATTGTGCTGAACAATTGGTTAATAAACTTCAAAATGATGAATACGACCAAGCTTCCGAACTAATTCACACGCTGGTCGAAGCGCGAGACAAACATATTTTTAACTCAGTGGGCCAGCTCACTCGCGCTTTACACAGTGCCATTGTCAATTTCCATGTCGATGCTGATTTGGATAGTAATCCCCCGGAAGTAACAAACTCGGAAATGCGCGATGCTTCAGATCGTTTGAATTATGTCATTAAACTCACGCAGGATGCTGCCAACAAAACGATGGATAAAGTAGAGACCGTTGCACCCCTTGCAATGAATCTCGGCCAGGAAGCTAAGAATTTGCGTGAGCAGTGGCATAAGTTGAGGCGACGCGAAATATCCAAAGAAGAATTCAAAGAATTGTATTCCCAAATGGGCGATTTCCTGGATCAAATGGAAGAGGGTACTGCTCAGCTGAATCAAAACTTACAAGAAATAATTTTGGAACAAGGGTATCAAGACCTAAGTGGCCAGGTCTTGAAAAAGGTCATTGGTTTGGTCACAGACGTTGAAAATGAATTAGTGAAACTGATGCGAATTGCGGGTCAAGTTGAAGAAGTGACCGGCATGGCGAGCGATGGCAGCACTAAAAAAGAAGAACGTAAAGTTCAGGCAGAAGGCCCGCAAATTCATGCAGAGATACGCGAGGATGTGGTTTCCGGGCAGGACGAAGTGGACGATTTATTATCGAGCCTGGGATTCTAATGGAGAGTATGTATGTCTTTTGGCGATGATGATGACATCCTCCAGGATTTTCTTGTAGAAGCAGGGGAAATTATTGAGTCATTGTCTGAGCAATTGGTTGATCTTGAGCAGCGCCCGGATGACAGGGATTTGCTTAATGCAATCTTCCGAGGCTTTCATACCGTAAAAGGAGGCGCAGGTTTTTTACAGTTGAATGCCATGGTGGATTGTTGCCATGTGACTGAAAATTTGTTTGATATATTGCGTAACGGTCAACGCAATGTTACCTCAGAATTGATGGACGTAGTCTTGCAAGCCTTGGACACCGTGAACAGTCAATTCAGCCAAATTTCCAATGGCGAACAGCCTTCTCCAGCAGATCCAGCTTTAATAGCGCGTTTGGAAGCGCTGGTTTCCGGCGAAGATGTGGCTGCACCTGATCAAACGAGCAAGCCTAGCATTGAGCCCGAACCAGAGCTCGAGCTTGAAAATAAATCTCAACCAGAATCTGATGCGCCGCAAAATGCTAACACTGGCGCTGGAAAAAAAGGCCTGGATTTATCTGATGACGAGTTTGAAGGCTTTCTTGATGCTATAGATGACGCACCTATAGAAGTGCAAAACGCAAACAGCGTAGTAGAAGATCAAACTGCAGACGAAATCACTGAAGAAGAATTTGAAGCGCTTTTGGATCAGTTACATGGTTCAGGTAAGGGCCCGGGCGAACCCGGAGCCAAAACGGTCCCGCAAGTAGTTAAGACTCCCGCAATTGCGGGTGGCGGTAAAGCAGGCGAAGAAATTACCGAAGATGAATTTGAAGCCTTGCTGGACCAATTACATGGCGCTGGCAAAGGCCCAAGTGTTGGTGGTGGCGGTTCAAAAGCTCCAGCAACTTCTACGGCCGTTAAAGCTGATACAGAGCAACCCGAAGTAGAAGCTAAATCGGGTAAATCAGATCTTATCACTGACGATGAATTTGAGGATTTACTTGATCAGTTGCATGGCAAGGGAAAAGGTCCGGCCGTATCGGCCGAAAGGTCGAATACTTCAATGCCAAAACTTCAGGCTTCAGAACCTAAGGCAGAAAAACCTGCGAGTAAAACACAGGAAACAGAAGTAGAAAAACCCACTCTTGCTGCGGCACCGAAACCACGTGAGAACACGCAATCTTCAGCGGCACAACAGTCAGTTACCGTTGCGGCTGAAGCAACAGTTCGGGTTGATACCCAACGTCTGGATGACATTATGAACATGGTGGGCGAACTGGTCCTGGTGAGAAACCGTCTGGTTCGTCTCGGCCTGGAATCATCGGATGAGTCCATGCAAAAAGCGGTAGCGAATTTGGATGTAGTGACCGCAGATCTTCAATCAGCCGTGATGAAGACGCGTATGCAGCCTATCAAAAAAGTTTTTGGGCGTTTTCCACGAGTGGTTAGGGATTTGGCACGTAACCTGAAGAAGGAAATTAACCTGGATTTAGTGGGTGAAGACACGGATCTGGATAAAAACCTGGTCGAAGCACTGGCAGATCCTTTGGTACATTTGGTGAGAAATTCGGTTGATCACGGCATTGAGCTGCCAGCAGAGCGCGAAAAAAAAGGAAAATCACGCATTGGTAAAGTGATCCTGGCCGCGGAGCAAGAAGGCGATCACATTCTGCTTTCGATCACGGATGACGGTGCGGGTATGGATCCGCAAAAATTGAGACAAAAAGCAGTTGAGAAGGGCATTCTTGATGAAGACTCCGCAGCGCGTCTTTCAGATACCGAGGCCTTCAATTTAATTTTTGCGCCGGGGTTCTCAACCAAAACAGAAATTTCAGATGTTTCCGGCCGCGGCGTGGGCATGGATGTAGTGAAAACAAAAATTGCGCAATTAAATGGCTCGATTGAAATTGAATCAAAGTTGGGCGAAGGCACACGTTTCGCAATAAAGGTTCCTTTAACTTTGGCCATTATGCCAACTTTGATGATCATGCTATCCAATCAAACATTCGCCTTGCCTCTAGTGAGTGTGAATGAAATTTTTCACATGGACCTTACCAAAACTAACATTGTGGATGGACAAGAGTGTGTCACCATTCGTGATAAAGCGATTCCTATTTTTCACCTTAAACGCTGGCTAGTTAAAAAACCTGTTTTAGTCGAGGAGATTCCAGAAGCGCATGTGGTTATCGTTTCGGTGGGAACACAGCGAGTAGGTTTTGTTGTTGATCAATTGATAGGTCAGGAAGAAGTGGTCATCAAACCTTTGGGAAAGATGCTTCATGGTACGCCAGGTATGGCAGGTGCAACAATTACCGGTGATGGAACAATTGCGCTGATCCTGGATGTGCCCAGTATGTTAAAACGTTATGCAAAATCAGCCTAAAAAAGGCAGGTATCCATTAAATAATGTTGAGGTCGCGTAGGTGCCTTATAAAGTTCTCATAGTTGATGATTCAAATTTTTTTCAGCAGAGACTGAAACAAATTATTGAAGAGCATCAGGATTTAGTCGTGGTTGGCGTTGCGTCGAATGGCCAGGAAGCCATTGAATTAGACGCGGAACTTAAACCCGACATCATTTCGATGGACTACGAAATGCCCTTTGTTGATGGTGTGACAGCCGTGCGCACCATTCTTGCAAAACGCAGCGTACCCATTGTCATGTTTTCTTCAATGACCTACGAAGGTGCAAGCATCACCTTGCAAGCTCTCGAAGCTGGCGCGGTCGATTTTGTTCCGAAAAATTTTGCTGAAGTATCGCGAGATTCAGCCGTACTTAAAAAGCGACTTCACGATAAACTGATTACTTTCGCAAGCCAGTCAAAACCCAAATCCGTTCAGGCGCACAGTGAAAATTCAAGCGCAAAACCCAGGCCCAAGCTCGAAGTTGTTAGCCCTCATTCAGAACCTGGTAGTATAAAAGTTTTGGTGATCGGTGCATCCACAGGTGGGCCGGTTGCTTTAACCGATATTATTACTCGTTTGCCCGAAGATTTTCCTTTGCCTGTTGTGATTGTTCAGCATATGCCTGAAAATTTTACCAAAGTGTTTTCCGAAAGACTGAATCGTCAAGCGAAATTAAGATGTAAAGAAGCTGAAAACGGCGACCACCTGGATGCAGGTCTTGTTTATATTGCTCCAGGAGGTAAACAACTCTTGTTTGATCGCAGTGGTAAGTCCTTGCGTGTGATTGAAGGTGATGAACGTTTAAATTACAAGCCCAGCGTCGACATTATGTTTGCGTCTGCAGCTAATGTATTTGGTGAAAAAGTATTGGGACTGGTTCTGACAGGGATGGGAGCTGATGGATGCGAAGGCTCACGATTAGTCAAAGGTAGAGGTGGACAAATTTGGGGGCAGGATGAAGGCACCAGCGTGGTATACGGCATGCCGGCAGCAGTTGCTAAAGCAGGTTTGGTTGATGCCGTACTCCCAATAGAAGATTTTGCAGAGCAATTAACAAGTAAGTTTTGTTAGTTCTGTGGCAGCAAGAGATGGAGACTCAAAATGGATGTGTTAAGCGTAATCGGTGTCATAATCGGCTTCGCAGCACTCATAGGTGGCAACTTTCTTGAAGGTGGCGCATGGTCTTCGCTTGCCAATGGTCCGGCTGCAATTATTGTTATCGGTGGTACGCTTGGTGCTGCCATTTTACAAACCCCACTTTCCGGTTTAAAACGGGCTTTATCTTTATTTTCCTGGATATTTAATCCGCCCGCTTATAAATATAAAAAGGGTATACAGACCATTGTAAATTGGGCCATCACTGCGCGGCGTGAGGGTCTTTTGGGTCTAGAAAGTATTGCGGAAAAAGAAAAAGAAAAATTTTCCAAAAAAGGTTTGCAGCTATTAGTGGACGGCAGTGAACCCGATATTATTCGACACGTATTGGAAACAGATTTAATCGTGGCTGAACAACGTGATCACGATGCCGTGCAGTTTTATGAAAGTATGGGTGGCTATGCTCCCACAATCGGTATTATCGGTGCCGTCATGGGCTTGATTCATGTTATGCGGCATCTTGCGGACCCTTCGGAGCTGGGGCCAGGCATTGCAATCGCATTTGTTGCAACGATTTACGGCGTGGCCTTGGCGAATTTATTACTTTTGCCGATTGCCAATAAACTCAAAGCCTGTATCAAACAACAATCTCAATATCGCGAACTAATGATTGAAGGCATCATTGCCATTGCCGATGGAGAAAATCCCAAAGCCATTGAGATGAAGTTGAGTGGGTATCTACATTGATACGTCGCGAACCAATAGAAACCCGCATCAACCATGAACGTTGGTTAGTATCTTATTCTGATTTCATCACCCTATTATTTGCATTTTTTGTGGTGATGTATTCTGTATCTCAAGTCAATGAAACGCGTTATCGCGAACTCTCTGAAACCTTAAGCCAGGCATTTGATGGTTCACCGAATGATGCCACGCCAAACGAGCAGGCCTCACAATCCCCGGTTGAAATTCCGGAACTCGCTGATTTAAGCGAAGTTCAAAAACAATTGGAAAATACGCTTCAAGGTTTGGTTCAACAAAGTCGAGTCAGTTTAAGCGGTAACGAAGATTGGGTGGAAATTGACATCAATGCCAATTTAATTTTCGCATCAGCACAAGCTGAACTGAGTAAAGAAGCAGAAACTATTTTTACACAAATAGCAGACGTACTTGCTCCCTATGACAACGCGGTTCAAGTGAGCGGGCATACAGACGACATTCCAATTAGCAATGCACAGTTTGCCAATAACTGGGAATTATCTTCTGCGCGTGCAGTTTCTGTTGTCAATTGGTTAGCTTTCAATGGTGTCAATCCGCTACGACTATCAGCCGTGGGCTATGGCGAGTATCGACCCGTTGCTGACAATAATACGGAGGCGGGTCGTGCAAAAAATCGTCGTGTCGTATTGCGCGTAGCGCGCGAACGCGCAGAGCAACCTGCGCAAGATGTTAATGCACTTTTTAGTACAGCTTCACTTTCTTCAGAAGGTGAAACAGAAAGAGCAGAAGCAGAATTAACTGAAACAGATTTAACTGAAACAGATTTAACTGAAACAGAAAGTAACGAAGCGGCCGCTTCCGAAAAAGGCCAGTCTGGGCAAATTGAAGAAGAGACCGACAAAAAGATTGAGCCCATTAAACTCGATAATGGTGGCCTGCTTTTTACCAACGATCAGGATTCGCCTCGAAATCGAAACAAGCCTAATTAGCTATTGCGAAAGTTTGTGCCGCCTAGCGTCTTATATTGCGTTTATAGGGATAGGTATCCGAAACCTTCGGAGGCAGGAAGCCGACGAAGAGCGTACAGGGATGTATTCACAGCGTGTTTCGGATACCTATCCCTGTGAACGCAATGCTTTTAAGACGCTAGGCGGCACAAACTTTCAAGCCGTATAGTAAGGCAAGGGGCATGTTACTTGCACTTTTTTTAAAGATTTTGTTTAAAAATGACAATCTATTGTTACTGAGGGCGTGTGCGTGCAGGTTTGGACAGTGTCAAATCAAAAGGGCGGCGTGGGTAAAACCACATCGGCTGTGGCACTCGGCGGTCTCGCGGCAGAGGCGGGTAAAAAAGTGCTGCTGATAGACCTCGATCCGCAGGGCTCGCTCAGCGCCTGGTTCCGTCAAGATTCTGACACTGAAGGGCCGAATGTCTATCAACTGTTTGTCGCCACGCAAGCCTTAACCCAACAAAGTGTGAGCGCACAAATCCGTCCCACAACATTTAAAAATATCTCTCTTTTAAAAGCGTCTACATTGTTGGCGACTTTAGAACGACAAAGTGTTGGGCAGGGCAAAGGCCTGGTTCTGGTGAAAGCGCTTGCGGCAATTAAAGAAGACTACGATCTGGTTATCATAGACTGCCCACCGCAACTCGGTGTATTGATGGTGAATGCTTTGGCGGCCTGCCAAACTTTGATTGTCCCTGTACAAACAGAATTTCTTGCCATAAAGGGGCTCGAAAGAATTTTAAATACAATCAAAATGATGTCCAAGTCGCGTTCTAACGGTTTAAATTATTTAATTGTGCCGACCATGTTTGATCGACGAACGCAAGCTTCTGTGAGTAGTTTGCACACCATTCGCTTTCAATTTGCAGACAAGGTTTGGCCAGGAATGATTCGTGTAGACACGCGCTTACGCGACGCAAGTAAAGCCGGCGTTCCACCGCATCAGTTTGATCCTCTCAGTCGCTCAGCAGAAGATTACAGTTCGCTTTATAAATTTCTGGATAAGCCACAATTTGCTGATCAGCCTAAGGTGGCACATCATGAGTAGTCATAACAATCATGACATTATGCAACTGTATTTGGACGAACTCTTGCAGGAACCAGAATTGCGGCCGAAGAGGGAGCCAGCAGTCGCTTCGTTGAGTCAAACAAAACCCTTAATTGAAGTTGAAAAAAGCACTGAGGAAAGTGCCAGCCAACTTGCTTTGGAAGCACTGCAAAAACGTAAGTTACAAGCGTTGCTCGATCAACAACAAAATGTGCTCCATGAAAAAGTTAAATTAAAAGAATCAAAAATCGGTGCAGCCCTGGCTGAGCCGAAAATAACCACAATCACTGAAGAGTCAGCGACTCAGATTGCTGAGGTCGAACTCCAGGCAAAAGTGCCAGGTCTTCTGAATTGGCATGAAAATGGTCGACCCCTGTGGGCGCAGGAAGCTTTTGACGTGCTGCTTTTTGAGGTATCCGGTTTGACTTTGGCGGTTCCCTTAATAGCACTTGGGCAAATTCAAAACATTGGTGAAGGCTTAACGCCAATATTTGGCCAGTCTGAATGGTTTATGGGGCTGTTAAAGAGTCCCCAAGGCAATATTAAAACAGTGAATACGGCCTTGTTCGTGATGCCTGAGCGTTATAACAACACATTTCTTGAAAGTGCAGGCCTCGTAATATCAATAGATGGCTTGCCATGGGGTTTAGCTGTGGACAGTGTGAATCAACCCAGCCGGATTCACCCGGATGAGGTCAAGTGGCGCAGTAACCGCACAAAACGACCCTGGCTGGCAGGTACGGTGAAATCGGCGATGTGCGCCTTAATCGATATACCCCAGATGGGGAAAATCTTGTCAGAATCGGAGAAATAAAGGCGGAATGGTCTATATTTAAAGTAATCAGGGGCAGTGGGACTGCACACTCTGCTTTACGAAAAATAGGCTAACAACGCCAAAGAGGAACAAAAAATGTCATCTAATATGGCTGCCACTCTCGAAAAGAACTCGTCGAATAATGACCCGATTTTACAATGGGTTACGTTCAAGTTAGCGGGCGAGACTTACGGTGTAAATGTAATGCAGGTTCAGGAAGTATTACGCTATTCCGAAGTTGCACCTGTGCCCGGCGCACCAACCTATGTTTTAGGGATCATCAACTTGCGTGGCAATGTCGTCACGGTAATTGATACCCGCCACCGTTTTGGCTTGTCACCCGGTGAGCTTACTGACAACACTCGCATTGTCATTATTGAAGCGGATAAACATGTTGTAGGTATCCTGGTAGATAGCGTTGCTGAAGTGGTGTATTTGCGTCAGTCTGAAATTGAAAACGCGCCGAATGTAGGCAACGAAGAAAGCGCGAAATTTATTCAAGGTGTCTGTCACAAAAACAATGAACTCCTCATTCTCATCGAGCTGGATAAAATGATTACCGATGAAGAATGGGCAGAAATCGAAATGGTGTAAGCGTAGTGGAAAGTATTTTGAGTTGGGTCAATACCTTAAATGCAGGAAGTCTCGCGTTGGTTGTTTCCGCCGTGACGCTACTTATTTTAATGACTCAAATTTTCAAGCTTTCTACTATCAACAGGAAAATTGAAAAAGATAACGACAAACTTGAAAAGCGCCTAAGAATTATTACATCAGGTGCGGTAGGTATGGGCGAGAAACTTGTGCAGCTGGAAAAACAGCTGGCAGAGGCGGCGAATGGCCATTGGCAGGTGGCGGAGTCAGAAGCGCAATATTCTTATACTCAAGCGCTCAAATTAATTGAAAGCGGGGTAGATCATTCCGTTATTTTATCGAATAGCGGTTTAAGCGAAGCGGAAGTTAACTTGATGGAGCTTCTGCACCAATCTAAACATTTGAACGTAGGCTAAAGTTACAAGCTTTTATGGCCAGACAAATCTTAATAATTATCGGCCTGGTAATTTTCATTAATGCCTGTTCAGTTTATACGCGCGTTGATTACTCCGATATTGAAGGCGCACTACCTGCAAATTTTTTTGATCAATTGCGCGATGAACACACCCAGACCGATTGGGTAATGGCGCATTTGGGTGAGCCTCGTGAAGCCATGGAATTGTACGACGGTTCTAAAATATACACTTGGCAATTGGCAAGAGAAAAGCGTAACCATCTCAGTGTGTTTTATGTCTTGCGTTACAACACACAAGAAATGAGCAGTGAATATCTGCACGTGCACTCGCATGAAGGAACTGTAAAAAATCACTGGCGTGATAATCAGGAAAATATCCGCGAAGATAAATTAGATGATCTTACTTTGGCTGAGCATTAAATTGCTGGCCACTTATTTCTTTGCTGTCATCACTCATTAAAAATAAATAACGATTCATTAGTGATTTTGGATCGGCAACGCTTGAAGGATTTTCAGCGGGGTAGGCGAGGGCACGCATACCGGTGCGTGTGGCGCCAGGGTTAATTGAATTAAATCGAACTGTTGTACCCTCCATTTCGTCAGCCCAGGTTTGCATGATGTTTTCCATTGCAGCTTTACTCATAGCATAAGCACCCCAATAGGCTCGGCCCTTAATACCAACTGACGAACCTGTAAATACGACACTTGCATGCGCGGCTGCTTGTAAAAGTGGAAAGACAGCCTTGGTCATTAAAAAGGGTGCAGTCACATTGACTTGCAATAATTTTTGCCAATCGGAGAGAGAATAATTGCTCAGTGTAGTACGCGCCCCCAGTTCGCCGGCGTTGTGTAAAATTCCGTCGAGGTTTGTAAACTCATTGGCTATTGCATCCTTCATCGCCAAAAAATCTTGCTCAACGGCACCTTCCAGATTCATTGGATAAATCGCCGGTTTAGGGAAGCCTGCGGCTTCGATTTCGTCATAAACCGCTTCGAGTTTGTTCAAGGTTCTGCCAAGTAAAATTACAGTGGCACCGTGTTCAGCAAAACTGAGTGCGGCTTGTCGGCCGATGCCCGCGCCTGCGCCAGTCACTAAAATGTTTTTGTTTGCCAAACAGTTTGGCATTGCAGTGTAATTCACACACTGCTCAAAGATGTTCATAATTTTTATCTGTAACCTTGTAAGATGGGCCAAATTTCATTGGCGTGATCAACCGTATGAGTGGCGTTCCAGTTAAGGTGACTGTCGTCATCGAGAATGTAGCCATAGCCCACAGCAATGGTTGGCATACCAGCGTTTTCTCCGCATTGTATATCACGCAGATGGTCACCGATGTAGATTGCTTCACTGCTTTTGCATCCAATTTGTTTACAGGCGAGCTGCAAAGCTTCGGGATCAGGTTTACGTTGCTTTACATGATCGGGGCAGATGAGCACGGCAGGATCGGCGGCAAAGCTGAAAAACTTCATTAGCGGCTCTGCATAAGCTGAAGGCTTGTTGGTCACAATTCCCCAGTGTATGTCATTTTTTTGCAGTGCTTCAATCAGTTCATAAATACCATCAAAAGCGCGGGTTTCGGATGCGAGATCATTGGAGTAGTAAGCCAGTAATTTTTCGCGTAAGCGCCAAAAATTTTCATCGCTTTCAGTTAGACCAAAACCCAATTTAATTAAGGCTGCGGCGCCATTGGATACATGATCGCGAATTTTTTCTTGTGCTAGCGGTGTTTGACCCATTTCTATGAGAAGTGCATTAAGGGCTTTTCCAAGATTCTCTGCAGTATCGAGAAGTGTGCCATCTAAATCAAAAAATACGGCTTTTAAAGACATAATAATTTAAATACGTTTTAGTTCTTCTTTGTTCTCACAATGTAGTTAACACTGGCATCATGAGTGTCGAGTTTGAATTTTTTTGAAAGAGGGTTGTAGTGTATACCACTGATATTCTCAAGTTGTAATCCGGCCTGTCTAATCCACGCGGAAAGTTCTGAGGGGCGAATAAATTTTGCATATTCATGCGTACCTTTCGGCAGCATTTTTAATACATATTCTGCTCCAACAACAGCAAACAGCCAGGACTTTGGGTTGCGATTAATAGTTGAGAAATACAGGTAACCACCCGGTTTGGTGAGCGCTGCACAGGCTTCAATCACCTTGGCTGGATCAGGCACATGTTCAAGCATTTCCAGACAACAAACGATATCAAATGTATTTGAATGTAATGTTGCAAAATTTTCAGCTGTGCTTTTTTGATAATCGATTTGTAGCTGGCTTTCCAGCGCGTGCAGGCGCGCCACTTCAAGCGGCCCTTCTCCCATATCAATGCCTGTCACCAGAGCGCCACGCTGAGCCAGGGCTTCACAAAGAATGCCGCCGCCACAGCCAACATCGAGCACTTTTTGTTCCGCTACGGGGCTCGCCACATCTATATAGTTAGCGCGTAGTGGGTTCATGTCGTGCAGGGGTTTGAATTCTCCATGTAGATCCCACCAGCGCGAAGCCAAGCGTTCAAATTTATTTATTTCGGCGGTATCGATATTTTCCATGGTTTAAAGAGTATTCCAGGTTCTGAGTTTTTGCTGCCAATCCAGTGCTTTGCTTTTTATTTCATTCAGGTCAAGAGTGACAAGTTCACCTTGATCGACCAGCTTTTTGCCAGCAACCCACAAATGACTAATTTCATGACGGGCATCGGCGTACACCAAGTGACTAATTAAATCATATATTGGGTAGTAGGCAGGCCGATCCAAATTGATTGCAATAAAATCGGCTTGTTTTCCGGGCTCCAGGGAGCCAATTTTTTCATTCAGTCCAAGTGCTTTTGCGGCATTGATCGTGACGCACTCTAAAGCCTGGTGTGCACTCATGGCTTCTGCCTTGCCTGCTACTGCTTTGGCGAGTAAGGCAGCAACTTTCAATTCGCCGAACAGGTTAAGGCTGTTATTGCTGGCCGCACTGTCAGTGCCGAAAGCCAGATTAACACCCGCATTCAATAGTGAATTGGTCGGACAAAAGCCACTTGCCAATTTTAGGTTGGATTGTGGGCAATGAATGACTGAAGCTTGCCAGGTTTGTAACAGCGCAATGTCGCTCGAATTAGCGTGGGTGAAGTGGACACATTGGGTCAAGGGGCCAAGTATATCCAGCTGTGCGAGTCGTTCGGTCGGGCGTAGACCGTATTCTTTAATTGAAGTGCTGATTTCCTCGTCAGTTTCATGCAGGTGGATATGTACCGGCATCTGCAGTTCGGCCATGTAGGTAGCAATCTTTTTAAAGCTCAGATCCGACACGGTATAAGGTGCATGAGGGCCAAATGCCACGCTCAGCAAATCCGAGCCGCGCAGCTCATCGCGCAGGCTTAAGCCTTTGTGAATACACTCTTCGGCGTTTTGGGCCCAGGCATTTTGAAATTCAAATACAGGAAAATTAAGTTGAGCTCGCATGCCTGCTTCATTGGCAGCCTTGCCCGTCATTTCAGGGAAAAAATACATATCACTGAAACAGCTTGTGCCACTCAGCAGCATTTCAGCGATGGCGAGCCGACTTCCATCATAGACAAACTCCGGGCTGACCCACTTTTTCTCTGCTGGCCAGATATGCTTGCTCAACCAGGTATTCAGGGGCATATCGTCAGCATAGCCCCGCAGCAAGGTCATGGGGCTGTGTCCGTGTGCATTAATTAGCCCTGGCATAAGTACACTTTGCTTCAAATGCAGCGATTCCTTGACTTGAAATCGACGCTGAACTTCGTCTTGCGGGCAAAGACCTATGATTTTGTCTTTCTCGATAAGGAGGCTGCAATCCCTTAGAACACGGCCGGCGGGCACAACCGGCACAATCCAGTCTGCACTGACAGCGAGATCGGCTGGTGTTTGATTTTCATTGCTTTGCGTCATCACAGCGTTATCAAAGTTTTTAACTTGCGTTGCCCGAAACTGGAGAGTTTGGCCACTAATCGAGGGTCTGAATGACACCTCGAGGCGCCGCGCAGTATACCTCAATACGCGCTTTTTGCCGTCCTGGAGGTTTCACCTATCTGTCTGTTTTTATGGTAGAATTTCGCGCTTTATTTTGGGGGAGCAGTTCTGCCTGGCGCCGCTTGGTAAGTGGGTTTTATGGCAGAGCGAGATGCGAACATTAGCGCGTGACGAGACACGGTATCAACGGTGCAAGGCACAGCGTGAAAGCAAATATCCCTCAAACAAATCGCAGAATTGTTTTTAAAAAGAAACAGTTTTGAATGAAAACAATTGAAGTCTCACGTTGGCAGCCGAAATTGCCGATAAAAACATAATGAGTAGTGGAAGCGCGAATGGCTGACATCGCAAAAGAAATTCTCCCCGTAAACATTGAAGACGAACTCAAGCAGAGCTATCTCGATTATGCCATGAGCGTAATTGTGGGCCGCGCTTTGCCCGATGTGCGAGACGGTTTAAAACCGGTACATCGTCGCGTTTTGTTCGCAATGAATGAATTAAGTAACGATTTTAATAAACCTTATAAAAAATCTGCCCGTGTTGTGGGTGACGTGATTGGTAAATATCACCCTCACGGCGATACTGCGGTCTACGACACCATTGTGCGTATGGCGCAACCTTTTTCCCTGCGTTACATGCTGGTAGATGGTCAAGGTAACTTTGGGTCTATCGATGGTGATAGTCCGGCGGCAATGCGTTATACCGAAATACGCATGGCGAAAATTGCGCATGATCTCCTGGCAGATCTCGATAAAGAAACAGTCGATTGGGTACCTAACTACGATGAACAGGAATTAATTCCTGAAGTACTGCCAACGCGCATTCCCAACCTACTGGTAAACGGCTCTTCCGGTATTGCAGTGGGAATGGCAACCAACATTCCTCCTCACAATATGAGCGAGGTGGTGAGAGCGTGTATTGCCTTAATTGATAATCCGGAATTGTCCGTTGATGAATTGATGGAAATTGTTCCGGGACCAGATTTTCCCACTGCAGGAATTATTAACGGTCGTGCGGGCATTGTTCAGGCTTATCGAACAGGCCGAGGGCGTATCTATGTGCGCGCAAAAGCGGAAGTGGAAACCAACGAAAAAACCGGCCGCGAAACGATCATTATTCACGAATTACCTTACCAGGTGAACAAGGCAAGATTGATAGAAAAAATTGCTGAACTCGTAAAAGATAAAAAAATCGAAGGTATTTCTGAAATTCGCGATGAATCCGATAAGGATGGTTTGCGTGTTGTAATTGAAATTCGCAAAGGTGAAATGGGCGATGTGGTGCTCAATAATCTTTTCGCACAAACTCAATTACAAAGTGTGTTTGGTATCAATATTGTGGCCCTGGTTGATGACCAACCCAAAGTACTGAATCTCAAGCAACTATTAGAATATTTTGTTAAGCATCGTCGCGAAGTTGTCACACGCCGCACTATTTATTTATTGCGAAAAGCGCGTGAACGTGGCCATGTTCTTGAAGGGCAAGCAATCGCCATTGCCAATATTGATGAAGTGATTGCCCTAATCAAAGCCTCTCCCTCTCCCGCAGAAGCAAGAGAAGCCTTGTTGGCGCGTGGCTGGCCAGTTGGTGCAGTGAGTCAGTTTCTGGAGCGTGCAGGCGCAGAAGCCTGTAAGCCAGATGACATCGGTCAACAATATGGCCTTATTGACGGCCAATATTTTATGTCGCCTGTACAAGTACAAGCGATTCTGGATTTACGTTTACACCGCTTAACAGGCATGGAGCACGATAAGTTGCTCAAGGAATATGAAGAGAAACTGGCGGAAATCACTGAATATCTTGAAATTTTGGGGAATCCAGAGCGTTTGATGATAGTCATTCGTGAAGAGCTCAATGCCGTGCTTTCAGAGTATGGCGATGAGCGTCGCACCGAAATTCAAAACTCGCAGCAAGATTTAACGGTAGAAGATCTCATCACTGAAGAAGATCGCGTCGTCACCATTTCTCATGGCGGCTACGCAAAAAGCCAGCCTCTTGATACCTATCAGGCGCAAAGAAGAGGCGGTATGGGCAAGGCGGCTACCGCAGTAAAAGATGAGGATTTTGTTGAGCACCTATTGATTGCTAACACGCATGATTACATTTTGTGTTTCACCAGTGCTGGCAAGGTGTTTTGGTTAAAAGTTTTTCAAATTCCCACAGCAGGAAGACAATCTCGAGGGCGCCCGGTCGTAAATTTATTGCCGCTTGAAGAGGGTGAACGTATTACCTCTATACTGCCCGTGCGCGAATTTGACGATGAGCATTTTATTTTTATGGCTACCGCATCGGGAACCGTAAAGAAAACACCACTCTCACAATTTGCAAGGCCACGTAGTGTTGGATTGCGAGCGATAGAATTGGTTGAGGGTGACCACTTAGTGGGTACTGCAATTACCGATGGGTCTAAAGACATAGTGCTTCTTTCTTCAAATGGCAAAGCTGCGCGTTTTGCTGAAGAGCATGTGCGCTCAATGGGTCGTGTTTCGCGCGGGGTACGCGGTATTAGACTTTCTGACGGTTGCAGTGTTATTGGGATGATTATTCCAGAAGACAATGCGGCTATTTTAACTGTTAGCGAAAACGGCTACGGAAAACGTACTGCAACTGAAGACTTTCCAACAAAAGGTCGTGGTTCACAAGGCGTAATCGCGCAACAAACTACTGCTCGAAATGGTGCGTTAATTGGCGCAGTGCAAGTGTTTGAAAGTGATGAAATTATGTTGATTTCAGATCAAGGCACATTGGTGAGAACAGGTGTGAGTGAGGTGTCGGTTTTGGGTCGAAATACTCAGGGCGTTCGCCTGATTAAAGTAAAAGATAATGAACATATTGTAGGCATAGCGCGAATTGAAGAAACTTTTGATGGCGAAGCGGAGCAAAGCGAATAAACCATGAAGCTGGATGAGCTGCGAAAAAAAATTGATGATATTGATGTGGAAATTGGCGAGCTGATAAGCGAGCGTGCGCGCTGTGCTTTAGAGGTTGGCAAATTAAAGAAAGCAGAGAATCCTGATGACGCGCGGTTTTATCGTCCCGAACGTGAAGCGCAGGTGTTGCGAGCAGCAATGGAGCGCAATAAAGGCCCATTAAACAACGAAGAATTTGCACGTTTGTATCGTGAGATTATGTCGGCTTGTCTGGCGCTCGAAAATCCCATAAAAATTACTTACCTTGGGCCGGAAGGCACTTTTACTCAGCAGGCGGCCTTAAAACATTTTGGCCATTCCGCCGAAGTGAAACCCCTGGCTGCGATTGATGAAGTGTTTCGTGAAGTGGCCTCAGGTGCAGCGCATTACGGTGTGGTGCCTGTCGAGAATTCCACGGGTGGTGTTGTCACACACACGCTGGACAGTTTCATGACGAGCAATGTGCGAATTTGTGGTGAAGTGGTATTGCGTATCCATCATAATTTGTTGGTTTCTGATGTAACAAATATCGAAGGTATTACACGTATTTATTCACATGCGCAGTCTTTGGCGCAATGCCGTAAGTGGTTGGACGCAAATTATCCGCGCGCAGAAAGAATTGCCGTGAACAGTAACGCGGAAGCGGCCAAGAAAATTAAAGGCGAATGGAATTCTGCTGCAATTGCAGGTGAAATGGCGGGAGAAATTTATGGTCTGCGCTGTTTGAGCGAAAAAATTGAAGACCATCCCGAAAACTCAACACGTTTTCTGATTATAGGATCTCACAGTGTCGATCCAAGTGGCGATGATAAAACGTCTATCGTTGTCTCCATGAAAAATAAACCGGGCGCTTTGCATGAGCTCCTCGAACCCTTCCATAAAAACCAGATTGATTTGACGCGGGTAGAAACGCGGCCTTCCTTAAGCGGCGCTTGGACCTATGTGTTCTTTATTGATTTTGTTGGGCATTGTGAAGAAGAAAAAATAAAACAAACTCTCACTTCAGTGGGTGAAAAAGCATCCGAACTAAAAATCCTGGGATCCTATCCCAAGGGCGTTCTCTGACTCAAGAAAGGAAAAATTGTGAGCGATATAGTTTGGCACAACCATACGGTGAGCAAGGAGCAACATTCCGTACAGAAAAAACAAAAACCCTGTTTGCTTTGGTTTACCGGTTTAAGCGGTGCAGGAAAATCTACAGTTGCTAATGCGCTTGAACGCGCGTTATTTACGCTGGGGCAACACACCTATCTTTTGGATGGCGACAACGTGCGCCATGGTTTAAATAAAGACCTCGGTTTTAGTGATGACGATCGCATAGAAAATATTCGCCGAATTGGTGAGGCGTCTAGATTGTTTGTTGATGCAGGCCTGATTGTATTAAGTGCATTTATTTCACCCTTTCGTTCAGATCGTAGGCTTGTTCGTGAATTGATGGAACCCGGTGAATTTATTGAGATTTATATCGCAACACCGATAGCCGTATGTGAACAACGCGACCCAAAAGGCTTATACAAAAAAGCGCGCAGGGGCGAAATCAAACATTTCACCGGCATTGATTCTCCTTATGAAGAGCCAGAGCATGCTGAACTGGTAGTGAATACTTCTGAGTTAGATGTTGATCAATGCGTAGAAAAGATACTGCAGTATTTACGTGAAAACCAATTGATCGAATCTTAATGATTAATCGCGTTGTGGTAATAGGCCTGGGGCTAATAGGTGGAAGCCTGGCAGCTGCCTTAAAAAAATATCAGGTGTGCAAGAAGGTAATTGGTGTGGCGCGCCGCGAAGAAACTTGCGGTATAGCTTTGGAAAATCAGCTCGTCGATGAAGCAGTGCAGGACTTTGAAAGTGTTGCCTCGGATTTACATGAAAACGACGTGATTGTCATAGCCTTGCCGACACTTTCAATTCAACCCGTACTGCAACAAATTAAACAACTTGTCAGTCCAGCGGTAACGGTTACCGATGCTGCGAGTGTTAAAGGCAGTGTTCGTGATGACATTTTCGCAATTTTTGGCAAACAAGTGCACAACTTTGTGCCAGGTCATCCAATTGCGGGTTCAGAAAAAAGTGGCATTACCGCAGCCGATGCAGATTTATACCAAAAGCACCGGGTAATTATCACGCCGCTTGAAGGAAGCAGTAACAAGCATGTGGACCGAGTTGTTGCGCTTTGGTCTGCAGTGGGTGCTGAAGTGATTCCTATGGATGTGGATGATCATGATCTTGTACTTGCCGCGACAAGTCATTTGCCGCATGCCATTGCGTTTTCTCTAGTCGACACTTTGGCGCACGACAGTAATAACGAAAATATTTTTCGTTATGCTGCGGGCGGGTTTCGCGACTTTACGCGCATAGCATCAAGTGATGCGATTATGTGGCGGGACATTATGCTGGCTAACAAAAAAGCTGTGCTCGCATCAATAGATTTATTTATGGCAAACCTACAACGTTTGCGCGCTGCAATAGAGGCGGGTGATAGCTTGGCCATGACCGGCATTTTCACACGAGCAAAAACGGCGAGAGATCATTTTTCGTCGATGATTCAACATCAACCATACAGTAGTAATATGAGCAGTCATTCAGATTCATTAGTCACTTATAAAGTTAAATCTGGTGGTAGCGCCAGGGGAACAATTCGTGTTCCCGGAGACAAATCCATTTCCCATCGTTCAATTATGTTGGGTGCCTTAGCTGAAGGCACTACCGAAATCGAAGGTTTTTTGGAAGGAGAGGATGCGCTTGCCACTTTGCAGTGTTTTCGCGATATGGGTGTCGTGATCGAGGGGCCAGAGAAGGGTCGGGTGACAGTGCACGGCGTGGGATTGCATGGTTTGCGTGCAGCGAGTGGTGAACTCTATGTAGGTAACTCAGGCACTTCAATGCGTTTGCTCAGTGGCTTACTCGCCGGTCAGGAATTCAACAGCAAATTAAGTGGCGATATTTCTTTAAGTAAAAGACCGATGAATCGTGTAGCTTTGCCATTGCGAGAAATGGGAGCGGAAATTCAAACTGCGGAAGAGGGACGGCCTCCCTTGGAAATTCACGGCGGAAAAAAACTAAAAGCCATTAACTACACGATGCCCATGGCGAGCGCTCAGGTAAAATCCTGTTTGTTGTTAGCGGGTTTGTATGCGGAAGGCAAAACGGTGGTAACAGAACCCGCACCGACACGAGATCATACCGAAAGAATGTTGCGCGGCTTTGGTTACGAGGTGGAAACTGAAGGCAGTACCATTTCGCTGCAAGCGGGTGGAAAACTCACCGCCACCAATATAGAAGTGCCTGCCGACATTTCCTCGGCCACCTTTTTTATGGTGGCAGCGGCAATTACACCGGATTCAGATATTACCCTGACACATGTGGGTATCAATCCGACCCGAATCGGTGCGATTAATGTATTGCGCCTAATGGGTGCCAATATAGAAGTGAGCAATGAGAGAGAAGTCGGTGGCGAACCCGTGGCGGATTTGCGTGTTCGTTACGCGCCTTTAAGCGGTATACACATTCCAGAAGATCAAGTGCCTTTGGGGATTGATGAATTTCCGGCGCTTTTGGTCGCAGCTGCTTGTGCAGAAGGTGAGACAATATTAAGCGGCGCCGAAGAATTACGGGTAAAGGAAACAGATCGCATTCAAGCCATGGCTGAGGGATTGACGCGTTTGGGTATTCAATGTGAGACGCGCGAAGACGGTATTGTTGTTCAGGGAGGGCAACTCACTGGCGGTGAAGTGGAAAGTTATCATGACCATCGTATTGCCATGTCCTTTACCATTGCGGCTTTGCGAGCGAGTGGCGACATTACCGTAAATAATTGCGCAAACGTGGCGACCTCTTTCCCGAATTTCACGCAATTAGCCAAAACGATTGGAATAAGCTTGGAAGAAATTGTTTCTTAAGCCCAATTTTGAATTTGATTAATATGACGCGTATTAAATCGCGGACTAACCAAGAGTAATAGGATAAACAACAGTGAATGACAATCACGATAGTGAAGTGAATTTCAACTTAACACATTTAAAACAACTCGAAGCAGAAAGTATTTACATTATTCGAGAAGTGGCCGCAGAGTTTGATAATCCTGTGATGTTGTATTCCATCGGTAAAGATTCTGCCGTCATGATGCATTTGGCTATGAAAGCCTTCGCACCAGGTAAGCCGCCTTTTCCTTTGATGCATGTGGATACGACGTGGAAATTTAAAGAGATGATTAAATTTCGCGACGAGCGACTCAAGGAATTGGGCTGGGATCTCATTGTGCATATCAATCAGGAAGGCGTGGATATGGGAATAGGGCCCTTCACTCATGGTAGCGCCAAACATACCGATGTGATGAAAACGCAATCGCTGAAACAGGCTTTGGATAAATACGGGTTTGACGCTGCTTTTGGTGGTGCGCGGCGAGACGAAGAAAAATCTCGAGCGAAAGAACGTGTCTATTCTTTTCGCGATAAAAATCATCGCTGGGATCCTAAAAATCAACGCCCGGAACTCTGGAATTTATACAACAGTAAAGTGGATAAAGGTGAAAGTATTCGTGTGTTTCCGCTTTCGAATTGGACGGAACTGGATATTTGGCAATACATCCATCTGGAAAATATCCCCATTGTGCCTTTGTACTTTGCTGCCAAGCGGCCCGTCGTGAAGAAAGACGGCGTATTAATAATGGTGGATGACGATCGTATGCCCATCGAAGGGAACGAAGAGATTGAAGAAAAAATGGTGCGTTTCCGCACATTAGGTTGCTATCCCTTAACCGGTGCAGTGGAATCAACAGCAACCACCTTGCCGGAAATTATTCAGGAAATGCTTTTAACCAAAACTTCTGAGAGACAGGGCCGCGTCATTGATCATGATAGCGCTGGGTCGATGGAAAAGAAAAAGCAAGAAGGTTATTTTTAGGGAACCGCTGAAAAATGGCCTATTTTTTAGAGGCTCCCAATTTATAAAGAGTTTATTAGCAGGAGATTAAAATGAGTCATCAATCCGAACTGATTGAGACCGATATTGATGCTTATCTAGCACAACACGAACAGAAAGAATTGTTGCGCTTCCTCACGTGTGGAAGTGTGGATGACGGTAAATCCACATTAATAGGTCGTTTGCTTCACGACTCCAAAATGATCTATGAAGATCAGTTGGAAGCTGTGAGATCAGATACAACCAAGCACGGTACAACCGGAGAAAAAATTGATCTGGCATTGTTAGTAGATGGTTTACAAGCCGAGCGTGAGCAGGGCATCACGATTGATGTTGCTTATCGATATTTTTCAACAGCGAAACGTAAATTCATTATTGCCGATACACCTGGGCATGAGCAGTACACGCGCAATATGGCAACCGGTGCCTCGACTTGTGATTTGGCGATTATATTGATTGATGCCCGCCATGGCGTGATGACCCAAACACGCCGACATTCTTTTATTGCATCGCTTCTTGGGATTAAACACTTAGTCGTCGCGATTAACAAAATGGATTTGGTGGAGTTTAGCGAGCAGCGTTACGAAGAGATTAAAGCGGCCTATCAAAAACTTTCCGGCACTTTAAATGCTGATGATATTCAGTTTGTCCCCATTTCTGCTCTTGATGGCGACAATGTGGTTAACCTCAGTGAGAATATGCCTTGGTACAAAGGCCAGTCTTTGATGCAAATTCTTGAGACAGTGGAAATTGCCGGCGACAAAAATACAAGCGATTTTCGTTTTCCAGTGCAATATGTGAATCGCCCCAACCTTGATTTTCGGGGTTTCTGTGGCACGGTTGCTTCGGGTGTTGTTAAGAAAGGTGACGAAATAAAAGTTTTGCCTTCTGGAAAAACCAGCAAGGTTAAATCTATCGTGACCTACGACGGCGAAATGGAATTGGCCTTTGTCGGTCAGGCCGTTACTCTCACCTTGCAAGACGAAATCGATGTGAGCCGTGGCGATATGATCGTTTTGAAAAATGATCAGGTCAGCTTTTCAAATCGTATGCGTGCTCATCTGGTTTGGATGAGCGAAAAGCATTTGCAAGCAGGGAAGTCCTGGTTGTTTAAGTTTGCCAGCAAGGTTACCCCCGGTCACGTGAGTGCAATCAAGCACCGTATTGATGTGAACACCTTTGAACACAGTCAAATTGATGAGATGGAACTGAATGACATTGCCGTGGTGGATGTCGAACTGGAACAGAATGTGGTGATCGACCCCTATCTGCAGAACCGAGCGACTGGAGCTTTTATAGTGATCGATCGACTCAGCAATATTACTGTGGGTGCGGGTATGGTTTTGCAGGTGCTCGCAGCCGATGAATCACAGCTGGTGGATTATTCACAGTTTGAAACAGATCTGAGAGCTTTGTTGGAAAAACATTATTCACATCTACAAAAAGAGGATATCGAAGATTTGCTGAAGAAGATTCAGCGTAGTGTGGCTTTTTAATTCGCGTTTGTAAGATATTTCTTACAAGCTTTGCAGAGATTTGCCACTATTTTCCCAGTGTTGATAGAGATAAAGTATTCACATGCTTCACCGCAAGCATAAAAAACAGCAATGTAATGCAAATCTAATATCAAGGAGAATTGGGATGAATAATCAAATTAAAAAACTTGTCACTTTTGTGGGCGCTGTTCTGGTTTGTGTTGGTGCGATGACCGCACCCAGCGTATTAGCGGCTGAAAAATCGAGCGTTAAAAGTGCGCATGTGCAACAAATACCTGCACAGGTCAACATTAATAAGGCCAGCGCTAAAGAAATTTCTCAAGTGTTAAAGGGAGTAGGCCTTAAAAAGGCTGAAGCAATTGTTGCTTACCGTAAAGCAAATGGAAAATTCAGGAAAATTGAAGATCTTGCGCAGGTTAAAGGTATAGGTAAAGCTACAGTCAATAAAAATCGCAGTAAGCTGGTATTGTAAGAAAGTACTTGATGTAAACAAAGCCGGGGAAACCCGGCTTTGGTCGTTTGTGCTTAAGTAGGATATAGATAGAGCAGGATTAAAGATGGTTAAGCAAGATTCTGTGTGATTTGTGATGTAAGTAGAAGTGAGTAAAGCTAAAATTAGAGAAATGCGAAAGGCTCATGTGAAATGAATTCTAAATCTTCAGGTGTTCCCATTGAAGGATCTCGACTAATCGTTGCTCTGGATGTTTGCAGTATGCAAGCGGCAAAAGAGCTTGCCACTAAACTCGACCCAAAAATTTGTCGCCTGAAAATCGGCAAAGAGCTGTTTACGGCTTGTGGCCCAGCTGTTGTCGAAGAAGTACAAAAGAGTGGCTTTGACGTATTTCTGGATCTGAAATTCCACGATATTCCTAACACCACCGCAGGTGCTGTGCGTGAAGCTGCGCGCTTGGGTGTGTGGATGCTGAACGTGCATGCAAGCGGTGGTATTGAAATGATGTTGGCCGCCAAGGAAACGCTGGCAGGGTTTTCCAATCCTCCGATTTTGATTGCCGTGACGGTATTGACGAGTATGGATAAAAAGAGTCTTGCTGCCGTTGGTATTTCCAGAGAGCCAGAAGAACAAGTTAAACTGCTGTCTCTTGTTGCGCGCGAATCTGGTTTAAGTGGCGTGGTCAGTTCAGCCAGGGAAGCGGCCGCCATTAAAGATTTGTGTGGTCAGGATTTTCTGACGGTGACCCCGGGAATTAGACCTGCGAACAGCGCGAACAACGATCAAAAGCGCACCATGACACCCGCTGAAGCCGTGCAAAATGGCAGTGATTTTCTTGTGATAGGGAGACCGATCACAGCTGCTGAAGACCCCGCTATGACAGCCTTGAGAATTTATGAAGATATTCGGGAGTGCTAGTTGCAGGATCACGTAGTTATCACGATTGACGGACCGAGTGGAGCAGGTAAGGGAACCATCAGTCGATTGTTATCTCAAAAATTGGGATACCATTTATTAGACAGCGGTGCGATGTATCGTTTGGCCGGTGTTCACAGTGATCGCCTGGGATTGGATTTAGACAATGAGAGCCAGGTGGCGGAACAAGCGCGAAAAATGGAGATTGTTTTCCGCGTTAAGGGAGAAAATACTCAGGTGTTTTTGCAGAACGAAGATGTGAGTCAGGTTATACGCGAAGAGCGTTCGGGCATGCTGGCTTCCAAAGTGGCAGCTTACCCAGCGGTGCGTGCTGCACTACTTGATAAGCAACGCGATTTTAAACAAGCGCCTGGTCTGGTTGCGGATGGTCGAGATATGGGTACCGCCGTTTTTCCTGAGGCGCCCTACAAATTTTATTTAACGGCGAGCGCAGAAGAGCGTGCACGCCGGCGACTGTTGCAATTGGGTGAAAGTGAAAAAAATACTGAACTGTTTCAAAAAGTCTTAAATGACATTCAACAGCGCGATGCCCAGGATATGAATAGAGCAAGCTCACCATTGAAACCGGCGGATGACGCGATACAAATTGATTGCACTGCATTAAGCATTAATGCAGTGCTGCAGCTAATTGAAAAACAAATTCAAATGAATGCCTAGGGGCCAGCGAAATGCTGCTTAAAGTTTGGAAGTGGATTAAAAGATTAATATTTATATTTTGGCTTTTGCTCATGTTGGCAATTGGAGCTAGCCTCGCTTTAAGTAACAGTCAAATGATCTCACTGCTTATATTGGGTTTCGAATTTCCTTCCACAAGCATCGGTGTGATCGTGTGCATCAGTTTGCTCATTGGAGTCGGTTTGGGTGTGCTGACAAATTACCTTGTGCTCAAACCCGGTTTAATCGCGCGATCAAGAGCACTAAAAAAAGCTAACAAAGAAGTGCAAGTACTGCGCTCTCATACAAAAAGGGAATAGAGTATGGATGCAGCGTTGATGGCTCTGTTTTTATTTGTCGCGCTTGCAATCGGTTTTGGCTTGGGTTTGTTACATACAAGGAAACGCCAGGCAAATACATCGACTTCTCATCTTAATTGGCCGCAGAAACGTTATTATGAAGGCCTTACCCAGCTCTTAAATGATCAGCCAGATGCCGCTATCGAAACGTTTATTGCGGCCTTGGAAGTTAACAGTGAAACGCTGGAAACCCATCTCGCGCTGGGTAGTTTGTTGCGAAAACGCGGCGAAGTCAGCCGGGCAATTCGCGTGCATCAAAATTTATTGGCTAGACCTGTATTAACAACACAGCAATCTCATCTTGCACAGCTTGAATTGGCAATTGATTATTTGCGTGCAGGCTTGTTGGATCGTGCGGAAGCCTTGTTAAAAGAGTTAATTGCAATAAGAGGGATTGATAAAGCGCTAGGTCGGCAGGCAACAGAATATTTATTGGATGTTTACCAGGAGCTTCGCGAGTGGCTGTGGGCTATCGATACAGCAGACAGATTAACGGCAAAAAAATTCGCCGCGAACACTGATATCTGGAGCGAAAAACAAGCGCAATTCAGTTGTGAAATTGCAGAAGCTGCAATTGAAGAAAAGGATTGGCTGACAGCGCGCAGATGGCTTCGGTCGGCACTGCGCTATGACAAAAAATGTGTGCGTGCAAATTTACTTCTGGCGCGTTTGGAAATGTCATTGGAAGATTATCAGCAAGCGGTCATCGCATTGAGGTCAGTGGCCAAACAAGATGAGCGATTTGCGGTAGAAATACTCGCCCCACTTTTTGAATGCTACAAAAAACTATCGTCACTCGAAGAGCTACACAAAGAACTCGCGACTTTGTATCAACAAAAGCCGCAGTTGGTAACGCTGCGATATCTGGCCAAAGCGAAAGAACTAACTGAAGGTGGTGACGCTGCAGTGAGCTTGCTCATGCAGGAATTGCCTCGCTACCCAAAAATGGAGCCCGCCGGTGAGCTCTTACACATTGTTGCTGATGAACGGGGGCCAACGAGCCTGCGAAATTATGTGCGTATAAAAGGGGTGCTGGAAAAACTTACTGACGCTAGGCAACAATATCTGTGTCGTCAATGCGGTTTTGAAGGTCGCCAGCTACACTGGCTTTGCCCAAGCTGTAAAACCTGGTCCAGCATCAGTTTGGTCTCCAATGAGGCACAATCGGCGCCGCATTCGGGTCGGCACAATACTGAACCAGTCATGAGCTAAATTTTAGATACCAGCCCAGCATATATCTTGTTTTAAGCCCTTGATTCTGCTATGGTCGCGCCCGCTTCAGGGCAGCATTGCCCGAATTAAACCCTAATGAGATTAGCGCCAGAACGCCCTCATTAGCTTAACGTTAACAGGCCCGTACACTGGCAGTACGGAGAGAAAGAAAGGTACTCCCTCCATGAGCGAAAGTTTCGCAGAACTCTTTGAAGAAAGTTTAAAAACCGTTGATATGGAACCCGGCACTATTGTCACCGGTGTGGTTATCGACATTGATCAAGACTGGGTGACTGTTCACGCAGGCTTGAAATCAGAAGGCGTTATTCCCGCCTCACAATTCCTGAATGATAAGGGTGAATTTGAACTGGCCGTTGGCGATGAAGTTCAGGTTGCACTTGAAACAGTAGAAGACGGCTTTGGTGAAACTCGCCTCAGTCGTGAAAAAGCCAAGCGCGCAGAAAGCTGGAAAGTCCTTGAAGCTGCGCATGATTCTGAAGAGGTCATCACTGGCATCATCAGCGGTAAAGTCAAAGGTGGCTTTACAGTGGATGTGGCCGGTATTCGTGCCTTCTTGCCGGGTTCTTTGGTTGATGTACGTCCTATACGCGAAACCAACCATCTTGAAGGTAAAGAGTTGGATTTCAAAGTCATCAAGCTCGACCAGAAGCGCAACAACGTGGTTGTTAGCCGTCGTGCAGTCATGGAAAGCTCCAACTCTGAAGAGCGTGAAGAGTTGTTGGCTAACCTGCAAGAAGGCCAAGCCGTTAAAGGCGTGGTTAAAAACCTTACTGATTACGGTGCCTTCGTTGATCTGGGCGGTGTGGACGGTCTATTGCACATCACAGATATGGCTTGGAAGCGCATCAAGCACCCAGGAGAAATCGTTGAAGTTGGTCAAGAGATCGATGTGAAAGTCCTGAAGTTTGACCGCGAACGCAATCGCGTCTCTTTGGGTCTCAAGCAATTGGGCGAAGATCCTTGGGCAGCAATTACTCAACGCTACCCTGAAGGCGCCAAAGTTAAAGCTACTATCACCAATCTTACTGATTACGGCTGTTTTGCTGAAATTGAAGAGGGAGTGGAAGGTTTGGTTCACGTTTCAGAAATGGATTGGACCAACAAAAACGTACACCCAAGCAAAGTTGTGAATCTGGGCGACGAAGTAGAAGTGATGATTCTGGATATCGACGAAGAACGTCGTCGTATTTCTCTGGGTATCAAGCAATGTCAGGTTAACCCCTGGGATGCGTTCTCTAACCAGTACGCCAAAGGCGACAAGATCTCTGGCAAAATCAAGTCGATTACTGACTTCGGTATCTTTATTGGTCTCGAAGGCGGCATAGATGGCTTGGTTCACTTGTCTGATATCAGCTGGAATGACGATGGTGAAGAAGCGGTACGTAACTACAAGAAAGGTGACGAGCTGGAAACTGTGGTATTGGCCATTGACCCAGAACGTGAGCGTATTTCATTAGGCGTGAAACAGCTTATTGATGACCCGTTCTCAGCTTATGTAAGTGAAAACGACAAAGGCTCAATCATCAAAGGTATCGTAAAATCTGTTGATGCCAAAGAAGCCATCATTAGCTTGACTGAAGAAGTAGAAGCGACCTTGAAAGCCTCTGAAATCAGCCGTGATAAGGTTGAAGATGCACGTAATGTGCTGAAAGAGGGTGAAGAAGTTGAAGCCAAGATCACCAATGTGGATCGCAAGAACCGCACCATTATTCTGAGCATCAAAGCGAAGGATTTTGAGGACGAGAAGCAGGCGATTAAGGATCACAGCAAATCTTCTACAGATACTGCCGCACCCGCCACTTTGGGTGACCTGATTAAAGCGCAGATCGAAAGTCAGGATGGTCAGTAAAATTTCTTAAAGCACTGTTATACTTTAAAGCGGCCCTACGGGGCCGTTTCTCGTTTCTGGAGCTGGACAATAATGAAATTAGAAGACAGTGTGATTGCGGTGATTGGCTTGGGCTATGTGGGGCTGCCTTTGGCCGTTGAGTTTGGTAAACAATACTCAACTCTGGGGTTTGATATAAAGGAAGCGCGTGTGCAGTCACTTAAGAACGGTGCCGATGCCACGCTTGAGGTGACCGCCGACGAGTTGAAACAAGCTCATAAACTGACTTTGAGCGCAAATGAAAATGATTTGTCTAAATGCACTGTTTTTATTGTCACGGTACCCACTCCCATTAGGCGTAATCGCCAGCCCAACCTGCATGCGCTGGTGAATGCCAGCCGAAGCGTTGGCAAAAATCTGAAAAAAGGGGATGTGGTGATTTTTGAATCCACTGTTTACCCTGGTGCAACCGAAGAAGTGTGTGTGCCCCTATTGGAAGAAGAGTCAGGCCTAAAACTGAACATTGATTTTGGGTGTGGTTACAGCCCAGAGCGTATAAATCCGGGAGACAAAGCCCATCGACTTCCCGATATCGTTAAAGTGACATCCGGCTCAAACGCCGAAACCGCAGATTTTGTGGATGCCTTGTATGCTTCCATTATCAAAGCGGGCACTTATCGCACCTCGTCAATACGCGTCGCAGAAGCTGCAAAGGTCATTGAAAATACCCAGCGCGATGTGAACATCGGATTGATCAACGAACTCGCGCTAATCTTTAATAAATTGGGGATAGATACGGAAGAAGTGTTAAAGGCAGCGGGTACCAAGTGGAACTTCCTGCCTTTTCGTCCGGGGCTAGTGGGGGGGCATTGTATTGGTGTCGATCCTTATTATCTGACTTATAAAGCCCAATCTATTGGTTACCACCCGGAGATTATTCTGGCGGGGAGGCGTTTGAATGATCAAATGGCAGCCTATGCAGCTGAACAGCTTATTAAAGCAATGTTGAAAATACGTATTCAAGTAAATGGGTCGCGTGTATTAATTATGGGTTTAGCATTTAAAGAGAATTGCCCGGATATTCGTAACACCAAAGTTGTCGATATTGTCTCTGAACTTAAGGAATATGGAGTTAATGTAGACGTTTATGACCCATGGGTTTCTAGTGCTGAAGTGAGACAAGAATATAATTTTGAATTATGTGTGAATCCAGAGCTGGGTGTTTATGATGCAGTAATACTCGCGGTTGCTCATAAACAATTCAAGGATAAAGGTGCAGAATCGGCTCGTGCGTTCGGTAAAGCTAAATGTGTTCTATATGATCTAAAATGCATATTTGAAGCGAAGGATGTCGACATGCGGCTTTGATTTATTTTCCAATGAATTTTTTCAAAATAGCATCAACAATTCTTTGTGATGCATTTCCATCTCCGTATGGGTTGTGAGCTTTTGACATTGATTCATATACGTCAGGATTGTTTAGAATTTCGTATGTGCTGTTTACAATCTTATCTTTGTCGGTTCCTACCAATTTGACTGTGCCAGCATCTACCGCTTCCGGACGTTCAGTTACTTCTCGCGTTACTAAAACAGGTTTTCCAAGTGACGGAGCTTCTTCCTGTATCCCGCCAGAATCAGTGATAACCAAATCACATTGATTTAACAGCCACACAAATGGCAAGTAATCAATAGGATTGATCAAAAGAATATTTTTTGTCTCATTTAATATAGCATTTACTGGCTTTTGAACATTCGGATTCAAATGTACGGGGTAAACCAGTAACCAACTGGGGTTGTCGAGAGCAATGTTTTTAAGTGCGTTACAAAAATCGATAAATCCTTGACCAAAATTTTCTCTACGATGACCTGTAATTAAAATAAATCGTCCCGACCTGTTTCTAATTGAATTAATTGTTGAGTCATTAAAAAATTTTGACCAATACTGGTTGTCGAAACTCTCAATTTTTTTCCGCGTCATCAATAAAGCGTCGATAACAGTGTTTCCAGTAACAAAAATTGAAAAATCACTAATGTTTTCTGACAATAGGTTGTTTTTTGAAGTTGGTGTCGGTGCAAAATGCAAACTAGCAATTTTACCAACTAAGCTTCGATTTGCTTCCTCAGGAAAAGGTGCGTAAATATTGCCAGTTCTCAAACCTGCTTCAACATGCCCTACAGGAATCATTGAATAAAATGCGGCCAAACAAGCTGTAAAGCAAGTTGTCGTATCTCCGTGAACTAAAACCAAATCCGGATTGCATTGTTTAAGTACCTCTCTCATACCTACGAGGGCGCGAGAGGTAATGTCATAGAGGTCCTGATTTGGTTGCATTAGATCCAAATCAAAATCAGTAGTAAGTTCAAATAACTCAAGTACCTGATCCAACATCTGCCGATGTTGAGCTGTGACGGCCACTAAAGACTCTATTTCGGGGTTACTTTCTAATGCTTTGACCACCGGCGCCATTTTAATAGCTTCAGGTCTGGTTCCAAAGACAGTTAAAACACGAATGGGCATAGACAATACTTTCCTTTTTTTTTATTTAATAATACCGCGTGTGTCTATAACTATTTTCTCATTTAACTTTGAAGCGGGAATATCTAGAAACTCATCATGATCCACTAAGATCAGTACAATGTCAGCTAAGGCCAAGGCTTCATCAAGTGATTTCAGTTCAAAATCATTATGTGACTCAATATTGGGTTCGCAGACGACCAGCTCTCCAATCTCTTCGCTGCGTAGTTTTTTTGCAATTTGCACAGCTGGCGACTCGCGCAAATCATCAACATTGGCTTTAAATGCTAAACCTAGACAGGCGATAGTAGGCGTTTTAAATTTTTCTGCTTTAGATTTAACTTTATCAACTACCCATTCAGGTTTTCTTTCATTGACTTCGCGTGCTGTACGAATAATGTTTGAATTTTCCCTGTCTCTCGCAATAATAAACCACGGGTCTACGGCTATACAATGTCCGCCAACACCTGGTCCCGGGTTGAGAATAGACACTCGTGGGTGGCGGTTAGCGAGCTTTATTAACTCCCAAACATCAATGCCTTCGTTATCACAAATCAATGACAACTCATTGGCAAAAGCAATATTCACATCGCGGTAAGAATTCTCAGAAAGTTTAGAGAGCTCAGCAGTTCTTGCATTAGTCTCCAATACTTCGCCACTTACAAATTCTTTATAAAAACTCGACGCTATCTTTGTTGATTTCTCATTGATCCCACCAACAATTCTGTCATTTTGGACCAACTCAACAAGTATTCGACCTGGCAGGACTCTCTCAGGACAGTGAGCAACAAAGATCTCATTGTTTACGTCATGCCCATCTTTGATAAGGATGGAAGCAACGACTTCCTCAGTTGTACCCACGGGGCTTGTCGATTCCAGAATTACAAGGTTACCAGGCTTCACGAACCGGGAAATTGAAAGAGTTGCCTTTTCGACATAAGACAAATCTGGTTCGTGATTTCCTTTGAATGGGGTGGGAACAGCAATGATAAATACGTCAGATTCAGTGGGTTCTAAGCTGGCCTTCAGGTTGCCTGCATTAACCGCTGATTTAACCAATAGGTCCAAGTCTGGCTCGACAATATGAATTTTACCGCTATTAATGGTGTCAACGACTCTGGATGAGACATCAACTCCAGTTACCGAGTACCCCTTTGTTCCCAGAAGAGATGCAGTGGGTAGCCCTATATAACCCAAACCCAGAACACAAACAGATTGAAAATTTTCCGACACGATTGCCCCTTTCGCAATGAACATTTTAAAGAAGGATTTATTAGGAAAAACCCGATTTTCGCGAAGCCGCGGATTATAGGGGTTTTTTCTTTCGTCTCAAAGGGTTATACCGAATAATGATGAAAATCGGCCAATTGTCGCAGCTATGCTACTGAAATTCGTGCTTTACCTTTCACTAAGTACAAATTTGTTGTATAACAAGGACTTGGCGCAACAAAGTGCGAAAGTTTCTCTATAATTAATGTAACTTGGTCATTTGAAGGGAAAATCAATCTCTTCAAAACTAATCAAGCTTACTGGGCAAAAAGATCACATAAAATGACCAAATCCGAATTAATAGAGCGAATTGCAGAGAGGCAGGATCAACTCTCCGCAAAAGATATTGAGCTGGCTGTAAAATTGGTCATTGAATACATGTCTCAATGTCTCGCGACAGGTAATCGTATTGAAATTCGTGGGTTTGGAAGCTTTTCTCTTCATTTCCGTGCGCCCAGAACCGGACGTAACCCCAAGACTGGGGAATCAGTAACTTTGGCGGGAAAGTATGTTCCCCACTTTAAACCAGGGAAGGAAATGCGAGACAGGGTGAATGACAGTCTTCAACAAGAAATCCAGGCAAATACCCACAAAAGTCCTGTATAATCGCGACCGCAATTTAATCCGCTTTGTCATTGAAAAATAAGCACTTTTACGCGTTCAGGGAAGTTTAGTGTCTGTTATCGATTATTCCAATGTAGTACCCGTAATTCTCTCCGGTGGGAGTGGCTCAAGACTGTGGCCCAAATCTCGCAAGGCTTACCCCAAGCAATTGCACAAACTCTATGGTGATTACACCATGATTCAGCATACTGCTATGCGGGTAAAGCATTTGCAGCCCCCAATAGTCGTTTGTAATGAAGATCAGCGTTTTATGGTGGCGGAGCAACTTAGTGAAGTGTGCGAGCAGAAGCCGGATATATTACTTGAGCCTGTTGGGCGTAATACTGCTCCCGCGATAGCCGCCGCCGCTTTTTTTGCACAAAGTAAATATTCCAACCCTATGTTAGTCATTCTTTCAGCTGATCACCTCATAAAAGACGTTGATGCTTTTAACAAAGTTTTGGATAACGCGCTTGAAAAAGCACGGGAAGGAAAACTGGTCACATTCGGAATTGTTCCCACCCACTCCGAAACAGGTTATGGGTATATTAAGGCGGATATTGAAGGTGAAAATGAAGGCGCAGCTGTTGAGAAATTTGTAGAAAAGCCTGACTTTGACACCGCAAAAAAATATCTAGAGGAAGGTGGATATTTTTGGAACAGCGGAATGTTTGTTTTTTCGGCGACGACATTGATTAATGAATTGAACGCCACAGGGAATCAGTGGATTGAACTCGCTAACAATTCATTACAGAAATCCCAGGCAGATCTTGATTTTATACGCTTAAATAAAGAAAGCTTTAGTCAAGCTGAAAACATTTCTATTGATTTTGCCTTAATGGAAAAAACAGCTAAAGCTTGGGTTGTGCCCTTGAATGCAGGATGGACTGATTTGGGAAGTTGGGAATCTCTGTGGCAGTCAACTGAGAAGGATGAAGATGGGAATGCTTACTTTGGCGACACATGGCTAAACAATTGCGTTAATACTCTCATTCACGGCGATAAAAAACTTATTGCAGCGATAGGGCTTGAAAATATAGGCATTATTGACACAGATGATGCACTATTAGTTGTAAACCTGGAACAAAGTCAAGACGTTAAGCGTGTAGTAGATTGGCTGAATAATAAACAGCGTACAGAGCGTTTGCACCATCGCCATGTTTTTAGACCTTGGGGCAGCTATGACGTAGTTGATGAAGGTGAAGGTTATAGGGTAAATCGTATCGAAGTTAAACCCGGTCAGAAAATATCATTACAAAAGCATCAGCATAGGGCAGAACATTGGGTTGTTGTAAAAGGATCGGCTGAAATAAAAAAGGGTGACGATATCGAGCTTTTATCTGAGAATCAGTCAACCTATATTCAGCTTGGAGAAACGCATAGTATTAATAACTCAGGGAAGTTGCCCTTGCTTCTTATTGAAGTACAAACCGGGAACTACTTTGGGGAAGACGACGTCATTCGTGTAGAAAAAGATGTCATAAATTAATTTGCTTGAGATATACCATGGTATATACTCGCGCCCGAAATCGGGGAGTGCAAAAACTGGAGATAGTGAATGGAAATGCAAGGAATAGGAATACTAGCCTTCGCGTTTGTTACAGCATTTATTGTTGTAAGAGTACTTAAACCAATAGCGCATTACATCGAACTCGTCGATAAACCAGGCGGCCGCAAACACCACGAAGGTGTTGTTCCTTTAATAGGCGGAATTGCTATATATTCCAGCGTGTTTCTTACCACATTTGTCTTTATAGAGCAGCCCATATTCGTGCGATTATTTTTGCTCGCCGGTGGGCTTATTGTGTTTATGGGCAGTCTGGATGACCGCTACAATATTAGTGCCCAGTTTCGCTTGGTCGGCCAATTCCTTGTTTCCTGTATTTTTGTTTACGGATTAGACGTACATATCCACACCTTTGGAAATATTTTTGGGCTGGGGGAGATTCATCCGGGCTTGTGGGGTTATCCTCTTACGGTGCTAAGCTTGGTGGGTATTATCAATGCAATGAATATGCTGGATGGCATGGATGGCTTGGTTGGAGTAATCTCGATTGTTGCAATGATTGGTTTGGTCGGACTTTTTGGCTTTAGTGGTGAAGTTACTTACCAATTTTTATGTTTGGCGTTTATTGGCGCTGCAGCCGCGTTCTTAATATTTAATATATGGGGCAGTGAAAAAAGGAAGTTTCAGAAAGTATTTATGGGCGATGCTGGAAGCATGTTTCTTGGGCTGTCCATAGGTGTGATGTTAATTCAGGGGTCGCAGCAGACGTTACCGGCATTTTCACCAGTAGTCGCCTTGTGGTTTATTCTGTTGCCTATGACAGATATGTTTACAATAATGTATCGTAGGATTAAACGTGGCAAGTCGCCAATGAATCCAGACCGTACTCATATACATCATATCTTGAGACGTGCTGGATTTAGCTCTAAGCAGACTCTTCACATTTTGGTAATTGTTCAAGCAAAATTCGTGGCAATGGGCGTAGTATTGATGAAGCTGGATGCACCTGATTACGCCTCATTTGCTCTTGCTGTTGGTTTTGTCATTGCCTACCAGATTTTGCTTAAAAGGTCTTGGAAATTCATTCGTTGGAGCAAGCGGCGCCTGTTCGCATCTGCGTAACGCTAAGTCTCAGTGATATTATTGACTGTAGAGCATCTATAAGTCGATGTATTAATTTCAGTCGTAAGCGTTGTAAATGAATACTAGATGCTTAAGTTAATAAAAACAATATTCAGGTTGAGTTCAAAGCAGTAATAATTTAATTTTTTGCATAATAAAATGAGGTTGTTCTTAATTATTATGGAATACCTGCTAGCGCACACGATATGGAAATTAAAATACTTAGCAGCGAAGTCAATGAGTTATGTTTAGAGAAAGAAAAGTTGTAAGAGGTGAGTTGTCCTTTCGCGAAAAAATGAAGTAACGAGTGAATTTAATTGTCACAAGTCGTCGATATACCCACCTGTTTATTATTTTGTTGATTGACAAACATTAGCCTTCAACCTTCGCAATTGATTTAACAGGGTGGGTTAGGGTGTATTGTGCCTACGCAGCGTTCGACGTTTTTTGAAAAGTGCGATAGACAAGTTGTGTTCTCATTGAAAACCGACATCTATTTTTCTGAAAATACGGATTTTCTATATTTGATAAATGAAACGATTTAACGCGTAAATCCAAAATTTTGCGCGAATAGGGACTTCCTTTTGTGTAGTGGAAAAGGTGCGACAAATCGGTAAGGACTGGTTTATTTGGGCGAAGTTGCGGACTTAGGCCTTGGCTCAATGGAGTGTGCAATAAAATAAGTTTAATAAATGATCGATAAGATGTTTTTTTATATCATATAAAAACAACGAACTTTCGTGTAAATATCTCCTTAAGAAATGATAATTGAGTTGACGCATGAGTATGGATAATAAAACATTAGAAGAGAGCATTGATTTGCTTACCAAAAAGCTGGATGAATTGGCTAGCGCGTCGAGTCCATTCTGTCAGTTGGGAGCGCCTGCTTCGAGTGACGAAGAGATTGATCTGCGCGAATTATGGAATGTGTTCTGGGGTGGGAAATGGATTGCTATTGGTCTTGCTTTTTTGTTTGCAGTTGGTTCTTTAGCAATAGCGTTATATCTACCGAATATTTATAAGTCCGAAGCTTTGTTGGCACCAGCGGAAGAAAATTCCGGAGGCGGATTAGCGGGAATGGCAGGTCAACTGGGTGGGCTGGCGAGTTTGGCTGGGGTGAACCTCGGTGGCAGGGAGATAGATAAAACTATCTTGGCTTTAGAGGTATTGAAGTCGCGTGAATTTATATCTTACTTTATTAAAAAGCATAATTTGTTAGTTCCGTTGATGGCGGCGGAAGGCTGGGACAGGGATAAGGGAGAGTTAATAATCGACTCAGCAGCTTATGACGTCAAAACGGATACATGGGTAAGAGATGTCTTTTTGCCAAAAAAACCTAAACCAAGCATGCAAGAGGCGTACGAAGAATTCCTCAAGCGATTAAGTGTGTCACAGAATAAAGAAACATACTTTGTTTCGTTAGAGGTGGAATTTTTTTCGCCAACAGACTCAAAACAATGGGTTGATTGGTTAGTTGAAGATATTAATTCTGTTGTAAGGAAGCGAGATGTCGAAGAGGCAGAGAGAAGTATTAAATATCTGACGGAACAGCTTGAAAGAACTTCAATTGCAGAAATGCATACGGTCTTTTATGAATTGATTGAGGAGCAAGTAAAAACAATTATGTTTGCAGAGGCAAGGGATGAGTACGTATTTAAAACAATTGACGGTGCTGTAGTGCCTGAGCTCAAATCCAGACCAAAGCGAGCTTTGATTGTAGTGTTAGGGGTAATTTTAGGCGGACTTTTAGGGGTGATTTTGTTATTTTTTAGATATTTCGGTAGAAAAAATATTTAATCAAAAATTGTGAAAATGCTTACGCAATAACTCAGTATTGAAATGAAATTGGTGGTTTCTAAGTATTGATTGACATAAAGTGTTACGTAGTGCTCAGCTCTTTAAGCAGAGATTGATGACTTGAGTATAAAATACCGGCTGTCGAAATCGTGGAGTCGATAGATTTAATGAAGCCATAAGTACCTTATGAAAAAAAAAGATTTAACAAACCTCTTTTCATTGGTGGGGGTACAGGGAGCAAATGCGCTATTTCCACTCCTGATTTTTCCGTATCTATTTTTACGCTTGGAAAGTGATAAGTTTTCAGTTTTGGTTGCGTCTGAAGCTGTAATCTTGTTTGTGCTTGCGGTTTGTCTCTTTAGTTACGATGTTAGCGGTGTTTCAAGAATCGTCAATGCGCGTACAACGAGTGATCGTTGTGAAGAGTCCATCTACTATTGGTCTATAATGGTAACTAGGCTGGCGCTGTTAACGGTAATGTTGTTGCTGGTAATGGCGGCGACCGTAATATTTTATTCTAGTTATTTTTTATCCATTCTTTTGTGGTTTATGTTTCCCTTGGGAATGATATTGCAATCAAATTATTACTTTCAGGCATGTGAAGAAAATATCTCGATTTGTGTTTTTGTGTTTTGCTCACGTGTACTTGCTTGCATCTTAATTTATGTCTTTATTAAAGAGCCCGACGACTACTTATTGTCAATTAGCGTATTGGCAGGGAGTTATTTTTTTTCGGGTGTATTGAGCGTCTTATATGTGCTACTTCAGAGAAGGCTCAAATTTACACTATTGCCAGTTAAGTCCATATGGTTCAGCATCAAAAGCGAAGTTTCAATCTTGATCGGAAATTTGTCGGTTGCCTTATTTCGGGGCTCCAATATTCTAGTGTTGTCATTGGTTTCTTCGCCCGACGCCGTTGCGGTTTACGCCTTGGCGGAAAAAACAGTAAAAAGTTTTCAGGCGCTAGCTAGGCCGCTAAATCAGTTGGCCTTTCCAAAGTTGGTAAGAGATTTAAAAGGGAAAACAGCGTGGTCAGCAATTAGAACATCAATCTGGCATAGAACTTGGGCGCAGTTGGGTGCTTTAGCGGCGGTTATTCCAGTAGTAATCGCGGTTTTGTATGTGTTATCTAGCATGGAGCTGTGGCGAGGATATGAGGGTGAAGCGCTATTATTAACAGCACTAATGTCAGGCGCAATATTTTTTGGAATTCCAAATTATATGTTTGGAACAATTGGACTTAATTTACTTGGGTTTAGTGATATATATGCTGCGTCAATTGCTATTGCAGGCGTGACAACGTTAGCCGTTTCATTATTATTGTGCTCAGCATTTGGAGAATATGGTGGTGTAGGGAGTTTTGTCTTTGGTGAGTGTTTGCTATTTGCAATTATTTATGTGAAGTATTTGGGTTGGAGTGGTGTGAATAATAAATGACCGAAATTATCGCATTCAAATTGGTGTCAATATTTTTGGCTTTTGGCTTTTTGCTTTTGGCCTATTTTTCAAAGAGGATTGTAGGGTGTTGGTTGAGTCCTGCGTCAATATTCCCGTTGTTCTGGTTTGTGTATACCTTGTTGCCATTTTTTGTAGCTTTTAATGCCCCTGTAAATCCCTTTGCGGTTTTGTATATTTTTGCTTTTAATTTGGCGTTTGTTTCTAGTGTGGTTATTTTTAACTGGCGGGTTGCCTTTAGAGCAAACCTATGTAAAAAAAGTTCCGCAGAAACATTCAATACATTCCTATTCCGTTTAATGTTCTATGTGGCATCATTTATAGCTATTGTGTTTCTGCTTTCGGGCGTATTTAGTCAAGGTTTTTCTTTTGGTGATATTATCTCAAACCCTATAGCTGTTGCGGGAGGGTACGCAAAAAAGAGATACGCCGATGAAATTGTTGTCACAGTATTTTCAAAACTTGGTTTGTTATCTAGTTATATTGCAGTAGTATTTGGAGGGTTGTTTTACGGGTCCATACGAAGTGGACAATCGAAAATGCTAGTAGTTTTTTTTGCTTTTTTGCCATCACTTCTTGTAATGATTCTTCAGAGTGCTAAAGGATTGTTTTTTTTCTCCATATTTCTTTTTTGTGGTGGAATCTTGGTTTCTAGGATACACGATAAAAACTATCAACTAATTACATATGGAGCGGCGAAAACTCTACTTATTTATACAGTTTTTGTCTTACCCGTAATTATAATGTCCTTCCTTGCGAGAGGGTTGTATGGTTCTTCAGATAGCGAGTATGTATTTTTTAAACTAAAGAGGTATTTAATTACTTATTCGTCGGGCCATATATATGCTTTTTCTGATTGGTTCTCAGAGCGTTATTTTGCTGAGTCAGTAATGATTTTTGAACAAAAATCGATAACGGTTGGTTTTTACACATGGATGTCTTTTTTTAGAATGTTGGGGGATGATAGATCGATTCCTATGGGGGTGTATAACGAGTTTTATTTCTATGGCGACTATATTGTTACAAATATATATACGGTTTTTCGTGGTTTAATTATAGATTTTGGGCTGATTGGTTCACTTATGATGGCCTCTTTTTTTGGTCTTTTAAGCAATTTTGTTTTTTACCGTTTGCTTTGCTCGAAAGACAATGCCGTATACATTATATTTTTCGTTTTTTTTGTCGCAATATCCTATCAAACTTACATAATTAGTACATTTATGTGGGTGACTATCCCTGCAGTTTTAGTCGTGCAAGTGGTAATCCTGACAATGTATTTCCAGTGTTTAAAAATAATGAAAAATAGAGATTGTTTTAATGGATAAATGTCGTATATGCCTAGTATGTGTATGTTTTAATGCATACAAGGATGCGTCGGAACTATTGGAGTCCGTGTCAAAAGCATATTCCAGGTGCGCAGAGGTGGAGCTGACTGTGGTGCTTGGCGACAACTCGGTAGAAGAACTGGGAGTTGAGCTGGTGCGAGACGTATCGTTTGATTTTAAATTTTTTTATCAAAAAAATGCCAATATAGGTTATTTTCCTGCTTTTTGTAAAGGTGTTCGTTCACAGGGAAAGCCTTTAGACCATTTTGACTATGTGATCGTTTCGAATGTAGATTTAATATTGGATGAGGATTTCTTTAAAAACTTGAGATCTTTAATAGTTGGTTCACACATTGGCGTTATTGCACCTGCGATTCTTTCAATGAATCACGGAAGTGATTTAAATCCAAAAATGCTTGAGCGTCCCTCTAGAGAAAAAATTGAGTTTATGATTCGAGTATGTAGTAATGGATTTTTGTTTTTGTTGCACCGATTTGCCTCATCTATGCGTGATAAAATCCGGGCTAAAAGTGCGCATTTGGAGGTAAGACCAAAAGGTGGGGAAATGTATGGTGCGCATGGTGCCTTTATGGTATTCACGAGACATTATTTTGAGTGCGGAGGTTCTATAAACTACCCGAGATTCCTTTTTGGGGAGGAAGGCTTCGTGGCGGAAGAAACTCGACGCGTAGGTCTTGTAGTACAGCATGTTGAATCGCTTGTCGTACACGATAAGGAGCATGGTTCAACATCATTAAAATCATCCAAATTTTTAGCGTGCGAACACAAGAAATCATATGAATTTTTTTTGAATCACTACTTTTAAAGTGATGAGGGATTATTAAATCCATTTATATATGGTGAATATATGCCGAATGATAGTGTCACTAGGAAAATATTTTCGTTGTCTCCGATGATAGAGGTTTTGTTCAGAAGGATTTATTGGCGGAATATTGGCTGGTACCTTCGCATAAGGCGCAAGCTAGGCAAGAAGAAAAAAGTTGTAGGTGAGGAAAGAACGGAGCGTCAGTCGGTATCGTGGCGGAAAATAAGAAATGCAATTGCTTCCTGCGGTATTGAGAAGGACGATATACTCTTGGTTCATTCAGCTTATCAGTCAATAAAAGGCACCCAGTTAGCTCCTGTACAGATAGTTGATGAGCTTCTGGATATTCTGGGCGGCTCAGGCACACTTGCTATGCCGGCTATGCCAATATTTCGAAACGACGTGCCTCTTAAAGATTACTTGACTGCAGATATATCAGATCGTACCTATTTATATAAGGTGGATAAAACTCCAATTAAAACCGGAGCTTTACCCATCGCGTTATCAAAAAAGCCCGGGGCGGTTAGAAGCCCGCATCCAATAAATACGATGATTGCAGTAGGAAGTCAGGCACATTTTCTAATGGAGGGTAATCTTGATGGTGATTCTCCTTTGCCATGTGGTAAAAACTCGTCCTGGAAGCGTTGTGCAGATAAGAATGCACTGATAGTGGGATTGGGTGTAGATCTCACGCACAGCTTAACAATGATACATGTTGCGGAAGATTTGAAAGACGAAACTTGGCCTATTTTAAATTGGTACAGGGATAAACATTTTCAAATTGAATTTGATGGGCGCGTGGAAATAAAAACATTAAGGGAAAGACAGCCCAAGTGGGGCGCTTTACATTTTGCTGAGCGCACACTGTGTAAAGATCTAATAAACTCTGGATTGATGAAATCTCATCGAATAGATGGTGTTGTCGTAGAGATGATTCGGTCGGGTGATCTACTGTCGTTTTTGGAAAGTATAAACCTGAATGGCTATCCTTATTTTGGAGTTTCTAATGAAGATAAGCGCACTGACGAAATTTAGGAAGTGCAAACCGCTTTTTAGGAGCGGTGAGGGTGTTGTTGTTGCAAAAGGGTGTCGAGTGTTTCGATTCGTTGATGGTAAGTTTGAGAAAATATTTGAATTTCCGAGCACTATTCTATCTCGGTTGCTAGACCAATTTTCTTTACTTTTTCGCCTAAGACGGTCGGGTGTTTATTCTGCCATTAGTAGTGACGGTGTTTATTATTTTGCGTATAAAAAGCACCTTTATACTTATTCGGAAACCATGGGGTTGAAAAAGGAATTTAGATTTTATAAAGGTAATGGGCCGCTAAGCTTTACAAAAATTGAAAATATTTTTGAGTTTTCGGATAGCCTTCTTTACGGAGAATACTACGGGAATAATGATAAGTTAGAAATAAATATTTACCGCCTTAAGTGTGGCAATAATCGGGGAAATTGGGAGGTTGTTTATACTTTTAATAAGGGTTTAATAAACCATATTCACGCAATTGTTCCTGATGTGGACGGAGCATGTGTTTGGATACTAACGGGCGATTTTGGCGATGCTGCGGGGATATGGCGAGCTACAAAAGATTTCTCCAGCGTGGTTAGAGTCGTTTCAGGACATCAAAAGTATCGGGCTTGCGTGGCTTTCCCTGTGTCTGGAGGGCTGCTATATGCGACAGATTCACAACTTGAAAAAAATACTATTCGGTTGTTAACGCAAAAAGACAATGTATGGGTAACGTTGACCATATGTGATATTAATGGCTCTTCCATATATGGCGTTGAGTTAAAGGACTATTACGTGTTTTCTACGGCAACTGAGCCAGATATAACAAATAACAGTAAAGTTTCTAAGCTCTTGACGAACCGTCCTGGCCCGGGGATTGTTGAAAATAAAATGGATATTGTAATTTGTCGAAAAAGCAATTTTTCATGCAAGGTATTGTATTCGTGGGAAAAAGATATTTATCCATTTAAATTGTTTCAGTTTGGTGCTGTCATGTTCCCCTGCTCGACTAGAGACTCGAATACATTGTACGCCTATAGTGTCGGTAGCAAGCGAGATGATTTATCTATGAGCATATTTGATTTAAACGAAATTAATTGGAATTCATGATGAAACAAGTTCTTCAAAGTTTGAGTAATGGAGAGACGGCACTGGTTGATATTCCGTGTCCACAGGCAAAGGAAGGACAGCTACTTATTGGCACTCGTTCATCTCTTGTATCTATTGGTACAGAGCGCATGTTAATTGACTTTGGAAAATCAAATTTCATTAAGAAAGCGCGTTCGCAGCCTGATAAAGTTAAAATGGTGTTGGACAAGGTTAAAACAGACGGTCTTGTGCCTACAATCGATGCGGTTAGATCTAAGCTAGATCAACCTTTGCCCTTGGGCTACTGCAACGTTGGAATTGTTGCAGATAACGGTGGCACCGAATTTCGTGTCGGTAGTAGAGTAGTATCAAATGGTAGTCATGCTGAAGTAGTACGTGTGCCAAAGAATTTGTGCGCTGTAGTGCCAGACAATGTCGACGACGACAGCGCGGCTTTTACTGTTTTAGCAGCCATTGCGATGCAAGGGCTTAGGATTGCGAACCCTACGATTGGAGAATGTTTTGTTGTGACGGGTTTAGGGTTGATAGGTTTGATTACGGTTCAATTACTAAGAGCTAATGGTTGCCGCGTACTTGGTATCGATTTCGACTCTTCCAAATGTAAATTGGCAAGAGATTTTGGGGCTGAAACAGTCGACCTTTCAGCCGATGAAGACCCTATCGCCAAGGCAAATGTCTTTTCACGCGGAAAGGGTGTAGACGCGGTAATAATAACGGCGTCTACTAAAAGCAATACACCAGTGAGTCAAGGTGCACAAATGTGTCGTAAGCGTGGTCGTATAGTGCTAGTTGGTGTGGTCGGATTGGAATTGTCTCGTGCTGATTTCTATGAAAAGGAGCTTTCCTTCCAAGTGTCCTGTTCGTATGGACCCGGTCGTTACGATGCGAATTATGAGGAGAATGGCAATGATTACCCAATAGGCTTTGTACGGTGGACGGAGCAGCGAAATTTTGAAGCTGTCTTAGATCTCATGTCTACTGGAGCAATTAACGTGTCTCCGCTTATTACTCACCGGTTTGACATAAATGAAGCTATTGCTGCATATAAATGTTTGGATGATCCGACATCGCTTGGCATCATGTTGAACTATAGAGCGGAGGCAGAGATACTTTTTTCGAGTAAGCGAGTAAATATTCGGCCTGCTGTTCAATATCAAAAGCACGAAGTTGTTTGCGGATTTATAGGTGGAGGAAACTATGCTTCGAGGGTACTGATACCTGCGTTTAACTTTGCTGGTGCTCAATTGGACACCTTGCTTACTAGTGGCGGTGTAAGTGCTGTACATTATGGCAAAAAAAATAATTTTGTAAATGCTTCTACAGATCTGGCTCAGCTACTTAATAACGACAAAATTAATACCGTGGTAATCGCCACTCAACATAACCTTCATGCGGGACAAGTAATTCAAGCTCTAAAAGCCGGGAAAAATGTTTTTGTAGAAAAGCCGCTAGCTTTATCGCACCGGGAGCTGGATCAAATTGAGATGGCTTATACTGGACAATCGGGGCGGTGTAGATTAATGGTTGGATATAATCGTCGTTTTTCCCCTCTTGTTAAATTAATGAAAGACCAGCTGGAAAACGTATCAGAACCGAAATCATTTATTATGACAATGAATGCGGGGGCAATACCTGCGGATCATTGGACGCAAGATCCTCGTGTTGGGGGGGGGCGAATTATCGGCGAGGCTTGTCATTATATAGACTTAATGCGCTATTTGGCGGGAAGTGAAATTGAAAATTATACCGTAACTTGCATGGGGACTAACCTAGGAATGGATGTTGTTGAGGATAAAGCTTCTATTACTTTATCTTTCAAAGATGGTTCGTTTGGAACGATTCATTACTTTGCAAATGGAGGAAAAGAGTTCGCTAAGGAACGAATTGAAGTTTTTGCAGATAATGCTGTTTTACAGTTAGATAATTTCAGGAAGCTAATGGGTTTCGGCTGGAAGGGCTTTAAGAAGAAAAGTCTTTTTGTTCAGGATAAGGGGCAAAAGAATTGCGCGAAATATTTTGTTGATGCTGTTTCAGCTGGTAAAAGTGCGCCTATTTCTTTTGAAGAAATTATTGAAGTCGCTCGCATCTCAGTTGATATTGCTGATTCGCTAAGAAATTAATGAGTGCTTTGAAGATAAAAAAGAGGGGATTGGTTCGTGCTGCGTCTCGGTGGTTAATGTATTTTCATACCATAAAATACCTTAAAGTTGCACAGATATATCATAGATTGGCGAAAAAGATGTTAAAGCCACGAATAAAATTTCCGATAGGAAAGTTATCTTCTGTTAGTGGGCCATGGTGTAGATATGAGTTGTACGACCAGAAATATTTTGAAAACGATCGATTTGTATTTTTAAATAGAGAAGGTCATATTACTTGTCAGGGTGACTGGAATAACCCAGCGCAGCCAAAGCTTTGGCTATATAACTTACATTATTTTGATGATCTAAATGCTATTGGATCGAAAGCTAGAATTGATCGTCATGCAGCATTAATAGCTCGATGGATAAAAGAAAATCCAGCTCCATTTGGTAATGGCTGGGAACCCTATCCTACCTCTCTGAGGATTTGCAATTGGATTAAATATTTTTTGTCTAATGAAGAGCCCGATTCTATAGCTTTAAACAGTCTGGCGCAGCAAGCTGAGTATTTACTGAGAAACATGGAACAACATTTGTTGGGTAATCATCTTTTTGTCAACGCAAAGGCACTAATTTTTTCCGGTTTGTATTTGGATGGGCCATTGGCGGCGACTTTCTTGTCTCGTGGATTGACTGTGTATCTGCGAGAACTCAATGAGCAGGTTCTGAATGATGGCGGAAATTTTGAACTCACGCCAATGTATCATGTAATTATGTTGGTAGACCTGCTTGATCTTATTAATATTTTTGCAGCGTTCCCTAATAAAGTAAACATGTCTGTGGTAATAGAAACCAAAAAGGTTATTTGTAAAATGATTGAGTGGTTGAAAGCAATGATTCACAACGACGGTGAAATTAGCTTTTTTAATGACTCCTGTTTTGGTGTGGCACCTTCTGTTGAAGTTGTATTTGCTTATGCGAATAAGCTTGGTTTTACAGGCGCCCATTTGCCGGCTTTAAACTTTGAATCGATTGATTTGTATGACTTAGCTCAATCTGGTTATGTGAGTATTAAAACAAAAGACTATTCATTGATTGCAGATTTGGCGGCTATTGGGCCTGACTATATTCCTGGTCACGGGCATGCGGATGCTTTGTCATTTGAGTTTTGTTTGGGCGGGCGGCGAGTTTTTGTTAACTCTGGAATATCTGAGTACGGTGTTAGCGAAGAACGTTTAAGACAACGCGGCACTGCTGCTCACAATACAGTAACAATTAATGGATTGAACTCTTCTCAGGTATGGAGTGGATTTCGTGTTGCAAAAAGAGCTCTAATAGAAAATCGAATGATTGGAGATGTTGTAGCTAGTACAGCGACCTTTGGAGCCAGGCACAATGGTTTTCTAAAACAGGGCATCCATTGCGCGCACGAGAGATTCTGGGAGGTATCCCCAGAAAAAGTGAAAGTGACAGATACGTTCCATGGTAAATATGACGTTGCGATCGGTTATCTGCACCTTCACCCCGAGGTTACAGTCGTTAGCGTGCTAGAGAATGTCGTTATTTTAGATGTTGAAAAATATCGAATTACCTTGTCTTCAGTTGGCGCGGAAATCTTTGTTGAATCATCAACTTGGCATCCTCAATTTGGAATATCTTTTTTAAGTACTAAGTTATGTTTTAAAGCGTTGTCTTCCACAAGCTCTATACATTTACGTTGGAGTTCAAAGTAATGCATATTTTGTTTTTAACTGACAATTTCCCGCCTGAAGGTAATGCACCGGCGTCACGCACTTATGAGCACACCGTAAAGTGGGTGGAAGCAGGACACTCGGTTACAGTTATTACATGTGCACCAAATTTCCCAGAAGGAAAGCTATATCCCGGATATAAAAACTCCTTTTACAAAAAATCCGACATTAACGGAATAAATGTGATACGGGTGAAAACCTACATTACTGCCAATGAAGGTTTTATTAAAAGAACGCTTGATTATATTTCGTTTATGTTTTCCAGTTTCTTCGCTGGTCTTTTCCAGAAAAATATTGATGTCGTTGTTGCAACATCCCCGCAGTTTTTCTGTGCTTGCTCGGGTTGGGCGCTGTCAGCAATTAAACGAAAGCCATTTGTTTTTGAGTTGCGGGATATTTGGCCTGCTTCTATTGCTGCTGTTGGAGTAATTAAGGATGGTACGGTTATTCGGTTGCTAGAAAAAATTGAAGTGTTTTTGTATCGAAGGGCAAGCCTTATCGTTTCGGTTACAAAATCTTTTAAGCATGATTTGGTAAGTAGAGGTATAGACGAAAGAAAAATATGTGTTGTATTAAATGGTGTTGATCTATCTGCATTTAAACCATCGCCTAACAAAGACAATTACTTTGTAAAAAAGTACAGCTTGTGTGGAAAATTTGTTGTTGGCTACATTGGGACGCATGGTATGGCACACGGATTAGAAACTATTATCTGCGCAGCAGAAAGATTTATAGATGATCCGAAAATAATATTCCTTTTCGTTGGTGGAGGAGCCGCAAAAGATACGTTAATCAGACTTGTTGAAGAAAAGAAATTAGATAATGTCGTATTTGTTGAAAGACAAGATAAATCGCTAATGCCGCGAATTTTGTCTGTTTGCGACGTGTCAGTTGTCCCGCTTAAAAACGCGCCATTGTTTTCTACGGTAATTCCTTCAAAAATATTCGAATGCATGGGAATGGGGATCCCAATGATAATGAGTGTCCCTCCCGGAGAGGCAACAACGATTATTGAGTCGACGAATACAGGAATAACCGTTTCTCCTGAGAGCGTGGACGCGCTTAGTTCAGCAATCTTAGCGTTGAAAGAAAATGTAACTCTGCACACTGAATTGAAAAATAATTGTGTAAATTCTGCAGAAAAGTATAGCAGGAAGTTTCAAGCTGCCAGTATGTTAAATGCAATTGTAGAGTTGTTGGCGCGCAGATAGTGTTTGTAAATGCACTTGAAATTTCAAGATATGTAAGTTTATTGTGGATTAATAATTTTAATTATTCTGAATTTGTTTTGTGGTTACAAAATAGGTGTTGCAATTCTGCCGAGAATCCATTGTAAGTAAGAGCACTTTTTATTATGAACATAAAAAATTCTTTGCTTGTATGTTTATTGTTGGCAATTAATTTGTCTGGTTGTGGTGGCAGCGACACAGATTCGAAATGGATGGGGGAATCGACCCTAGATCCGAATACTCCTTCGGAAAATGATCAGGAGGGTAATGGCGCGCCACTAAAACCCTTTGGGCTGTTGCTTGATCTTGTGTTTGACTCGGATATATCTTTGATCACAGATACCAGGCCTGTATTTTCTTGGATAGTAAATGATTCGCGTGCGGGTGCTGTTCAGACCGCTTATCAAATAAAATTATTTTCTGTGGTTTCTGGAGGTTCGGTTGTAGATATTGTTTGGGACTCAGGTAAAGTTAGTTCATCCCAGCAATTGTATATTCCTTACCTTGGTCCTGAATTAGAACCAGACGGTGAATATCTTTGGATGGTTAAGACCTGGGATAGCGATGATAAATCAGGTGAATATAGCGAACCTCATCGATTTAAAGTTAGTGCAAATGCATCTCGAGATTGGCCATCGGAAAGTAACTGGCATTCGATTCAATATCGCGATGGAAGTGTCTGGCGAGCAGAAAACCGAAATAGGATGGAAGTAAGCTTGAGATCACCGATAAATCAAGCTGTAAACACCTCTGGCAATAGGTATTTTGATTTTGGTAAGGCTGCATTCGGTACGCTTATCGTGAAGAATTCTGGACAGTTTTATGGCCCAATAGAAATTCATCTGGGGGAAAAAAGCGACGGTAAAAATATCGTCGATAAGAACCCTGGTGGATCAATCCGATATCGTTTGATCAACCTGACGATAGAGGCCGAAAAGGAAATTTATGAACTTAAAATTCCGCCTGATTTACGGAATACGGGCGATCGTGCAATACATATGCCTGAGTTTATCGGAGAGGTGATGCCTTTTCGGTATGTTGAAATTGGCGGACAAGAAGAGTTAATTGAGGCTATTGAAGTCACTCAAAAAGCGGTTTCTTATCATTTTAATGAAAATAATTCCAGTTTTGTTTCTAGTGATCAAGTGCTAAATGATGTTTGGGAGTTTAGTAAGTATTCGATTAAGGCTACGTCATTTCTTGGTGTATATGTAGACGGTGATAGAGAGAGAATTCCATATGAAGCTGACGCTTATATAAATCAACTTGGGCACTATGCTACCGATCGGGAGTTTGCGATGGCCCGATACACTCATGAATATTTATTGTTCCATGCAAATTGGCCAACAGAGTGGATATTACACTCAATTTTCATGGCGTGGGCAGACTTCATGTATACCTCTGACATGGACTCCCTTCATAAGTATTACTTTACTTTGCAACATAAAGCGCTGACGAATCTAGCTCGAGATGACGGATTAATATCAACTCGTACAGGCTTGGTTACAAATAGTCTTTTAGACAATATTTATTTTCCTCTGAAATTTAAGTCGTATTTTGGTGACATCGTGGATTGGCCTGAAAGTGAAAGGGATGGTTTCGAATTTGGTGAGATCAATTCAGTAGTAAATGCATTTTATTACCGGGGGCTGGTATTGATGTCAAAAATAGCCAAAGAAACTGGTAATTCAAAGGACGAAGAAATCTATAAAGATATGTCGGAGAAAGTCAAATTATCATATAACCGAGTTTTCTTTGATAGTTCTACCGGTCTTTATGTTGATGGAGAGGATTTGGTTCATTCATCGTTTCACTCAAATTTATTTGCTTTAGCTTTCGGGTTGGTTGAGGAGAAAAATATCTCAAGTGTTGTCGAATTTATAAAATCAAAGAGAATGGCTGGTAGTGTGTACGCGGCGCAATATTTATTAGAGGCTTTATATGATAATGATCAAGGCGAAAGCGCATTGTCATTAATAACTGATGAAAGCACAAACAGATCATGGCCACATATGTTTAACGTCGTTGGAACTACAATAGCATTAGAGGCTTGGGATATTAGTTACAAACCAAATTTAGATTGGAATCATGCATGGGGAGCTGCTCCTGCAAATATAATCCCTAGAAAAATATGCGGCGTTGAACCCATTTTAAGTGGGTTTCGTTTGATTAGAATTAAGCCAAATACAAGTGGTTTAGCATATGCGCATTGTATCGTTCCGACTATTAGAGGTAGTGTTGGGATTTCATGGGAAGATAGTGGGCGAATTTGGAGTGTAAATGTCCCGCCAAATTCGACAGCGGAATTCCACTTGCCTCATAATTTAGAGGGAAAAGCAATTTATAGTTTGTCAGGTCTGGGATTAGACCGGAAGAGTGAAGGAATATACATTCTTAAGAGCGGCGTTCATAACATAGAATTGCTAAACTAAAAGTAGAATAGTCTTTTTGGTTCATATAAAAGGCATGCCAAGTTCTCAGAAGACATTTGAAATATGAATGGTTTGCACCTTTAGTTGATTTGCATTTCAACGCTAATAAATACCGAATCATCCTGGTTGTATAATTGGCCATATCGTATAGACCCTTCTATAAGAGAATTTTTAATTAATCCGCCATAGGCTAGTAGAATGTTAAAGTCAGATTCTCTTGAAGCATTATTTAGGTGATAACTACTGTAGTTTGACGAAATACTTAGATAAGAATGTTTTTTTGTATTGAATATAACTTTAGTGAAGTGATTCTTGCCGGATGAATTTTGCATGATTGCTGAATTTCCTACTATAAAGTCAAAGTGTGATATTCCTTTGTCGTAAATGCCGTGCACATACCAGCCATCTTGCCATTCCGAATATTCGTAAGTAACCGATATATCTTCGTTTAAAAAAGCAGGAAAATATATACCGGCATTTATCGCGCTGTTTCCGAGTTGCCAGGCTTTATTATTGGAGGTGTCCTCACCCGCGTATTCCATATACACAGAAAAACCATCAAAATTCATTCTGCTAGTGATAGAGGCAATTTGATTGCCTGTTTCCTCGTCTGAAGCAGAACCGGATTCTGCGTTATCCGCTCCTCTGGGATCAATTACTGCTCGAAGAATATCTTTTAAGCCAGTTTCACGTTTGCCACCCCCAAACTGAAACATCCTGTTAACCCCAATGGACCACCACTCAACAGGTTGAAAACTAAAGTGCATACCAGAAAGATAAGGCTTGTTTGTATCGCTCCACTCTTCCTGGTAGAGAACAAGTTGTCTGGAGGTTTGTGCTACAAACATATCATAGTTGAAATAAGTGCCAAACAATTCAATAGGTGTATTGTTACTCAGTCCTATTGAAGGCAGAGTTTCCGCGTTGGTGCTGATCATCTGGGCACTTCCCTGAAAGGGTGACCACCAGCGTTCCTTGTAACCAATGTCCAATTGAGCCCAACTGGTTCCAATGGCAAGCACGCTGCCACTGGCTACTGTTCGTTCATTACTTGTGTCAATGCCTGCATATACACCAAACCAGGGAGTTTCTTGCCAATGGCCGTGTGCTTTCAAACGATACGTTTGATCCGTAGTACTGCCCATTTGGTTGGCTAGTGGAATAGCTTCATCGGCGTCACTGCTACTTAAACTCAGCTTCGCTTGTGTTAAAGCAGTATTTTTAGAATAGCCAGCCAGAGCCCTATCCAGTCTCTTATAAAGAGTAGGGTGGCTGGTTCTGATTTTTTTTAGGTGCTCAAGTACGGTGGCAACATTGTAAGGTTTTGTGAGCTGAGGAATGTTTGTGAGCACAGCCAATTTCTCGATGTCATTTTCGAATTGAGCGGACATGTTTGCCGGTAAGTAGGGTGTCACACCCGCAGCAGAAGCGACTTGTTGAAAAATTAGACAAAAAATAAAAGAGGTGAGGGCGATTCCGTTCTTTAGTTGCATCATATCAGTTTGCTGATTTTGATCGGTATTCTCGAAGTTTGGCGGTGCATTATACGCATTAGCCTCACCGTTGGGTATGCAAAAACTGTTATCATTCGACCGCTTAATTTGGATAGATTCGGAGAAATTAAGGATGGGGGCATGAAAGGCATAATTTTGGCCGGAGGCAGCGGCACTCGACTTTACCCATTGACGAAAGCGGTAAGCAAACAGCTGATGGCTGTTTACGATAAGCCAATGATTTACTACCCACTTGCTACTCTTATGCAAGCTAAAGTTCGCGAGATTTTGATAATAACCACCCCTGCGGAGCAAAGTCGCTTTGTCGAACTTCTCGCGGATGGCAGCCAATTTGGCTTGTCGATTGAGTACGCAGTTCAGTCATCACCTGATGGTTTGGCTCAGGCTTTTGTCATTGGTGAAGATTTCCTGGCGGGTTCATCTGCAGCCCTGGTGCTGGGGGACAATCTTTTTTATGGCCATGATTTAGTAAAGTGTTTAAGTTCTGCAAGCTTGCGGAGGCACGGAGCTACCGTATTTGGGTATCACGTTGCAAATCCCAAAGCCTACGGTGTGGTCGAGTTTGATTCGGAAGGCAAGGTGCTCTCGTTGGAAGAAAAACCAGACAAACCGAAATCAAATTATGCGGTACCAGGCATCTATTTTTTCGATGAGCGCGTAGTTGAATTTGCGAAAAATGTTAAGCCTTCGCCTCGCGGAGAATATGAAATTATTGATGTGATTAAGCAATATCTGAATGCGCAGGAATTGTGCGTTGAAGTGATGGGGCGCGGTACAGCCTGGTTGGATACAGGCACGCATGACGACCTGCTTGCAGCGGCTCAGTTTATTGCTACTCTGGACAAGCGCCAGGGACTAAAAGTGAACTGTCCGGAGGAGGTTGCTTATCGCAATGGCTGGATAAGTGCTGATAAGCTTCGAGAATTAGCGATGCCGCTTAAAAAAAGTGGCTATGGCGACTATCTTTTAAAACTGTTGGATCAAAGAGTTTTTTAATGAAGTTTATTGACACCTTAATTCCTGATGTAAAAATTCTTGACCCAAAAGTGTTTGGAGATGAACGCGGTTTTTTTATGGAAACGTTTCGGGCTGATGAGTTTAGCATAATCACGGGCGCAAAACCGTTTGTTCAGGACAATCACAGTAAATCTATGCATGGTATTTTGCGTGGGTTGCATTATCAGTTAAAACAGACACAAGGCAAATTGGTGCGTGTTATCAGTGGACTCGTATATGACGTTGCCGTGGACATGCGTAAACATTCTGCGACTTTTGGACATTGGGTGGGTGTAGAGCTATCAGCGGAAAATAAACGCCAGTTATGGGTTCCAGAAGGATTCGCACACGGATTTTATGTGGTGTCGGAATTTGCAGAATTCGTTTATAAATGTACGGATTATTACCATCCGGAATCGGAAGTATCTCTTGCCTGGGATGACCCAGCGCTTGGTATTTCCTGGCCGTTGGTTAACGGCGTTACGCCATCACTGTCGACTAAAGATTCCTCCGGGTATGCCTTTGCGCAAGCGCCGACATTGTAATTGAGTTCAAGAAAGATGAAGGTAGTATTAACAGGAAAGGGCGGTCAACTGGCGTGGGAGTTTGAGCGTTTATTGCCGCAAGATGTGAAGCTAAATAGTCTTGAGCAAAGTGAGTTGGATGTCACTGATGCCACAGCTGTTACAGACACACTAAGGCAATTGCAGCCTGATATAGTTGTTAACGCAGCAGCTTATACGGCGGTTGACAAAGCGGAGTCTGAATCTGATTTAGCTTATGCGGTAAATGCAATGGGTGCTAAAAATTTGGCGCTCACTTGTAAGGAACTTTCCGCACGTTTGCTACATGTTTCCACAGATTTCATCTTCGATGGCACTTCATCTACACCATATTTTCCTGATGCGACGCCCAATCCGTTAAGTGTTTACGGTGCGTCCAAGTTGGCAGGCGATAAAGCAGTTTTGGATGTGCTGCCGGACAACAGCGTGATTGTTCGTACAGCATGGGTGTATTCAGCAAACGGCAATAATTTTGTTAAAACCATGTTGCGACTAATGCGTGAAAAACCACAGTTGGGGATAGTTTGCGACCAGGTTGGGTCGCCTACCTGGGCGAAAGGTTTGGCGCAGTGGTTGTGGAATGTTTGTGCGAATAAATCAATTGTTGGTGTGTTTCACTGGACTGATGCCGGTATTGCTTCCTGGTATGATTTTGCGGTTGCTATTCAGGAACTTGCACTGGAGAAAGGCTTACTTGATAAGGCCATACCGCTAAGGCCAATTCCCGCGAGCAGTTACCCAACACCGGCTCGACGACCTGCTTTTTCCGTTTTGGATAAATCTTCCGCTGAGAAAGTAGCATCAATGGAGACAGTGCATTGGCGGAAGCAGTTATCACAAATGATGGACGAATTATGAAAAGAAATTTGTTGGTCACCGGCGGAGCCGGGTTTATAGGTGCGAATTTTGTCCACTACTGGTTTAGGCAAAATCCATCTGACAAGATAGTTGTTTTGGATGCGCTAACCTATGCCGGAAATGCCGCCAATCTCGATGCTGTTAAGGATAATTCGGGTTTTAAATTTGTGCATGGAGATATTTGCAATACAGATTTGGTTGAAGATTTATTGCGTGAGCATGCTATTGATACTCTGGTTCACTTTGCTGCTGAATCTCACGTAGATAGATCAATTACCGGGCCGGATGCGTTTATAGAAACGAATATTATCGGCACCTACTCCTTGCTTAAAGCGGCAAAGAAAATCTGGTTAGAAGAAGGAGTAGTGGTGCCGCATCGTTTCCATCATGTTTCAACAGATGAAGTCTACGGCACCTTGAAGCTAGATGATCCAGCGTTTACCGAGGACACCGCTTATGCACCCAACTCACCTTATTCAGCGAGTAAGGCCGCTTCAGATCACTTGGTCAGAGCCTGGCATCATACCTACGGCTTAAATGTTACTACCAGTAATTGTTCCAACAATTACGGTCCATATCATTTTCCTGAAAAACTGATTCCTCTTGTGATTACCAATATTTTATTTAACAAAGCCTTACCTATATATGGAGACGGGATGCAGGTACGCGACTGGCTATATGTTGAAGACCATGCGCATGGAATTGAATTAGTGTTAAAAAAAGGCGTGGTGGGCGAAAATTACAATATTGGTGGACACAATGAGTGGGCAAATATTGATATTGTTAAATTGGTTTGTGCATTGATGGCTGAAGCCTTTAAAGCTGACTCGGGATTGCGAGAAAAATACCCTGAAGCCTTAGCAGCCATTGAAGGCAATCCGGAATCGTTGATTACTTTTGTTAAAGATCGACCCGGTCACGACCGGCGTTATGCAATTGATGCTTCCAAATCCTCACGTGAATTGACTTACAAGCCGCAGGAATCTTTTGAAACAGGTATTAAAAAAACGATCAACTGGTATTTGGAAAATGATCTTTGGTGGAAAAGCGTAATGGATGGTTCCTATCGAGACTGGATTGAAAAACAATATTCGTAAACGAAGAATATAAAAAAAGCGATCAACAAGATCGCTTTCAGGAATTTGGCTCCGCCTGCTGGGCTCGAACCAGCGACCCAATGATTAACAGTCATTTGCTCTACCAACTGAGCTAAGGCGGAATGTCGCTTCAGATTGCACACTGGCTACCTGAAAAGAGCGCGTATGTTATACATCACCCTAATGTGTGTCAAGCTTGAATGGCCCGACTAAGCCTTTGATTTTAAAGACTTATTCCACAAGAATTGGTAGGACCAGGCGGATTTGAACCGCCGACCTCTACCATGTCAAGGTAGCGCTCTAACCAACTGAGCTATGGTCCTGATACTTCATTTTTATCGAGGCGCGCATTTTAGGGGCTTGCTTAAGGCTTGGCAATGCCTACTAGCATGTCTCAGCTACATTTACAGCCTTGTTGCAATAATCGCTGTTTGAGCAACATTCGCCATAATCGTAGTGATACTGCTCCACAAGGTTAATGTGTCCACTTTGTCGGTGTCGATGGGCACAACAATGGTATCTCCCGGTTGAATATTCTGAGACCGGGATTTAAACCAAGCCGAATTTGAAGGTAAAAACACGCTGCCATTGGCTTTAACGATATAAACACGTTTCCGATCAGCGTTTTGATTCATACCTCCAGAACGTTCAATGTAATCCAAGGGAGATAAACGCTCGTCAAAAAAATGTGAGGTGGAATATTGAACCTCGCCAACGACGGTCACCGATGGCTTATATCGAGGAACGTTTAATACATCGCCGTCGCGTAATTTAAAATCAAATGACTCTGGGTCATTCATAATTGAGGGAAGGTCGATTACCATTCTTCCCAGGGGTTTTACGCTGTCTATATTTTCTAGTATTTGTTCAGCCTGCGCTTTATCAACCTCAGATTTTGCAATGACACTTTCTGTTAAGCTTGTAGCTGCAAGATCACTTTCCACTTTCTCGCGTAAATCGGCAAGTCGTTCCTCTTCCAAACGCCTTAATTCTTCTCTGGAAAAAATTGCGCCTTCGGCGTAGGCGTGGGGTGTTAAACCGCCCGCACGCGTCAACACATCCATAATGGATTCACCAGGCAATATCGAGTAGGTGCCCGGATAAACCACTTCGCCCAATATTTGAATATTTTCTTTTAACTGCCAAAGCGGAATTTGTTTTACATTTAAGGTATCACCTTCCACGAGATAGGTTTTTTGTTGTTTTAGGTTAATATCTAAATGCATGACAACGGTATTGCGCTCATCATCAAGATCATAACGGGTGATTTCAGCATCAGTCCCTAGCGCACTTTCGCTGAACCCCCCGGCAAGTTTTACTGCATCATTTGCACTTAAATTTTCAGCGAAAGGGTATTCCCCTGGGAATCTGACACTGCCGTATATATTGATGATTTTCTTGCGTTCATTAATGTCTGCCTGTATGCGCAACTGTGCCAATAAATCTTCAAGAATTTCGGTGCGATTCGTTTCGTAGTTAAACAACAAAATCGTATCTCGGGATTGTAGGACAGGGTCAAAATTACCCTTTGGGTTTTCGAAAGCTTCCCGAGGGTAAAATACAAGCGCTCGAATTTTTCGTGTTTGATACTCTTCACGCAATATTAGGCCAATTTCAATATCCGGATTTGCCAGCATATCGTCAACACTTGGTACAACATCGGTGAAGCGAATACCTTCAAACCAGGCGAAACCGCCAGGGCGCTTAACATGGCCTTCCAGTTTTACAATGTCTCGCATGGTGTCGAGCGTGGGGAAGATTTGTATGATGTCGGCGTCCTGGATGGGAAATTTCTTACCCGTTGCGGTTGATAGATCTAGATTCACCAGAGTTTTTTCGCCTTCCGGTGTAATACGTTCAATTCTTGAAGCAGGTACAAAAGCCGTGGGTGCAAGTCCGCCAGCAAGACTAATCACTTGGCTTACTTGTGTTTCGTTTCTTAGTTCATAAATTGCGGGGCGTTTAACTTCGCCTGCGACGCCCACTGTTTTACCGATCGGCGGAATGAAAATCACATCGCCTGGTAAGAGTCGGGAGTCATTACTTGTGTCTCCATTTAATAACAGATCGTATAAATCCAGGCGAGTGATGACTTTACCTGCGCGCTTAAGTTGAATATTTCTCAGGGAACCTATTTCTGTTATTCCGCCACTGGCAAATATTGCATTCGTCATGGATGAAAGCGAGCTCACCACATAAGAGCCAGGCACCTGTGCTTCACCCAAAACAAAAACACGAATAGTGCGTAAGGCTCCCAGGGTGACAGAGGCATTCACCCCAATCATTTGCTGGCCGACCACTTCATTGAGTTTCGCGCGTGCTTGTTGAAAGCTTAAACCGGCCAGGGTGACGGGCCCCAGGTTAGACACCTGTACTTGGCCTTCACGATTTACTGTTAAGTTTTCCGTGCGGTTTTCCTTGCCGTAAAGTTGAAGCACCAGGCTATCGCCAGGTCCTATCTTATAATCTTCCGGTACGGGGATATCGGTTGCGGGTGTAAAGGCATCGGCTCCGAACTTAAATACGTCGTAACCAAATAATTTAATGGGTTCAAATTTGAATTCCGAGCCTTCATCTTCCTCAAGACTGAGATCATCCAAGCCTTCTTCAGAAAGCGTGTGCAGTGGGTCATATTGCACTTCATTTTGCATTTGAGGGTTTTGCTCACGCATATTCATGGGTAAGCGCCTGCCAGAAACCTCAGTCTCAAATGCAGGTTGTTCTGTTTGTTTTCCTTGTGCATTAATTAATGAATCGATTGTGGCGGGATCAATCCCCATGGATTGCGCCAATGCACGTTGTTCAGCCGGTGACAAGCGTTTGAATTGTTCGATTTGTTGTGGGGAGATAGAAACATTCTGGGCATGGCTTGTCGTCGTGACAAAATTAAGTGCCAAAATTATCGTAAATATAAAAAAGAAATTTCCCAAACGTTGCATGTGTTTTCCCATCAGAATGCGTATTCAAACTTGATAAAATTGCCGGGGCGAATGCGTTCCCCATCTAACTTAAATTGTTCCATGTAATGCATGGCGCCAAAGCTTATCAGGATGTTGTCCCCGTAGGGAAAACGGTAGGCGGCTTCAGCGTATTTTATGGTTTCAGGCCAAATTTCTAATTCAGC
>JBNKVX010000011.1:0-62546 GCA_050299435.1 Cellvibrionaceae bacterium | reverse complement strand
TCATAACGTCCACAGCCCCCGCCAGGGCCACCGTGGACAAATAATACGGGGATGCCATCCGGGCTACCGCTTTCGTCAATATAAAGTGTATGAATCTCGTCCACTTGAAGACTGTGGCGTGCGTAAGGTTTTATCTCGGGATAAAGAGGCTGCATTCGAGTTCCTTGTTTTTACTTCAGTTTAGTCCTGCCAAGGCGCGAAGCCAATGCGGATAAGCAATTAAACACTACTGACACAATGCTGTCAGTAGGCTGACATTAGACTTTACCTGATGGCAAGTTAATTATCAGGGTAGTCATCCCCTCAATGAAATCATAAGGAACTTACAATGAGCCAACAAATTGTTTCGATTTACACCTTTGAACTTAAAAAAGAAGCTACAGACAAACAACTAATTGAAGCAAGCGCGAAATTAGACGACAAACTCTTGGGAATGGCAGGCTTTCACTACCGCTCGTTAACCAAAACTGAAAATGGACAGTGGCAGGATATTGTTTATTGGGACAGCAAGGAGGCCTTGTTAAAAGCTGACGCTTTGGAAAACAACCAGGATTTTGCCCAATTTATGTCCTTGATTGAAGAAACCAGCGTGCGCAATAGTAAAGCATATTTGTACTCCAGCGTTTATCCAGAGATGGAAACTGTGGGAGAATCACAGGCACAAACAGCTTGAGACGCTAAGCAAAAAGACATCAATCCTGATGAAGAAGGTTTGGCGGCATACAAGCAAGATTAGTTTTTTATTCAAGTTGGTAAATGAGAAAAGCTGAAAGATTATTTCAAATTCTGAATCTCTTACGTAATCGCAGGACGGTGCTGACTGCAAGAGATATTGGCGAAGCACTTGAAGTGTCAGAGCGAACAATTTATCGCGATATTCAAGCCTTGAGTTTATCTGGCGTGCCCATTGAGGGTGAGGCAGGGGTGGGGTATCGTTTGCAAAGACACTTCGACTTGCCGCCCTTGATGTTTGATCAAGACGAAGTTGAGGCCTTGTTGTTGGGAGCAAGAATGATTCGTGCCTGGAGTGACCGTCAATTGGCTTCTTCTGCAAGTAGTGCGTTAAATAAAATTTTGTCGATTTTGCCTGAGAATTTGCGGGCCATTGAAGAAACGTCAGCAATTCATGTTCCCGAATTTCAAAACCAAAGTGCGAAGGCGCCTTACAGCGAAGAAATTCGCAAAGCAATTAAAAAATTTGAGATTATCGGCATTAAATATTGTGACGCAAAAGAAGTGACGACTGAGCGTCGCATTTGGCCGCTTGGCATTTTTTTTTGGGGTAATGCCTGGACCTTGGTAGCATGGTGCGAACTGCGCCAAGGCTATCGGGTATTTAGGCTCGATAGAATCGGTATATACCAACCAACAGGCGAACGCTTTGTTTGCCATGCAAGCTGTTCGTTGGAGCATTATTTAGAAATGCAGCGTATTCGCTACGAAGCATGCAAAGATCAAAAATCCCTTTGGGATAAAAAGGAAAAAGAGAATGAGTCGGATGAAGACTGAGCGCTGTTCATGGTGTGGCGATGACCCCTTATATGTCGATTACCATGATAATGAGTGGGGTATTCCTAACTATGATTCACAAGATCTGTTTGCCAAATTGATTCTCGATGGTGCGCAAGCAGGCTTGTCCTGGATTACCATTTTGCGAAAACGCGAAGGGTATTATCGTGCTTTTGATGGATTGAACCCCTACAAAATGGCAAGATATTCAGATAAGAAAATTGAAAAAATTCTACTCGACCCCGGCATTGTACGAAATCGTCTAAAAGTAAATTCGGCCGTACGAAATGCTAAAGCCTATATTGCGCTGGAAAAGTCAGGCATCCAGTTTTCAGATTTTTTGTGGGATTTTGTGGGTGGCAAACCCATTCAAAATAAATGGCGCAGCATGAAACAGGTTCCTGCAGTAACCAAAGAAGCTGAAGCGATGAGTAAGGCTTTAAAAAAAGCGGGTTTTAATTTTGTTGGGCCAACGATTGTTTATGCTTTTATGCAAGCGGTGGGGATGGTTAACGATCATGTAGTTAGCTGCCCACAATATAAAAAGTTGGCAAAAACCTAATTAAGAATATTCAGAGCTTTGGGAATTATTCAGTTTGTTCTTCAGCTTTTTGTTTATTTCCAACTACAATACGGCCGAAGAAAATGCCGGCTTCAAATAAAATCCACATAGGAATTGCTAGTAGGGCTTGAGAGATAATATCCGGTGGTGTAAGCAACATACCAATAACAAAACACCCAACCACCACATAGCGCCGTTTGCTGGCCATACCTTCAACAGAAATAATCCCGGCAGAAATAAGTAAAACCGTGGCGACGGGAATTTCAAAAGCCAAACCAAAAGCAAAAAATAACTTAATCACTAATGTTAAGTGGGTGGCAATATCCGGCGTGACTGCAACTTGCTCAGGTGCAGCTGTGGTGAAAAACAAAAATATCAGAGGAAAAATAACGTAGTAGGCGAAAGCAACACCGGCATAAAACAAAACAATGCTCGAAACAAAAAGCGGCAAAGCAAATTTCTTTTCATTGGAATAAAGCGCTGGGGCGATAAAAGTCCAAATTTGCCACAGTATGTAGGGCATGGTGATAAAAGTCGCCGCCAAAAGAGTTAGTTTAAAGGGGGTAAGGAAAGTTGAAGTAATGTTGGTGGCGATCATCTGACTATTGGGTAACAACTCTAACAGTGGTGCGCCAACAAAATGCCAGATTTCATTTGAAAGACCAAAGCCAAACAGCAAAATAAATACAATTAAAACCGCTGCAATAGCATGCAAAAGTCGTGTGCGCAGTTCTATGAGATGTTGAACAAGTGGCTGAGCGTCTTGCTCGTCACTCGGTTTAGTCGCCATGCTTTGTACCACTGCTTTCGGTTTTGCTTATGTCTGAACCTGATTCTTCAAGGTGTTCAGATTTGCTGTCATTTTCTGGAAAAACACTGCGTCCGGGTAAATTTGAAGCGTCTTCACCGGTTTCATCGTGAATCATCGGTTCGTGAGCTTCGTCCGGGTTGTGGGCTTTGGAGGAGTTGTCAGATTCTATTGATGGTGGGGCTGGTGCTGTTTTTCCCGCTGAAGGCTCTACCTTGGGATTTTCAATGCCCGCCGCATTCATGCTTTCTTCTGTCGCGGCGATTTCGTCTTTTAAATGATTAACTTTGCTTTCAAATGCTTCCTTGGCGTCACCCAATTCGCGCATGGAATCCAGTATTTGTTGATTGTGTATTTCGCGGCGAATTTCATCTGCGCCAATTTGTTGTTCAAATTCAGCGCGAGCTTCGTGAACGGATCGTTTTAGACGAGAAAACCAGATCGCGCAGGTTTTAATCGTACTCGGCAAACGTTCGGGCCCAATGACTACCAAGCCCAAAACGAAAATGACCAGTATTTCAAGAAAGCCGATGTCGAACACGGTAACTTATTTGCTTTCCGTTTTTTCTTTACTTTCTTCAGTATCGTGCTCGGTACTTGCGCTTTGGTCATCAATTTTCTCGGCGTTTTCCTCTGAGTTCTCGTCAGTCATGGCCTTTTTAAAGCCTTTGATTGCGCCACCTAAATCTCCACCCAAGCCACGTAATTTTTTAGTGCCAAAGAGCAACAATACAATCACGAGGATGATGGCTAATTGCCAAATGCTGATTCCACCTAAACCCATATTGATTACCTTAGTTTTTAATTAATTTCATTTTCTCGCTGCTTTCTCTTGTAGACCTGAGAGCTCAAATCTGCGCGCGAGTTCTTCTAAAACATCTTTTGGTTCTGCCCCTAAATGCGAGAGCATCACCATAGTGTGAAACCAGAGATCTGCCGTTTCACACACTAGCAAATCTATTTTGTTCGATCGCTCGGCATCTTTAGCAGCGAGGATAGTTTCGGTTGCTTCTTCGCCAACCTTTTCAAGTATTTTATTTAAGCCTTTGTGATGCAATTGGGCAACGTAAGACGAATCAGGCTTACCTTCGGCCTTGCGTTGTGCGAGCACTGCAGCAAGCGCTTCAAGTACATCGTTCAAGAGTATATCTCCTTTGGGTCAATTATCACGTCAGCGTTTTCTTGCCATTCGTTGTTTAGCAGAGTTCGATAAAAACAAGACTCTCTGCCGGTGTGGCATGCTACGCCTTTTTGCTCAATTTCCAATAGAACCACATCACCATCACAATCCAATTTTATTGTGCGCACGGTTTGTGTGTGTCCGGAACTCTCACCCTTGCGCCAAAGTGATTTGCGTGAGCGCGACCAGTAAACGGCGCGTCCGCTATTTACGGTCTCTTCCAGAGCGCTTCGATTCATCCAGGCCATCATCAGTATTTTTCCACTCTTGGCATCTTGTGCAATGGCCGGGACTAATCCCTGATCGTCCCATTTAATGTCGTCGATATAGCTCATAATTACTTACAGTAGAAATAGGAGCGCTATTTTAGCGGATTTCATAGTCTAATATTGACGACTCACAATGTAATTTGCCAATTGCCGCAAGACGTCTGCCTGCTCATCAAACTGAACAAGCGCTTCCAGGGCTTGCTCAAGTAGCTGATCTGCGCGGTTTTTCGCTCCGTCCAAACCCAGCAAAGAAACATAGGTGGGTTTGTTTTGGTTGGCATCCGCGCCTTGTTGCTTACCCAGGGTCGCAGTATCGGCCTCAACATCCAAAATGTCATCTTTGACCTGAAAGGCGAGACCAATAGATTCGCCATAGGCCTTCAGGGCGCGACATGTTTGGTCATCCACCTGATTGGCAATGCCGCCAAGTTTTAAACTGGCAACAATCAATGCACCGGTTTTATTCCGATGCATAATTTCCAACTGCTCCAGGCTCGGTGCTGTTTCTGTTGCGGCAATATCCAGCGCTTGGCCATCTACCATCGCAGCCGCACCTTCAGATAATGTTTCGAGTGCCGCCACCTTTAACTTCACGTCGCAATCGCTTTGTGAGATCCACTTAAAAGCCAGACTTTGCAATAAATCGCCTGCGAGAATGGCCATTGCTTCACCATGAATGATGTGATTCGTGGGCTTGCCTCGACGCAGCTCATCGTCGTCCATGGCGGGCAAATCATCGTGAATCAGGCTGTAACAATGGATGGCTTCTACTGCCGCTGCAAAGTTGTCTGCAAAGTCAGGAATGCCGCCGCAAGCCTTGGCAGCGCCATATACCAAGGCGGGTCGCACACGTTTACCTCCGGATAAAACGCTGTAGGAAACGGCATTTTTTAAGTGCTCGGAAGTAAAATCCTGGGTTTGGAGTAAGTCAGACAACTTACTTTCAATTCTCGTCTGGCTCCAGACAAGAAACTGCTGAAGGGCATGTGTCATTGAATTTATTCCTGATCAAAAGGTTCCAGACTGAACTCTCCGTTATTTTCTATGAGAACTTTGACCTTTTGTTCAGCTTGCTGCAAAGCTAACTGACAGCTACGCGTTAATTTCACCCCGTGTTCAAATTTCTTGAGTGAATCTTCAAGACTCAGATCACCTTGTTCGAGCGTTTCTACGAGTTCTTCAAGTTCTTTTAAGGCGGATTCGAAGTCGGGAGTTTTTTTCTTTGCCAACAGTTTGCTCTCCTTTGTGGAGCCCACACCCTACCGAAGCGGAATGTCGCGGTCAATCATCATGTGCCAGCCTGTTTTTCCTCTTTAGTTTTGGCGTTCCAAGCCGAAAACACTCCTATGTGTAGCTGCTAGACTAAAAGTAAATACAAGCCAAGGAATGAGGAATAGCCTGTGGATTTAGCGACCTTAGTGGGTCTGATTGGCGCCCTCGCACTCATTGTAATCTCGATGCTAATGAGTGGCGAGCTGGGAATGTTTTTGAACGGTCCGTCGATTGTCATTGTTGTGGGGGGCACCCTCTTTGCAGTGATGGCGAAGTTTGGTTTGGGCCAATTCCTGGGAGCAGTAAAAATAGCTGGAAAAAGTTTTCAAAGTAAATTGCCGGATCCCTTCGAGTTGATTGCCGAGATTGTTTCCCTGGCGGATGAAGCCCGAAAAGGTGGGCTGTTATCGCTCGAAGGCAAGGAAGTCAGTAGTGACTTTTTGCAGCGTGGTATTCAATTATTGGTGGATGGCCACGATCCTGACGTAGTGAAAAATCTGTTGTCGATTGATCGGGGTAAAGCCATTGAGCGTCACTCAAGGGGAGCCTCCATTTTTTCTGCGATGGGTGATGTGGCGCCAGCCATGGGCATGATTGGAACCTTGATTGGTCTCGTTGCGATGCTGTCCAATATGGATGATCCCAAAGCCATTGGCCCGGCCATGGCGGTGGCCTTGTTGACCACACTCTACGGCGCTGTGATTGCCAACGCATTGTGTATTCCCATTGCCGACAAATTAAAACTGCGCGCAGCGGAAGAGGGCTTGATTAAGTCTCTGGTCATTGATGCCTTGCTGGCCATCCAGGGTGGTCAGAATCCGCGCGTGATAGATTCCATGCTTCGGAATTATCTCCCTGAAGGTAAGCGCCAAGCCGAGGTTGAATAAGCGCAATGAGCGACAGCGAAGAAGAATGTAATTGTCCCCCGCCCGGTTTGCCTCCGTGGATGGGAACCTTCGCGGATTTAATGTCGCTGTTGATGTGTTTCTTTGTCCTGTTGCTCTCATTTTCTGAAATGGATGCGATGAAATTCAAACGCTTGGCCGGCTCAATGGCTCAGGCGTTTGGCGTACAAAATCGTTTGAATGTTACTGACATTCCCAAAGGCACAAGTGTGATTGCGCGGGAATTCAGCCCGGGTAGACCCGAACCCACCCCCATTAATGAAATGTGGCAGCACACAGAAGACATCACGGAGCTCTCACTGGAAAACCGAACTGCAGAAGAGTTTGATGTTGAGCGTGGAGATGAGGGGATGGAGTCGGGAATCCGGTTGCAAGTAAAGCAGCGCTTGCAGGAATTGCTAAACAATACTGAAGAAGATGCTTATGAGTTGGCTGGCGCTTTGAGTGAACAAATTGCCGCAGGACAGGTGGAAGTTGAAACCCGGGGTCGCCTTATCATTATCCGTATTCGTGAGAAAGGATCCTTTATTTCTGGCTCTGCGGAGATGGCACCTTCCTATAAGGATGTGATGCGTGAAGTGAAAGCTGTGTTGGCTTTGAAAAAGGGACATATTTCTGTGCAGGGCCACACGGATGATATCCCCATTAATACTTCTCGCTTTCGCTCAAATTGGGATCTCTCTGCTGCGCGTGCTGTCTCAGTTGCCCACGAATTAATGCTGGGGGGTGATGTTTCTGAAGGGCGTTTTGAAGTCGCTGGTTACTCGTCAACGCTTCCCCTGGTTCCAAACGACTCCGCCGAAAATCGTGCAATTAACCGGCGAGTAGAAATTATTATCAAACAGGGGTTGGAGGATGAATTGGAAGAAGAAGATGTTGAGCTTCTAAAAGAAGATCCGACGGGTGACGATATTCTACGTGAGCTGAACCTTGAACCTGAATACTTGTTTGATTTAGAACCCGAAGAAATTTTTTAGAGACGATTATGGATCACGAACGCAGGCGTTTTTTTCGAATTGATGAATCAGTAGGTGTATCCTGGCAAATAATTGATAACAGTGAGAAGGCGCTGCTTTCTAACCGTATTGATTTTCTTAGTCTGGTTGCAGAGCAGGATCAGCGTATCGAACATCTGTTGTTCGAAATCCAGGAAGAAAACCCAAAAGTTGCTGAAATCGTTCGTTTGTTTAATCAGAAGCTGGAGCGGGTGCTAAGCCAGATTATGGTCGACAACAGTTTGGTCACCCGCATTGCCAGTCGAATCAAAGAGGCGAACCTCAGTGCATGTGGCATTGGATTTAGCAACGATGAGCCCATACCTGTTGGAGCAAACCTCCGCCTTGAAATCACCTTATATCCCACTCAGAAGAGAATCACTACGGATGGCCGAGTGGTAGGTTGTGATCAGGCAGATACGGAGGGTTATTATTGGCGGATCGATTTCATGGGTATGAGCAAGGCTGACCAGGAGGAGCTGATTCAGCATATTGTGCGCTCCCAAAGTCAGCAGTTGAAAACTCGTCAGTATTAGAAGTATGAGAAGCTTGTACGATATGTCTTACAAGAATTTGCGACATTGGCGTCTGGTGGATTCATGGAGATGGTCTAAAATGCCAATCGTTAAGGATGCAACATAAGGATATGGGCAGGGATAGTAGGGATACGTTGCCGCTTACCCACCTTAAGGATCAAAGGTGAAATCCTGTGAGTGCGCCGCGACTGAAGTCGCGGCGTTTTTATTTACAGGGACGTAAAGTATGCCGCGGGCGCAGGAAGCGCAGGAGCGGCGATTTACAGGGACGTAAAGTCTGCAGCGGGCGCAGGAAGCGCAGGAGCGGCGATTTACAGGGACATAGACACATAAGGCCCGAAGAGTCTCTCGGCACTTCCCACACCTTAATAATTCAGTCACATTCTCTTGTTTACATATACCCCAAGCCACATTAATATTTACCGAACTGCACTGCGAAGTGAGGAACTGAGTCTTCAGTTATATCAGCCGAGCGGCAGGTACTAGCAGCCGCACAAGACAGCATCAACAGCCCTGGTATGGGGCTCCATGGTCTTCTCGCCCTTATAAAAACAGCAATCATTTTTTCAGACGACCTCGCTTGGTTACACCGGGCGGCGTACTTCGTTATGCCTATAGAGCAGAACCCAGCATCATGCGCTACGGAAAAGGTTGGTGTTAATGGTGGAGGCGAAAATTTTACGTCTAAATATTTCTGGCCAACCCATTGAATGGTTGCATTGGCGCGAAGCGGTGTGTCTGCATGCTCGCGGTGTTGTTGTTTGGACTTTAGGTGGCATCGTGAAAAAAGTTCGCGGTGGTCGCTCGCGTTTCACGGGTAAGCGCAGTTTTCTTGAATTGCCTTCGATAATTGCCTGTGATGGCGCGCGCATTGCGAGAGTCAGAAAAAATCCACCACTTACAAACAGCGCATTATTTTTTAGAGATAATTGTCAGTGTATGTATTGTGGAAATTATTTTACTTTTGAAGAGCTTTCACGTGACCACGTTATTCCCAGCAGTCGCGGTGGTAAAGATAGGTGGGAGAATGTGGTTGCAGCTTGTAAGCGATGCAATCAACACAAGGGCAATCACCTCTTAGACGAAACCAATATGGAGCTGATTGCACTGCCTTATCGTCCCAATCCTTACGAATATATGGCTTTGATTAATAGCCGCCGTATACGAATCGATCAAATGGAATATCTTCGCCCACAGTTTTCCAACTATTGTGGCTTTAATATCTAAGTTAGTCTTCTTATACTGCGCCTCTCCGTATTCTTAAGTTTTACAAGCTTGGAATGTTTACAACTGGTAAAAAATTGAACCGCAAAAGGGAAAAAAATGAAAAACGTTGAAATTGCATTGAAAACGCATGCCAAGCTTGGCGAATGCCCGCGGTGGGATGAGCAAAATCAATTACTGTACTGGGTGGATATCAATGCCTGTGAACTTCACCGCTTCAATCCCTTAACCTGTGAAGATGCATCAATTAAATTTGAGGAAGAAATTGGCTGTTTTGTTTTAAAGAAAGATTCAGGCTTTGTACTGGCGATGCGCAGTGGTTTTTATTTTATGGATGAATGGGGCGAAGAATTGCAGGCAATCGTAGACCCGGAAGCCGATGTGGAAACCAATCGATTTAACGATGGGCGTTGTGATGCTGCGGGACGTTTAATCGCAGGCACGGTGTACCCACCAAAAGATCGCGACGGTGCAAATTTTTGGGCACTTGACACGAATCTTGAAGCGCGCTTATTGATTCCTAATATGCTGACTTCAAATGGTGCTGCCTTTAGCCCGGATAACCGAACATTTTATTTTGCCAATACGCCTAAGCATGTAATTTATAAATGCGATTATGATTTGCAATCGGGGAAGGTTGGTGAGCCAGAAGTATTTCATCAATTTGAATACGGCAACGGTCGACCGGACGGCGCTTCTGTTGATGTAGAAGGATGCTATTGGACGGCCTTGTACGAAGGTGGACGTATAGTGCGTTTAAATCCCAAAGGGGAGATTATTCAGGAAATTGCTGTGCCAGCCAAATGCCCTACTATGGTTGCCTTTGGTGATAATGATTTAAAAACCTTATATATTACAAGCGTGGGTGACCGCCCTAAAGAAGAGCTGGAGACCTACCCGCATTCGGGGTCAATATTTAAAATTCGTGTGGATGTGCCGGGTTTGCTTGAGTATCGATTTGGTTAAGTGCAGATTAATTTACTGCGCGGAATTTCTCATCTTGAAATAACATTGTGCCGAAGCTGAACCTTCGATTGTTGTTTCCTGCTGAGGCGTAAAACATTTCGTCGTCACTATGGAAAAGTTGTTCGTTTTTGTCTTTATGAATCTCTTTCCATTCGCCATTGAAATAAGAAGCTAAGAGAAAATCCCATTTCTTTTTTCTTTGCCAAGGGAATAAGCTGGGAGATTCGTAACAAATTTCCTGGAGTTTTCCTTTGATTGCAGTAGCAAAGAGCTTTCCATTTTTGGTAATAAACTCGTAAGTGTAAGCACCGTGAACATTCTCATGTTTTCGGGTTCGAACGAGTGTGCCATCAACAGAATCCGGTGAGAATTCTTCATCCAACTTAAATACTTCTAGCATGTAAAATCACTTGCTCTCTTTTTGAGTTAAAGTCAGTGCGGGTCAGTGTGGGTCAGTGTGGTATGGTACGTGAATACCAATTCGTGTTTTCAATGGTTTTGTGCCAATCAGCGAGCTCTGCATTCCAATCTCGCCATCCAAAGTCATTAAATCGAAAATCAAGGTAGCCCAATGCAGAAGCTAAAGCAATGGTGCCGATGTTTGGCTTGTCATAATTGCTGTAGGCGTTTTTTTGTAATGTTTCGATTGCACGGCGAATCTGTCCATACCATTTTTGTTTTTGGCTGGCTGACTGTTCGCTATCTTGACGACGATTTTCTAAAAGCGTCGCTACCGCGGCATCAATTATGCCGTTTGCTATAACATGTAGCAGCTGAAGGGGGTAATAATCCTGCTGGTTTTTATGAAATAAACTTTTGCCACCCAAGCTTACAAATTTATCATCGAGGTATTCGCAAATTAAACCGCTCTCAACAAGTGTTAGATCCTTGTCTATTAGCACAGGAATTTTGCCCAGCGGGTTTGTCTTTTTTAAATCCTCACTTTCAAAAGGATTCACCAGAACTTCTTCAATTTTTGATTCGAATTCGGTCGCGATGATAAACATGCGAACTTTGCGAACGTAAGGCGAGGTAGTGCTGTAAAAAAGTTTCATCCTATAGGGTTCCTGAAAAAGGAAAGCAGATTTAGGTGGAGAATTGTAGCGCTAAACGCCTTCATTCCACTAGTTTTGTGAACCGCTTTTGTTGCAGATTTCGTCGAGAAGTTGAAAGATTGTAGATTGAATAACGCCGACAGCCAAATTAACTGTCGGCGCAAGTAATAACAATCTAGACGTTATAAGTGGACGAAGAAGTGTCGCCACCTCGGCCAGTCCAATTGGTGTGGAAGAACTCCCCACGCGGGCGGTCAATGCGCTCGTAGGTATGGGCGCCAAAAAAATCGCGCTGAGCTTGTAATAAATTTGCTGGCAAGCGCGCGGAACGATAACCGTCAAAATAACTCAAAGCAGAGCTCAATGTGGGTGCAGGAACGCCATTGGTAGCAGCTTGTGCGACAACGTTTCTCCAGCCGGTCTGGCAACTCTGTACTTTCTCAACGAAATAAGGGTCGACTAATAAATTTTCCAGGGCGGGGTTATTGTCAAATGCTTCTTTAATTTTCCCCAGGAAAGTAGAGCGAATGATGCAGCCACCTCGCCACATCAATGCAATGCCACCGTAATTTAAATCCCAGTTATTTTCCTTCGCGGCTTCACGCATGAGAACATAGCCTTGCGCGTAAGACACAATTTTAGAAGCAAGCAAGGCTTGTCGAATGTCTTCGATAAAAGCTTTTTTATCACCTTCAAATTTTGGTGCAGGGCCGCTAATTATGCCGGAAGCTTTAACACGTTCATCCTTTTGTGCAGATAAACAGCGAGCAAAAACAGCCTCACCGATTAACGTTAAGGGAATACCTAACTCCAGCGCAGATACACCAGTCCACTTCCCGGTGCCTTTTTGGCCAGCGGTATCGAGAATTTTATCAACCAAAGGTTCGCCATTTTCTTGATAGGCAAGAATATCGCGTGTGATTTCAATTAAATAGGAATCCAGTTCCCCGGCATTCCACTCAGCAAAGACCTCATGCATTTCTGCAGCGCTCATTCCCAACAGTTCTTTCATAATTTGGTAGGCTTCGCAAATCAATTGCATATCACCATACTCAATACCGTTGTGGACCATTTTTACAAAATGGCCTGCTCCGGCTTCGCCAACCCAATCACAGCAAGGTGAACCGTCTTCGACTTTCGCAGAAATGCCCTGGAATATGGGTTTAACTTGCTCCCATGCTGCCTTGGAACCGCCGGGCATAATTGAAGGCCCGGTCAGTGCGCCTTCTTCACCGCCGCTGACTCCGGTGCCAATAAACAGGAAGCCTTTACTTTCCAGATATTCAGTGCGGCGATTTGTATCGGGATAATGTGTATTCCCCCCGTCAATGATGATGTCGCCTGTATCGAGATGGGGTACAAGCTGTTCGATCATCGCGTCGACAGCAGTGCCCGCTTTAACCATCAACATTATTTTTCGCGGTTTTTCGAGGGATTGAACAAGCTCTTCTATGCTCCACGCACCGCGAATATTTTTACCTTGTGCGCGTCCATTGATAAATTTATCGACTTTTTCAGTTGAGCGGTTGTAAGCGGTCACGGTGTAACCTTTGCTTTCCATGTTGAGAATGAGGTTTTCCCCCATTACGGCCAGTCCTACCAAGCCAATATCAGATAGTGCTTTCATTATGTCTTTCCGGCTGAAAGTTGTTGTAATGCTTCGGATTGTTTTAGGGCGAGCTCCGCACCCCGAAAAACGGGGCGTAACATTACCATCAAAGGTGAACTCATCAAAGGCCTCAGCGATATTTCTGCTGAAAATGACAAGGGCTTGACCTTGAAGTACTAATATAGAATTAACGACGGCGGAAGAGATTTAAGGTAAGCAAGATATGTTTAAACAATTGGGAGTGGTAGCAATATTCCTGTTAATTAATGGTTGTGGATCTGGCACTGGGGTCAGTCAAGCACCGGCGGGGCAAGCTGGCACTTCCAGCGGCGGGTTTGTGAGTGAAGCAATCCGGATTAATCAATTGGGTTATCTCAATACCGGTGAAAAGATTGCGATAGTCCCCAACACTGCCGCAACGGAATTTACGCTGGTATCGGCGTCGGACAATAGCGTTGTTTATAGCGGTCAGCTTTCCGCAAGCATGAGTTGGCTACCTGCGGGCAGCGAAAATGTAAAGCGGGCCGAATTTTCTGATTTTAATGTAGCAGGTGAATATTTTATTCGGGTCAATGGACTGGATTCCGACAATTTTCGAATTGATGAGACAGTCTACGAAGCGCTCCATGACGCTTTGCTAAAGGCCTATTATTACAACCGTTCAAGCACAAGCCTGGCAGCCGACCACGCTGGGCAGTGGGCCCGAGCGGCTGGCCACCCGGATACCAGTGTGATGGTTCACGCTTCAGCGGCAAGTAGTGCTCGACCAACAGGAACGTTGATCTCCTCACCCAAAGGTTGGTATGACGCGGGTGATTTTGGCAAGTACACCGTTAACTCGGGGATTTCAGTGTTTACGCTTTTGGCAGCGTATGAGCATTTTTCCGACTTTTATAACAACCGAGACCTGAATATTCCCGAGTCTGGAAACGCCATGCCAGATATCCTCGATGAGGTGAAATGGAATCTGGATTGGTTGGCCACAATGCAAGATGAGGATGGCGGGGTGTATCACAAGCTCACAACCTTGCGTTTTGCGGGGGCAGTGATGCCAGAAGCCGGAACAGCGCAACGTTATGTGATTGGTAAGGGTACGGCAGCAAGCCTGGATTTTGCTGCCATGATGGCGATGGCAAGTCGGATTTATTCTCCTTACGATGCAGCCTTGGCTGCTCAGTGGTTAGCTCAGGCTGAAGCGGCTTGGGAGTGGGCGCTTACAAACCCCAACACTGCCTACCGACAGCCGGCTGATGTGTCTACAGGAGCCTACGGTAACCGGAGCTTTGCCGATGAATTTGCCTGGGCAGCAGCAGAGTTGTTTATCAGCACGGGGAATAGCGCTTATTTGGATGCTTTCAAAGCACAATCACTGGAGCCGAATGTGCCGGGCTGGCCTAGTGTGCATGCCTTGCCCTTTATTTCTCTCCTATCTCAGGGAGAGTCATTATTGGATTCGACCCAGTTGAATACCCTGCGTTCTCAGATGCTTGCGCTTGCCGATGAAATTGTTGAGGAGCGTCTGGATTCCGCATATCGTGTACCAATGTTGGCCAATAACTTTGTGTGGGGTAGCAACTCAGTTGCGGCAAACAAGGGAATGGTGCTTATGCAGGCCTATAGAGAGACCAATGATGAGAAATACCGTGATGCAACGCTCGCGATCGTCTCTTATTTGTTGGGCCTTAACCCGACCCACTATTCCTTTGTTACAGGTTTTGGGCATCTTAGGCCCATGCATATTCATCATCGCCAGTCCGAGGCAGACGATATTGTTGAGCCGGTTCCTGGCTTTTTAGTGGGTGGTCCCCAAAATGGGCAGCAAGATGGTTGTGATTATCCTTCAAGTTCCGCCGCCAAGTCCTACCTTGATGATTGGTGCAGTTATTCCACCAATGAAGTCACGATAAATTGGAATGCGCCCTTTTTGTATTTGTTGGCAGCATTACAGGCCGATTAAGCCAATATTGCTGAAATGATGAGCCAAGGCACTGAAATCAGCCCATATTCATATATAATCTCTATTGCACTGGTAAAATCTTTATCCTAAGATCTCCCTTGTGCCCTCTCGAAAGTGGAGGACCGCAGAAAAATAATAATTAACTGGTGCTCTTTATCTGAATTGACGCTAATCAATTTAATGAAAAAACCTTGTGGAAAGGCCGCCTTGGGTCAAAGAAAGTGGCCTTTCCAAATGAATCTATTTCTACAGTGTAAAAAGAACACGTTGATCAGAGTCGTCCTCGAGCCTTGACAAGGTGTGATGAAGAAACTTGGCCCGCCGTAACAGGCGGGCATTTTTTCCAAACAACAGAGGGGGCGCGAATATTAATGGATGAGAGTCGAATAAAGATGAAAAAATATGAAAATAACTTCATGGTCAATCTAATGCATAAACTCGTTCTATTCGTTGCTTTTCTGGTTCTTTGTTCCTGTACAAAAAATAGTGGGACTGAAAGCGGATCTCCTTTAGTAGCTGATGATTACAAGCAGATTGAAAATGGGGTAATTATTAAGCCCAGAGAAGGGGAGACCAAAACTCTACGTATTCAATTTGTGACTGAAGATATTGTGCGTATAAGTAGCACGCCTGCAGAACAAATACACTTGCCACAAAGTATCATGGTGGTAGCAGAGCCTGAAAATGTAAGCTTCGATCTCAAAGACGCCGCAGGTATTTTGAAGATTACAACAGGAGCTATGACGGTTGAAGCTAACACAGCTGATGGCCAGCTCAAAATTAAAGATAAGGCTGGAAAAGTAAAATTGGTGACCGCGAATTCAGGTGTGTTTTCGCCAGTTACGCGTGACCCTTCTCCAGTGAAGGAAGGTTCCGTCGCGATAAGCCAAACATTTTTAAGAAATCAAAATGAAGCATTTTATGGACTGGGTCAGCATCAGAACGGCCAGGTAAATTTGGCGGACGAAAATGTTTATCTCACGACACACAATCTTGCCATCAGTATCCCCTATTTGATTTCGTCAAATAACTATGGGGTCTTGTGGGACAACAATGCTGAATCCTGGTATGGAAAAACCTCTCCGGCGAGCCCATTGTCGCAGGACTTAAACGTGTACGACGCCGAAGGCAACAAGGGCGGATTAACTGCCCGATATTTTGATGGAGACAAACTTTTATTTGAGCAAGTTCTTGATGATATGAATTATCAATTTCTTGCAAACAACAGTGTTCGCGAATTCCCCATGCCCACAGAAACGGAGGGAGCTAAAAACCTTAGAGTTGAATGGGAAGGTAGTATTGAAGCCAGGGAAAGCGGTGTGCACGAGTTGCTAATGTACTCAAGTGGCTATGCCAAACTTTATGTAAACAATGAATTGAAGCTGGACCGTTGGCGAATGAATTGGAATCCTTGGTTCCACAATGTAAAGGTTAACATGCAAGAAGGCGAGCGCCTGCCGTTCAAGTTGTCCTGGATTCCGCAGGGTGGCTACATGCGAATCTTGCATCACGCACCTTCGCCTGAAACGCAAGGTAAATATTTTTCTTTTAGTTCCGAGACTGCTAAAGGTATTGATTATTATGTGGTGCTGGGTGAAGACAAAGATGAGTTAATTGCGGGATATCGTCACCTCACCGGAAAATCTGTGATGCTTCCTCGTTGGGCTTACGGATTCTGGCAAAGCCGTGAGCGCTACAAATCCAGCGATGAACTGTTGAATGCACTAAAAAAATATCGCGAACTTGAAATTCCTATCGATAACATCGTTTTAGATTGGTCTTATTGGCCGGTAGACGCATGGGGAAGTCACGATTTCGATGAAAAGTATTTCCCCGATCCCAAGGGCCTGGTTGATAAGGTGCATGCGCTTAATGCGCAAATTATGATTTCAGTTTGGCCGAAGTTTTACCCCACTACGGATAATTACAAAGCCCTGAACGAAAAAGGCTACATGCTGAACCGCAATATTGAAGAAGGTAATCTCGATTGGATTTATCCAGGTTATCTCAATGCTTTTTATGATGCATTTAATCCTGGTGGCCGCCAAATGTATTGGGATCAGATGCACGAAAAAATTAATGTTCACGGGTTTGACGCTTGGTGGTTGGATGCCGTGGAACCGGATATTCATTCCAATTTAAGTTGGAGTAAACGTAAAGAACTGATGACGCCAAACTATTTAGGTAATGGTTCAGAGGTGTTTAATGCCTATGCCGTACCGCATGCGGAATCGGTTTATAAAAATGATCGCGCGTCAGCGCCAGATACCCGGGTTTTTATACTAACACGTTCAGGTTTTGGGGGTATTCAACGCACGGGATCAGCAATTTGGAGTGGCGACATTGTTTCGCGGTGGTCAAATCTAAAGGAACAAATTGCTGCTGGTCTGAATGCGAGTATGGCAGGTATGCCGAACTGGACCTTGGATATTGGTGGTTTTACACCAGAAGATCGTTATCGAAGCTATAAAGGAAAATTTGTTGGCTCATACTCGGAGATGGATCCGGCACAATTAAAAGAATGGCAAGAGTTAAATACGCGCTGGTTTCAATTCGGCACCTTCCTTCCCTTGTTTAGATCGCATGGACAAAATCCTTATCGAGAAATTTACAATATTGCTGCGCCGGACAGTGAACACTATCAAAGTATGCTTTGGTATACGCGTTTGCGTTACCGACTATTGCCCTATATCTATTCGCAAGCGGGTGATATGTACCACAAAGATGCAACTTTGATGCGTGGCCTGGCGATGGATTTTCCTAATGACTCTGATGCAGCCAGTATCTATGATCAATATATGTTTGGTCCGGCCTTATTGGTGAATCCTGTTTACGAATTCGGTGCGACTTCGCGAGAAGTGTATTTGCCAGCCGCTACAGATTGGTTTGATTTTTACAGCGGCAAGAAATTTCAAGGCGGACAAATTATTGAAGCTCGCGCCGAGCTTAAATATATTCCGCTTTTTGTAAGAGCAGGTTCAATTCTAACAACGGGCCCGACTATTCAGTATTCAGATCAGGTTGCCAATGCGGATCTCACCTTGAGCGTGTACACCGGAGCCGATGGAAAATTTGAGTTGTATGAAGATGATGGGCGCAGTTATGCCTATGAAAACGGTGAATGGTCGCGTATACCTATGAGTTATAACGAAGATTCAGGTGAGTTGATAGTGGGTGACCGCTTCGGCATGTTTAAAGGAATGAAAGAAGAGCGAAATGTTTCTGTGCGTTGGATAATTGGCGAAACGCAAGGCGCCGCTGACTTTGATTCTATGATTCAGGAAACTCAAACATATAAAGGCAAGGCGCTTACATTCAAACGTCCCTAAAATAAAGAAAGTAGCTTATGCTTCATACGAATGAAATAATTGACCAGTCACCCCAATCCAAAGTGTATTGGTTTGCATTGATTTTGGTAATCAGTTTGTTTTTCCTGTGGGGGGTGGCAGGTAATCTCAACGATATTCTTATACCGCAATTTCGTAAGGCCTTTGCGCTGAGCGACTTTCAATCCAGTTTGGTGCAAAGTGCTTTTTATTTTGGTTACTTCTGTTTGTCGATACCGGCAGCAATTTTTATGCAACGTTGGGGTTACCGTTCTGCTGTGATCATGGGCTTACTTTTATATGGGCTGGGAGCGTTTTTGTTTTACCCTGCCGCAGAAGCGCAAGTGTATAGCTACTTTCTTATTGCACTTTTTATTATTGCAAGTGGACTCGCGTTTTTGGAAACTTCAGCCAATCCCTTAATTGTGGTAATGGGGGATCCAAGTCGAGCGGCATGGCGTTTAAATCTGGCGCAATCTTTCTATCCTTTTGGTGCTTTGACAGGAATTTTTATAGGCAGGAATTTTATATTGTCTGGAATCGAACACAGTGAAGCAGACAAGCTGGCAATGTCTGCCGCTGAATTGGCAGCCTACCAGCAAACTGAAATTGAAGCTGTTCAGGGGCCTTATTTGCTTATTACTGCCGTTGTGATTGGCTTAGCTGTTTTAGTGTATCTCACGCGTTTTCCCCCGATTGCATTAAAACCGGCAGCTGCACAACAATCACTAGATGAAAAAACATCACTACGCGATTTTATAAAGCTATTTCAATACCGTTTTTATATGTTAGGTGTGCTGGCGCAATTTTTTTATGTAGGTGCGCAAGTGGGTATTTGGAGTTTTATGATCCGCTACGGGCAGCAAGCTATCCCGGGAACAGGTGAAAAAGAACTTGCAGATTATTTAATTTACACGCTGATTGCATTTGCTATAGGAAGATTAGTGGCTACCGCGTTGTTGCATAAAATTAATGCGGCTATTGTGATGTTAGTCTTCGCCATCATCAATATAGTCTTATGTTTTGTTGCCATCACTTTTGTGAATCAGATGGGATTGTTTGCACTTGTTGCCACCAGTTTTTTTATGTCTCTCATGTTTCCAACTATATTTGCACTATCTTTGCGGGGTTTGGGTTCTCTGACCAAAGCAGCCTCGTCTTTTATCGTCATGGCAATAATTGGTGGAGCAATTTGCACAGCTATAATGGGAGTTGTTTCTGACCTTAGTGCAATTAATTATGCGATGAGTGTGCCTCTGTTAGCATTTTTTGTCGTTGCATTTTTTGCTCTGAAAGCAAAGTTACATATGAGCCAATGAATATGATTGATGCTCATCAACATTTTTGGGATATTTCACGCAAAGATTGCGTTTGGCCTACGCGCGATATGCAAGTAATATTCCGTTCCTTTGATATGCCTGCTTATGAAGAAGAGATCAAGGAATACAATTTTACAGGAAGTGTATTAGTCCAGTCACAGGCAAGCGACAGTGATACCGATTACATTGTCGATCTTGCCAGTCGATATGAAAATATATTAGCAGTTGTGGGATGGGTGGATTTTGAAAGGGACGATGCATGTGATCGTATTGAATCTCTGGCTAAGCATAAAAAACTTAAAGGCCTACGTCCGATGCTGCAATCGATTGATGACAGTGCGTGGATTCTTCAAGAAAAGCTGGGAAAGGCTATTAAAAGCATGCAAGCTCAAGGGCTTTGTTTTGACGCTCTGATCCAACCGCGCCATTTATCATATATATACGATTTTGCAGTTCGATATCCTGATTTGGCGGTTGTGGTGGATCATGCGGCGAAACCCAATATTGCAAAAGGCGAATTTATTTATTGGGCTGACGGTTTGCAAAGAGTGTCAGCATTAGACAATGTTTTCTGTAAACTGTCTGGATTGTTTACTGAGGCGAATAAAGAACAGATTGCTGATGATCAAACCATACTTCCCTACGTTCGGCACATTTGCAAATCGTTTGGGGCTAAAAGAATTATGTGGGGAAGTGATTGGCCGGTTGTAAACCTTGTTTCGAGTTTTAAGGGTTGGTTGCATTCGTCTGAACGTTTGTTGGATAAATTTTTTGATGACGATGAAAAAAATTGTGTATTTTTTGAAACCGCAAAAAAATTCTATCGGATTTAAAGTTAAAAGATGTAACAAAGACAAAAAGATTAAAAAGAGATTAAGTATTTAAGAGAGTAATTTATGTCTACGGAAAATGCGAAAACCATTAGCGAAGCAGGGGGGCGAAAATATAAGGCACCCGCTTTGGAAAAAGGCCTCGACATACTAGAGCTTCTGGCGCAAGAGGGAGAACCTTTAAATACTCCGCAAATAGCTTCCAGGCTAGGGCGCTCTGTGAGCGAGTTGTTTCGCATGATCCTTACGCTCGAAAATCGCGGTTATATAGTCCAGGCACGTGGCCGGGAAGGTTATGGTCTGACTAATAAGCTATTTTCTATGGGCCTCGCACAATCACCTGTTAGAAGTTTGATCGAACTGGCTACACCGGAAATGAAAATGCTTGCGGATACGGTCAGTCAGTCATGCCACATGACGGTGTTGTCCAATCATCAGATTGTTGTTGTCTCTCGTATTGAAAGTCCGAGAGACATGGGGTTTGCTGTGCGCTTGGGATATCGTCGTCCCGCAGTTGAGTCCACTTCAGGTGTTTTGCTTTATGCCTTTATGTCTGAAGAAGATCGTGAGAAAGCTTTGAACGAATTGGCACAAGTCACAGATGAGCAAGCAATGAATCAATTTAAACAGCGAGTGGAAAAAGCGCGAGAAAGGACTTATGTAAGTTATCCCAGCGACTTTGTGAAAGGCGTCATTGATCTGGCAGCCCCGATTATTGGAAACAAAGGTGTGATTGCCGCCTTGATTGTTCCCTATGTGAATTGTTTTCCTGAAATCAGTAATGAAGATGAAACACTTCAATTGCTTGTTGATACCAGTGTGCGATTGTCAAAAGTTTTGCAAGCGGAGGGTAAATAGCGCTGGATGAGTAATGATGTGCGCAATGAACAAAGCCATTCAGGAAATGTAATCCGACGAATAGGTTTTGGTGCGGCGCCAATTGGAAATTTGTATTGCGAACAGAGTGAGCAGGACGCTTTCGATGCAGTTAAGTCCGCCTGTGAAGTGGGGATTCGTTATTTTGATACGGCGCCTTACTACGGGTTTGGCTTGAGTGAAAAGCGTTTGGGTGTGGCGCTCGACAAGATTGATGACGCAAGCTCAGTGTCGCTCTCAACAAAAGTAGGGAGGCGATTACGGCCTATTTACCCTGCCGAGACCAAAGTGCGTTACGGTTTTGCGAGAGCTGAAAATGCTGAGCCGTATTTTGATTACAGTTATGAAGGCGTAATGTCCTCATTTGAATCCAGTCTGGAGAGGTTGAAAGTAGATAAGGTTGATTCTCTATTTGTGCATGACTTGGGGGTTGAAACACATGGCGATAAAAATGCAGCAATGCTTGATTGTTTTTATGAGGGCGGCTACAAAGCTATGCAGGAGCTAAAACGCTCCGGACTTACAAATAAAATTGGTATCGGCTTAAATGAATGTCGCGCCTGTGTCGAGATTAATCAGCATGTTGATTTCGATGTTGTTTTATTGGCAGGAAGATACACTTTGCTTGATCAAAGTGCAGTTGATGAAGTGTTTCCCCTTTGTGTAAAAAAAAATATTTCTATAGTGCTGGGTGGTGTTTTTAATTCGGGTATATTAGCTACTGGCGTTAAACAGAAGGATGTCGAACATTATTATAATTATTTGCCTGCATCTAGTTCGATCAAGACTAGAGTGAGAAGAATTGAAGACATATGTGAGCAGTTTTTGCTTCCTCTGCCTGCAGTGGCTATTCAGTTTGTGCTTTTGAATCGCGATGTTGATAGATTGTTGGTTGGTTTGGCTAACAAAGAGCAAACGAAACAAATTCTGAAATATTTACAATTTCAAATTCCCGAGGAGTTTTGGACCTGCCTTGTCGACGAAAAACTTATCACTTTTCACCCCGGTTTTTTTGAAGGAGTATTTTAATTTGAACAAAGGCATGAAAGATATCTTCATTTGTCTTCACCCCGCCGATAATGTGTTGGTTTGTATTCGACCACTTAAAAAAAATCAGAAAGTTGAAATTGAAGGCGAGATACTAGATTTACAATTCGACCTAAATGTTGGGCATAAAGTGTGTATGATTCCTATCGCAAAGGATCAAAAAATTATTAAGCACGGGGTGAGCATAGGTTCTGCGTTAATAAATATTAATAAAGGTGAACATGTGCATACCCACAATATGAAAAGCAATTACATTGAAGCTCATCGGCGTTGAGAGGAATAGTTAACTTGAACGAAAGGTTGTGTATTACAGAGCATGCCTGGTTGCGAAAAGACGGGCGCAAGGGGATTCGGAATGTGATTCTGGTAGCCTACCTTGTTGAGTGTGCCCATCATGTTTCCCGAAAAATTGTGGAGCAAAGTGGTGATACAGAAGTTCATCTTATCGGCTTCCCTGGCTGTTTTCCCAATGAGTACGCAAGTAAAATGTTAAAGGCTATTTGCACTCATCCTAACGTTGGGGGCGTTTTACTCATTTCCCTTGGTTGCGAAAGCATGAATCGTGACTGGTTGTTGAAAGAAATCAAGGCAAGCGGTCGATCAGCAGACTTACTCATTATTCAGGAAAGCGGGGGAACAAAGACAAGCATTGAAAAGGGCGTGCAGTCTGTGAAGCTGTTGCGTGAGGGGGCAGATAATTCAAAGCGGGCACCAATGTATATTGATGAACTAGTAGTCGGTACTATTTGTGGCGGTTCTGATGGAACAAGTGGCATCAGTGCGAACCCCAGTGTGGGACGTTGCTTTGATACCTTGGTGCTGCAAGGTGCAACGTGTCTGTTTGAAGAAACCGGTGAGTTGATCGGTTGTGAAAACATTATGGCGGATCGTGCTATTAGTGAAGATCTCGGTAAAGAAATTGTGGCGGCTATAGAAAAGGCCAAAAACTATTACCGCATTCTGGGAATGGGGAGTTTTGCTCCAGGTAATGCGGACGGAGGCTTGACTACGCTAGAAGAAAAATCTTTGGGTGCTTATTCGAAATCCGGGTCATCGATGATTTCCGGTTTGTTGAAACCTGGAGATATACCGCCAGTGGGTGGACTGTATTTACTGGATGTTGTGCCGGACGGTGAGCCGCGATTTGGATTTCCAAATATTTCAGATAATGCGGAGATAGTTGAACTTATTGCCTGTGGATCACACTTAACTTTATTTACAACGGGTCGCGGTTCAGTAGTAGGATCGGCAATTTCGCCGGTAATAAAAGTGTGTGCTAACCCCGAAACATATAACAAACTTGCGTCAGACATGGATATCAATGCAGGTAAAGTAATTGCCGGTGAGGCGAGCCTTGAGGAGCTTGGTCAGGAAATTTACGCAAGGGTTATGGCAGTCGTAAAAGGTGAAAAAAGTGTTTCAGAAGAACTGGGGCACCAGGAATTCATTTTAACGTATAAATCTTTTGAGCCTATCGGGCCAGCTTGCCTTCCTCTTGGTGCTGCTCGCTAACTTTTCAAATAAACATAATGAATACGACGCATAGCTTGTGATATTTAACATATGATGATCAGTCTTGAAAACCAAATCGCTTTGGTAACAGGCGCGAGCCAGGGTATAGGGCGTGCGGCCTGTAAACTCTTCGTTGAAGCTGGAGCAAAAATATTTGCCGTGGATAAAGACAAGGCCGGGCTGCAGTCTCTTGCAGAGGAAATTATCTGCAAAACCTATGTGGCTGATTTGAGTTGCAAAATTAGTTTTAAGTAAATTTATTCCAATTTTAAACAACAATATAATCGACTCGACATCCTCTTCAATTGTGCTGGCTTTGTGCATAATGGTGATCTTGAACATTGTGAAGAAGCAGACTGGGATTTTTCATTGAATTTAAATGTGGGTGCGATGTATCGCATGATTAAAACATTTCTGCCTCTGCTCAAGCAAAATAATACAGCTTCAATTGTGAATATGAGTTCGGTTGCGAGTTCTGTAATCGGTGTGCCTAATCGATTTGTTTATGGTGTGAGTAAGGCGGCAGTGATTGGCCTGACTAAATCCGTCGCTGCAGATTATGTGAAGGATGGAATACGATGTAACGCAATTTGTCCCGGTACGGTTAAAACACCTTCTTTGGAAGATCGTTTGCGCGCTACCGGTGATTACGAAAAAGCTTTAGAAAACTTTACGGCTCGCCAGCCAATGGGTCGTTTGGGAAGTGCCGAAGAAATTGCGCAACTCGCATTGTATTTGGCTAGCGATGCATCTGCTTATACCACCGGAACGACACAGATTATTGATGGTGGTTGGACGAGCTAAATTTTTACAAAAAAAGTGAGAGAGTATTCGTGAAATTATTACGCTATGGAAACAAAGGTCAGGAAAAGCCAGGGATGTTGGATAACGAAGGCAAGATTCGTGATTTGAGTGGGGTGGTCAGTGATATCTCAAGAGAGACATTGTGTCCGGATCTACTTGAAAAACTTGGGTCTCTCAAGCTCGACACCTTGCCCGTGGTAGAAAATAATCCCCGTATCGGAGCTTGTGTTGGCAACAGTGGAAAATTCATTTGTATTGGCCTGAATTACTCGGACCATGCGGAAGAGACTGGCGCAACGGTGCCTGAAGAACCTGTGGTTTTTATGAAAGCCACAAGTGCGATAATAGGCCCGGACGATAATTTAGTGAAACCCTTGGGTTCGAAAAAAATGGATTGGGAAGTCGAATTGGGTTTTGTTATAGGAAAAGAAGCACGATACATTAGCGAAGTTGATGCGATGGAATATATTGCCGGATTCTGTGTGGTGAATGACGTGAGTGAGCGGCATTTTCAATTGGAGCGCTGTGGTCAGTGGGACAAGGGAAAGGGCTGCGATACTTTTGGCCCTATAGGCCCCTGGTTAGTAACAAAAGATGAGATTTCAGATCCAGGTAATTTGCATCTCTGGCTTAAAGTGAACGACAAAATGTACCAGGATGGCAGTACAAATAAAATGGTATATAAACCCGCCTTCTTATTGAGTTACCTCAGCCAGTTTATGAGTTTGCAGCCGGGTGATATTGTTTCAACGGGAACGCCCCCCGGCGTAGGAATGGGACAAAACCCACAAGTGTATTTAAATGAGGGTGATGTTGTTGAATTGGGGATTGAAGGGTTGGGTAAACAAAAGCAGCGAGTGGAAAATTATTCCTAAACTCGAATTGCTGAAGCCTTATTCATCGGTAGATATTTTATCTGCCTGACAGGACCAACAACTTTCAAATCCCGCTTCATTACTTTCACCGCATTGGCAGATCCATTCTTTTCCTGTCTGATCTTCGTTTAGACGTTGAAGGATGGATTTCGCTCTTTGTTCGTCAGCTTCATTCACAACCCACAGTTCAGCCCAGGCTTCTATAGGCGCTAAATCACCAATCGCACCGGAAGAAAATTCATTTCGCAGTGTGCAATCAATCTTGCTTTCGGCAAGCAGATTGCGCGCATTTTCTACAAGAATTTTGTTTTCGTGCGTATAAACAAGCTTCATAGCATCTCTTGAAAAAAGCGATCTTTTCGCGGAAGAAAATAATTATTGTAGTCCAGTGACAGGACAATAAAACGAGAACTACCCACTATTTCGTTGCGTGGTACAAAGCCAATGACTCTGGAATCGGCGCTATTGTCTCTATTATCCCCTAAAACCAGGTAGTGACCTTGCGGGACAACGACAGAAGAAAAGCTGGCGAGTGATGAAATAGATTGGCTTACACGAATTTTATGTTGCTTATTAGGTAATGCTTCCAGGAAGTCTCTGGCATTTTCTGTTTTAGCTGATGAAGTATAATTGAGAACCTTGCCATTAATCACAAGTTGATTATTTTCCATGGCGATGCGATCACCCGGTACACCAATAACCCTTTTGACTAAGCGCTTATTTGAAACCTCAGAATCAAAAATGATAATTTCGCCGCGTGTTGGGTCATCGAGTTTGTACAGGGAAATATGTGTGAATGGTAGACGAATGTCGTAAGCGAGCTTATTCACAAAGATTCTGTCGCCTTCCAATATAGTTGGTTTCATTGAGCCTGTCGGTACATCACTCCAGTCCGCGACTGCACTACGGAAAATCAACATCAGCACAAAGAACAGTAACAAGCCTTTGTTATTGCGCCATGCCATTATTAAACGTTGTTTCATCACGAGACTCCCGATTTTGAATGCGTTTAGACAGAAGAATACGCATCAAGTTCGATTTTTATCACAAAATTCCTATAGTCGCATAAGTTGCTGCAGAGACTAGCTTGACTTTGTGCTGCTGCCAATACAGTAAGTCGGATCCATTATTACCGGCGGTGCCGAAGCACCGCGGTTGTAAGACTAAAACAAGACTAAAAGGAGTGGCGAAAAGGCGTGAGCGGTAAGCCTGCCTTGTCACTAATGTTTGCATTTTCGGGGTTATCACTCCAAGCGTATCTTACAGCAACAACTTGAGATACGTTTTTGTTTGTTAAAATAACATTTTTGCCTTTAATTTTGGCTTTGGCCTGATGCCATTTTCCATTTTCATCTCTTATTTCAAATCCCAGTGCGTTCTTGCCGTTTACTTTGAGTTTGCTTCCAGCTTGTATTTTTAAAGTGGTTTTCCCTTTTTTGGTGCTTGCGCTTTTAAACACAGGGCTAGCGGCATAAATATTTTCGCCATATTCATTTTTCAATGCATGTAATGCAAGCCGATTTCCGACGGTAAGTTTGTCTCGAGGATGAATGTCCTCGGGGTCGCCTACGTCAATAATGACGGCTTCGCCAGTATGAGGTAGTGCTAAAGTTGCCGTTTGCGATTCGCGAAGTATTGCCCAGGGAATATCTTCACCACTGTTATTGCCGGTTTGAAAGTTGGCGAGTTGTACCCAATAAAATGGTAGCTCAGCTTGCCCCCATTTTTGTCGCCAATCTTGAATCATTGCTGAAAACTGATCGCGATAAGCTAAAGCTTGCTGGCTATTGCCTGCATTGGATTCACCCTGATACCAAATTACGCCTTTGATAGGAAACTTAATCAGTGGATGCAGCATTTTATTGTATAGGGCTGTAGCAGTTTGGTTGCGATTAGCCTCCAAAGTGACGATGCCCTTATCGACTTTAAATTTCCAGGTGCCTGCCAAGGATTTTTTGAAATTTTTGCCTTGAATGCTGAGCAGTTCAGGGTCGGACCAAATTCCACCACCACCTCCAGTATCTAATACGCGAATTGCAATTGTGTTGGTGCCTGCCTTTAATATATTTTTGGGTACCGTATACAAACGGATTCTATTGTAAGCATTTGTCTCTCCAACTTTATGCCCATTAACGTAGCTAATGTCGTGGTCGTCAATGCGAGCAAGATTTAATTGCAAATCCTGCGCCGCTTCTTCTTTGCTCAAGGTAAAAGTTTTTCTGTACCACGCTACGCCATCAAGACCTGTAAAATATTTTTGCTCCCAAAGTGATGGCGCCTCAAGATCAAACCAGTCATCAACTGCTAATTTTTCTGAACTCCAGTCGGCATTCGCACTGTCATAATTATTGGTGAGTGAATTTGGCCATTGACGGATTCGCTCTCTGACTTGTTCAGCGACAACTTCCTCCTGTCCTTCCAATTTACTCAGTTCACGCTGAGCGTTTTCAGTATCGAGTCCAAGTAAAGGTGCATCCATCCAAGCTTCTATTGAGCTGCCACCCCAGGTCGAATTCAACAAGCCGATAGGTACGTTGTGATCTTGTCGAATTCGTTTTGCAAAAAAGTAGCCTACCGCGGTAAAAGAGCCAGCGATGTCCGGAGAGTTTATTTGCCAATCACCACCTTGCAGCCTGTCGCTTGGAGCGCTGGCCCAAGAGCGTGGGACTTTAAAATGACGAATCATTGTATCTTTGGCTTCAGCAATTTCTTTATTTGCATTTTCTGCGGAGTGTAGGGGCCACTCCATATTGGATTGACCTGAACATAGCCAAACATCACCCATCCAAATATCTTTCACTGTTAGTGTTTTATCTTTATTTTCAACACTAAGTTCGTACGGTCCGCCGGCAGAGATTGCCGGTAATTTCACAGCCCACTCTCCCTGAGAATTCGTCATTACGCTTACACTGAGCTGATTAAAATTGATTCTTACTTCAGAATTTTTATCCGCCCAACCCCACACAGGAATCGTTACGTCGCGCTGCAATACCATGCCATCACCAAAGGTGAGAGGAAGCTCCAAGGCTAGCGATAGATGGCTTAAAAATACAAGTAAAGAAAGAATGAGAATTTTTTTATACATGGATATTGCGTCCTGTTTGGGATTAATTTTTATTGTCAGTACTGGCAATTCTCGCAGAGTGCACGTGGTCTGATCGTCAACGGTCTCGCGTCGCCTATAAGTTTTATTTAGGTCTATTATTTCACACAAAAAAATAGACTCAAATAAAACTTTTACGCGAAATATTTATATATAAAAACCTTGATCGGAGTGCGCGCTACTTGGGTGCTTTCAGAGGTTTTTTGCAGGGCTGTGGGTAGTGAATGTGTTGCTTCTATTGTTTTTTAGCGCGGGTAAGATCTCAGGCCAGGATCGGGTTTTTATCCACAATCAGGGTTAACCCATATTTGATGAATGGGGATATAGCCGAGCGCATATTCAGGCACTTTACTATGTCCTCTATTTCGGGCGTCTTCGGGCTATGAATATCAAAAACACCTGGGCCGATTTGGTTTGGATAATGAAGGTCAGCAAAAGCAGACAAGAGTTTCATATGTGAACGTGAACTTTCAATGGTAATCACATCGGCATCCGGAGCTGCGACAGAACTAATAATGTCATCGAAATCGGAATAGCATATGTGAGTATGAATCTGAGCGCTATCGCTTACACCGCTTGTTACGAGCATAAAGGCTTTAACAGTTCTATTAAGGTAGCTAGGCCGATCAGACTTCTGAGAAGGGTGATTAGCTGTATTCTGTCTCCAATTCTTGGAAATCCGTGGTTATTTATCGTGATCATTGTTGTTCTCCTGAAGTTTTTGAAATCCTGGGAAAGTCTAACTATGAATAATAATAGTATTAATTCAATTATTAATGAATAATATTCATGTATTGTGATTTAACACCAATGGCGGTCCCCACAGATGTTGGAGAGAACACACCTGAAGCTACTATTGGCGCTGTCTGAGAGCGGCAGTTTGACAGCCGCCGCTGAGAACTTGCATCTCACGCAGTCAGCGCTTTCTCATAGCATTAAAAAATTGGAGCACTATCTTGGGCTGGCCCTTTGGGAAAAGCGCGGGAGGCAAATACAGCTAACGGAGGCAGGCGAATACTTACTGAAATGTGCGCAGACACTTGAACCACATTTTCTGAATGCCGAGCAAACTTTGCAGTCTTTTGCGATAGGTAAAAAAGGGAGGCTTCGTTTGGGTATGGAATGCCACCCCTGCTACGAATGGTTGATGACAATAATGCCTGACTACCTGAAACATTGGCCCGGAGTTGACCTGGATGTCACCCAGGCTTTTCGCCTCGACGGCATGGCAGCGCTGGATCAACATAAAATCGATGTACTAATTACCAGTGACCCACTTAACAGAGAAGACCTTTTGAATATCCCGGTATTGGATTATGAGCTAATGTTGGTCGCAAAAACTGCAGCGCATTTGCCTCGTTTTATTAAACCCAAGGCGCTTGCTAATCAAAAACTTTTTACCTTCCCCGTTGAGAAATCTCGGCTTGATATCTTTTCATTATTTTTGTTGCCCGAAGGGGTGGAGCCGAAAGAACATATTCATATCGAAACAATTGAAGTGATGTTGCAGTTGGTAGCGAGTGGTCGTGGAGTTTGTACTCTGCCGCATTGGCTGCTAGAAAAATATCAACAGACCTATGCCTTGCAAGGCATTAAGTTGGGTAAGGATGGGGTGAAAAAGCAACTGCATTTGGTTGTGCGCAAAGCCGACATTAAGCGTGATTATTTTGACGCTTTTATCCAGCTTGCACAGTCGGCTCAAAGATCCGGGGCTAATTTTTAAAATTTACTACTCGAAAATTGGTGCCGCTTCGCCACAACCATTCGAGCGGTCCAAAACGGTAATGCGCTAACCAAGTTTTACTCAACTGAATTTGTGCATAAATAAAAACAAGGCGGATAATCAAAGATACGGTAAAACAACGGTAGAACAAGACCGATAGCAACAACAATGCCGGCGAGAGCAAAACCTCGTAAAGCATCAATATGGTTTAAACGTGGCCTTTCACTGCCTGGGTGGGTGATGATTTCCGACATATTACTTCGCTGAGTGTGGGGGTAGTGCTACATGTATGAATTTATAAATAAGAAATAAATGTGCAAATTAAGAAATCAATAAAATTTAGCGGGCTGAAAAAAGTACGGTGCTGCCATGTACCTCGATACGTACGTCCCGGAAATAGGCCTTCAGGGATTTCTCAAGCTCTAACACACTATCATGTCGATTTTTATATAAACCAATCCAATTGCAGCACTGGTTTAGCGTGTATGAAAGGAGGTTGTGCTGACAGCCTTTGGAAACAACGGTAGAACCAAAGAGCACGCCATTTTTCTTGAGTAGTTTTTTAAGATGGTAAAAAACTATTCCCTTAGTATAAAAACCTTGGGGAATGCTTTGTAATACGCGGTTAATCGCGATGCTATCAAAACGTTCTTCAATAGGATTGAGCTCATCAAAAATATTGATTTGAAAAACATTTGGCGTATAGCGAGCCAATCGTTTTTTCGTTGCCCGCAAGGAGCAAAGGTTAAGATCAATCAGAGAAAGCCGAAAGCTGCCAGCAGGTTTGTTAAGCTGGTCGAGCATTTTTCCTGTTCTTGCGCCGATTTCCAAATGGTTTGCTCCTACAAAACGACGGTAATCATCTTTAAGTACCTCTTGTGGGCATCGCCAGGCGAGGGCATTTATAAGAGTGGCAAAAAAATCGTAGTACGGAAGGCTCAAGGGATTGAGATAAAGAAGTGGGCTCTTAAACTGCATTACTGGATTCATGCTTCCCCCTTTTGACCGAGATGCATGCTTTCAACGGCCAACCAAATTATTATTGGGTAGTCATTTTAACGCTGTCTTTGACTATTTCATAGTCATTAATTTTGTAGTCACTGTTGGTAATCATTTCCTTCAATGCGTCTTGGCTAAATCCGTATCAGTCTCCAGACTTAAAGTGCCAGCGTATTGAATCAAGAGTCCAATTACCGGCATGGTGACCCTAACCTCAAATACATAGGCGTCGTTTTCTTGTCCCTCTACTGCAATCACATTGGGGGAAAGAAAGCGTGGGATCGGAATACCCCAAAAACGTGTTTTAAACAGGCTATAAACCAGAGAACCTTCTGGGCTAACCGACAGTTGCAAATACATATGAATAAAACCGAGTTTTTCAACGAGCGACTTGTCTTGCAGTGCAAACCAGGAATTCATTGCTTTGCCATTGATAAGACGATTCCAGATGATGCCCTGCTCAAGATGCTCACCCATTACAATGAATTCCGCTTGATCTGCGGAGGCAGGCATCCCGGTTAGCCAGCACAAGATATTCGCAAGAGAATTCCCGCGTTCAATTTTGGCTTGGCCCTGGAGTTTTACTTTCCCAATATGAGCACGCTGGATAAGAGGTGAGAGTTTTGAGTATTCCTGACCCAAACAATGTTTGAGAATATTCACATTAACCTCGATCGGTTTTCCGGCTAGCATCATTATCCGCTATTATACGAACACCTGAAATAAAATCGATGCAAGTTTAGTGGGTCGAATTAGAGAGAATATGAGTAAACTAGCTTACTTCACGTTGTTGATAATACTGGCGTCACTTCCCTCACAGGCTTTAGTGGTATTGCAATATCACCACATCTCGGAAAATGCACCTCCTTCGACAAGTATTAGCCCGGCACTGTTTGAGGCACACCTGCAGTTTCTGGATCAAAATAAATTTAAAGTGATTGATATAAATGAGATTCCCAAAATTCTAAAAAGTAAAAAAGGATTTCCAGACGGAGCTGTGGTCATCACTTTTGACGATGGCTATCGTTCGATCTACAGCGAAGCCTATCCCCGTTTAAAAAAACGCAATTGGCCTTTTACTGTTTTTGTTAATTCCAAAGCACACGACGAGAAAAATCCACGTTTTGCCAGCTGGAAACAACTCAAAGAAATGTCAAAACACGGAGCAACAATTGGCAATCACACCGATAGTCACTTGCATATGATTCGCCAGGTTAAAGATGAAACGAATTCAATGTGGATAGAACGCATGGGGCGCGAGATAGATTTTGCTGAACAGAGAATTAAAGCCAATATTGGTAAAGCAGAAAAGGTGTTTGCCTGGCCCTATGGTGAATATAATTCGGATTTACAGCGCTTGCTTAAGAAAAAAGGTTATATTGCCTTTGGCCAACAAAGTGGGCCGCTGGCTGCAAGTTCAGATCCGCAGGTGTTGCCTCGTTTTCCTTTTGGTGGCGACTATGGTGATATGCAAGACTTCGCGACAAAAGTGTTTAGCTTGCCGCTGCCCGTCAATTCTGTTGAAACTGAAAGCCCTGGGCACGGTCGTTTTATAGACCCGGAATTACCCAGCGGTGTCGATGCTCCTATTTTGAGAATTAATACACCACTTGCGCGGTTTCTAAAAAATTTCCAGTGCTTCGCTTCAGGACAGGGAGCGATCTCAACAAAAGTACAATCGTCAACAATAGTTGTACGGGCGAATCGCGCGTTGAATGCTGGGCGTAGCCGTTACAATTGCACAGTGGATTCAGGAAACGGGCGGTTTTACTGGTATTCTCAGCTTTTTATAAAACGTAACAACGATGGCAGCTGGTACGCCGAGTAGTTTATTGGCAAGACTAAAATAAGTCGACGTCACCTACCGCCATACTGCGTTGTTGTACGGATTTTTGCTCGAGTTTTGAAAATTCTGCTTTTGCCTCAGACAAACGACCAGTAAGCGAAGTGAGTAATTCAGCGCGCACAGTTTGGTTCTGAGCCTGACAGAAATCAGCGTAACCGCCCAATAATTCATTCACAAAGCGATCGATACTGTTTACACGCTTATTGATGTGCTCGATAAGTTGACGGGCAATATCTTCAAACTGCAAGGACAGCACGCCCTCTTTAACGATATCGTGAATGCGGTGAGACAATTCTTCCACTTCTTCAGATTGTTGTAACACAATACTGTGCATGCCTTTTAGTTCACTTGATAGATCTTCAATAGCAGATTGAGATTTGTGTGCATGTTCCAATTCAATATTCGCCGAACTTTTCAGTGTTTCGATAGAACCTTCAAGTCGATTTTCAGTTTCAGCGATTTTGCTGCGAATACGTTCGTTAAATTCATCAGTACGCATCGACAGCGAGCGCACTTCGTCGGCAACAACACTGAATCCACGACCAGCTTCCCCAGCGCGAGCGGCTTCAATGGCGGCATTCAGTGCGAGAAGATTGGTTTGGGAATTAATATCATTGATGTCTTTTAAGTAGGCGGTCACTTCCTTAAAGTCTGAAGAAATGTGTTCAAAATCGTTACGCAATTTTATAGTAGCGTTTTGCATTTCTTCGACTTGCCCCATTAGTTTTTTCACCGTATCTGTTGCAGTTTGTGCAAAATCCTGAATGTTGCTGCGTTCGTCGCGCGTAGCGGCACTTTCTGCAGTAGTGGCGTCAAGAAGTTGTTCAACAAGAATTTTCAATGCTTTACGTTGATTTTCCGTCCCACTTTCAACGCCAGTCACCGTGGAGCTCAAACTGGTAGTGGCACTGTTTAGCACGCCATAGAGTTGGTTGAGTTCGTTTTCTGTCGTCGTAATTTGTTCCTTCATTTCGCTAACGAAACTTTGTAGTAACTCCGATTGATGACGACTTGTGGGAGAAATTGTAGAAATGTCATCTTGAGTAAATTCGTCGTCGCTATTCAATGAATTGTAATACTCGACACATAAAGCCACTGCACTCACTAATATGAGTAGCGAAGCGGACATAGCATGATCAAAAATAAACAAGCTAACCAAAGCAATTATTTGCGCGCCAATTGCGAAGGGGATCAGCACATTTCTCATAGACAGGTCTCATCTCACGAACTTGTTGTATACCCTGTTAAGCGTAGCAGACTGTCGGCATTTGCCGAGGATGGAAATAGAAAACCGGGAGAAAAAGAAATTATTTTTTGAGAGCGAGTGCCGCGTCTTTTGCAAAGTAAGTCAAGATACCATCTGCGCCAGCGCGTTTTATACAGAGCAAGGATTCGAGAATGATTGAATCTGCGAGCACCTTATTTTGCACGGCTAATTTGTGCATACTGTATTCGCCACTGACTTGATACGCGAAGACAGGTACCGCAAATGTTTGTTTTACGCGGCGGACAATATCGAGATAGGGCATAGCAGGTTTTACCATGACCATGTCAGCGCCTTCGTTTAAGTCCAACTCAACTTCGTGTAGCGCCTCATCACTATTGGCGGGATCCATTTGATAGGTGAATTTATTGCCTTTGCCAAGGTTGGCAGCTGAGCCAACGGCGTCGCGAAAGGGTCCATAGTAGCCGGAAGCGTATTTCGCGGCGTACGCCAATATTTGCGTATAAATTAAATTGGCTTCGTCTAGAGATTGACGTATTGCGCCAACTCTCCCGTCCATCATATCTGAGGGAGCAATGACATCTGCGCCTGCGTGTGCGCAAATAAGCGCTTGTTTTTGCAGAGCCTCCACGGTTTCATCGTTCAGCACATAGCCTTCATCGTTAATAATGCCATCTTGACCATGTGTAGTGTAAGGGTCGAGCGCGCCATCACAAATTATCCCCATTTCCGGGAAGCAAGATTTAATTCTTTGCACGCAGCGCGGAATGAGCCCCTGCTCGTCCCAGGCGTAGTCGCCATTAGGGGTTTTAAGTTGTGCGTCCACGTTGGGAAATAAAGCAATTGCCGGGATACCAAGTTCAAGCAAGTTTGCCACTTCGCGTTCCAGCTCATCAATGCTCAGTCGCTCCTGTCCGGGCATCGATGCAATCGCCTCGCGTTTATTTTTTCCCTCAATAACAAAAACAGGATAGATAAAATCTGCGGGGCTCAATTCATTTTCACGCACCAATCGGCGCGAAAACTCTGCAAAGCGATTGCGTCTAAGGCGCGTTGTGGGGAAGGCTCGATTCATAAAATAGATTAAGTAATATGTGCGCCCTGGGTGCCAGTGTAGACAGCGTAAAGCGATTGGCTTGCTGTTATAAACAAGCGGTTACGATGTTTGCCCCCAAAGCAAAGATTAGCAGGCACTTCCGGCAGTAAAATAACACCAATACGATCGCCGTTAGGTGCAAAAATATGTACTCCGTCAAAACCTTCGCCAGCCCAACCAGCCGCCGCCCAAATATTGCCGTGAATATCACAGCGAATACCGTCGGCGCCGCCGGTTTTATCCTTGTATTTCATCGAGCAAAAGGTGCGACCATTTTTTAGATTTTTTCCGTCGATATCCCACACATGAATCACTGCTTTTGCTTTGGAATAATGTGATGAACCTGTGTCCGACACATAAAGTTTTTTGTAGTCCGGTGAAAAACACAAGCCATTGGGTTTAAATACATCATCAGTGACTTTTTCCACTTTCTTGCTTTGTGCATCGATACGATAAACCGCTTCTTTTTGATAGGGCTGCGGGGAGTTTGTATCGGCCAGCGTTCCTTCATACCAACCTAGAGATCCATAACCGGGATCGGTAAACCAAATGCTATTATCGTTCGGATTCACGACAACATCGTTGGGCGCGTTGAATTCTTTGCCCTGGTAACCCTTGGCAAGCACAGTGGTGCTGCCGTCATGTTCATAGCGCACGACTTGTCTGTCTAAATGCTGACAAGAGATCTGGCGTCCCTGGAAATCAAAAGTGTTTCCGTTGCTGTGACCAGACGGTTGGCGGAAGTTGCGAGACACCAGATTGTTTTCTTCGGTATAACGTAATTGTTCATTCCGCGGAATGTCGCTCCAAATGAGATAGCGACCTACCGAACTCCAGGCGGGGCCTTCTGCCCAGCGTAAACCGGTATAGAGTCGTTCAATCGAGGCATTGCCAACCTTATATTTGAATCGAGGGTCGAGTGGAATAACATCGGGTTCCGGGTACCTGACGGGTGCTGCTCCCTCAAGGTAACGAGAGGCATCCTGAGCGGAGGCCATTGCACTCACGCCGACTAAACCAATAGAGGCGCTGCCTTTTAAAAATTGTCGTTTGGAAATCGCTTTCATTTTTTTCCTCGATATCAGTCTGACACTTATTTTTATTTAATCGTATATGAAAAGAAGGATAACCTGGGCGAGGTAATCGCCTGGAAGTGGGCAAGCTTAACAGAAAATCGCTGTTTCGGCTGACAATCACCGCGTTAAAGGTTTATCACTTTGCTTATGTTATCGATTTTAGATCACCACAAATATTCAGCCAATGTTGTATGCCGGCACTGCGATATTTGTCTTTGTGCAACACTAAATACAATTTGCGTTTGAAGTCCTGTGGTGAATTTAGAGCCACCAGACTACCGCGAGCAAACGCATCTTTAAGCGCGATTTTGGATAGGCAAGATATGCCCATATTGGCTTCAACTGCGCGTTTGATCGCCTCAGTATGTTCCAGCTCCAAAACTACCTTGAGTTGAGGATAGAGAGAGCCCATGCCGCGCTCAAATATCTGACGGGTTCCCGAGCCTGTTTCGCGCAATATCCAGGTGGCCTCTATTAGATCCTTAGTGTCTATTTTTTTGGTAGTCGCCAAAGGGTGTTGCGGAGAACAAAAACATTGCAGTTCGTCATCCATCCAGGGGAGCATGAGAAGTTCCGGGTGATTGATTTCCCCCTCAATCATTCCGATATCTATATCAAAATTCAGTAATTTCTCGACAATCACCCGCGTATTGGCCACTTCAAGTTTCGCCTGCGCTGTTTGCTCTTTTAGATAGCTTTGGATTAAGCGAACACACAGGTAGTTGCCAATTGTGAGTGTGGCGCCAATTTTCAACAAACCGCTGGTTTTGTGTTCACGAAACTCCGCTTCCAGTTCCTTGGCTTGTTGCATCAGACTTTCTACGCGTGGACGAAACTTGCGCCCCATTTCATTGGTTTGCAAACGCTTACCCACGCGATCAAACAGTTGAATGCTGAACTGTTGTTCCAGTTCCTTGAGCGAGCCGCTGCAAGCGGATTGAGACATGGATAAGGCCGTGGCTGCACGCGAAACATTTTCATAGTGGGCGACGGCGAGAAACACTTCCAATTGTCTAAGGCTATATTTCATGGCCCATATTATATATCGGATAAATCGATCATATATATAAAAATAACCTGATTTACAGTTATTGGTTCAAAACATACACTGAAAAACTCTTGCCTATTATCTCGGATTTTGACTATGAGCAGTTTAATGCGTGAAAAAGTTATCGATGTTCATCATTGGACTGATAATTTATTCAGCTTCAGTACGACGCGTGATCCTTCATTCCGCTTCCACAATGGACATTTCACAATGATGGGCCTTGAGCAGGAAGACGGCCGCCCCCTCTTGCGTGCCTACAGTATTACCAGTGCAAATTATGAAGATAGGCTGGAATTTTATAGCATTAAGGTTCCGGATGGGCCGCTCACCTCCCAGCTTCAGCATATTAAGCCGGGTGATCAGATTTTGATAAATCGCAAATCAACCGGGACTTTGGTGTCCTCAAGTCTTTTGCCAGGGAAAAACCTGTGGTTGTTGAGTACCGGCACGGGCTTGGCGCCCTTCCTTAGCATCATTAAAGACCCGGAAATTTATGAGCTTTACGATAAGATCATTCTTACTCATGGTGTGCGCTTTAAGAATGAGCTCGCGTACCAGGATCTGATCCTTAATGAATTACCCCATAACGAGTTTTTTGGTGAGGAAGTAAGGGAGAAATTGTTGTATTACCCGACGGTCACCCGCGAAAGCTATCGTAATCAGGGCCGTTTAACCGATCTCCTGGAAAACGGTCAGCTCTGTCGAGATCTGGGCTTACCCGACATTAATCTTGAAAATGATCGATTTATGATTTGTGGCAGCCCGGCCATGTTGAAAGATACTTGTCAGATCCTTGATGAGCGTGGCTTCAAGGAAGCGCGGGGTGGCAAGCTGGGGCATTACGTAATTGAGCGCGCTTTCGTAGAAAGTTGAGTTCACAAATCCAGACTGTTCAGAGCTGGCTTGGCCTGATACTATCGCCCGTCCTTGCGGCCCGAGAAATTATTGGGCCAAATTAGACCCTGATGTAAACAGAATTTAGAAGAATAGTAATATGGCCCAGCTACATTTTTACCAAGAACCCATCCCTCTGGATAAAGTCAAACACGCCAACCTTAAGTTCAGCCGAGGCTTAGGCTTCGGATTTGCCAACAACGTAAACGCTGTCCCCGTTTCCGGATTTGAGTTTTTTAAGTGCAGTCGACACTTTCCAGTTGTGTTCATTAAGAATGCCGAGAAAGGTTACATCCCCCTCGCTTTGTTATCGTTAAAGAAAGACTCCCATGACTATGGAGAAAGTTGGGAAGACGTTTATGTTCCTAACTATATTCGCCGCTATCCCTTTGTTTTATCGGAAGATAACCTGGTTATCATTGATAAGCAGGCCCCGCATTTTTCTGAAGAGCAAGGTGAACCGCTTTTTAAGGAAGACGGTGAAGCCAGTGATGCGCTGAAAGGGACAGTGAATTTTCTGGAGCAGTCAGTGGCCAACTACAAGGCCACCGACGAATTTATCAGTAAGTTAATTGAAAAAGATATGCTGCAGAAATTTACGCCCACTGTAAAAATCGGTGAGAGCAATGTGAATTTTGGCGAAATGTATATGGTGGATGAGAGAAAACTGGTCGAACTCAGTGAAAGTGAAGTTAGCCACTGGCTTAAGAGTGGTTGGATTGCTTGGGCCTACGCCCATCTGCATTCCCTGGATGCTATGAATATTATTGCTAAAGCATTCATTAAGAACGGAGTACCAGAAGATATGCTAAACCAGAAGAAAGAGGCCGAAGTGGCGCCTGAAGCATCAGAATCTCAGGAATAAACCTGCCTAGAGTCCGGAAATCCCGCGAAAGCCCCTAATTTGGGGCTTTTTTATTGCTCAAACCCCGAGCGTCTGCGAATGCGGTCTACACTTTAAGAGATACTAAGTGGCAGATCTATGGCTTTATCTACACAACACACCCAACAACTAGTGCGTAGCGGGATTCAAATATCGGAAGCCTTACCTGAGGGGCTAATCAAGACTTTATTTGAAAACCTTGGCTGCGGAGCTGTTTATCAAACGCTCAATGGGGATGTGCAAGTTGCTAATCACACTGCAATAGATTTACTCGGTGTCCCTGAATCCCTGATTTTTGATACGAAAGCCTTAGAAAACACCTGGACAGCTATAGATGGTTTGGGTGAAACCATGAACTGGAGCGATTTCCCTTCTTTCACTGCCTTGCAAACAGGCGTTTCCATGCAAGGTTTTGTTTTGGGTGTGGTAGCGAACTCTAAACCCACCACTTGGCTGCGCGTCGATTCAATCTTAATACACCGTGTTAAGGACGAGCGATACCTTGGTGTACTCTCGACAATCTCCGACATAACTTTGGAACGCAAAATCCAAACTGAAACCAATAAGATGACTGATCGACTCAGGTTAGCGCTGGATGGTGCGCACATCGGAATTTGGGACTGGTATATACGCGACCACAAAATGGTGTGGGACGATCGGATGTATGCGCTTTACGGCTTTGAAGGAAAAACCCATATCCCGATTCGCTCAGTTTGGGAGCGCGCCGTGAGTGCGGATGATCGAGAACGAATTGAAAAATTATTGAGAAAAGCACGACACGGCACACGCTTGGAAAAGGGTGAGTTCACAGTAAACTTACCGGATGGTCGAAAACGTCATTTGCGCGCGCAGGCACGCGGAATTTTGGATGAAAACAATCAGCTTTATCGTGTTGTCGGAATCAATTGGGATGTCACTAAGGAAGTTGAGAGCGAAAGGCGTCTTAAGGAAATGGCGTTCCAGGATGATTTAACCCAACTGCCAAATCGGGTTGCCTTTAATTTTGAACTTAACAAGCAGATTGCCCGATCCCGGAAAACTGATGACAACTTTGTTGTTTTAGTTATGGATTTGGATAATTTCAAAGATATCAATGACAGTTTCGGACACCCGGTCGGTGATGCAGTTTTGTGTGAAGTTGTAAATCGGGTTACTCCTCTTCTTGATAGCAAGCACTTAATTGCACGTTTAAGTGGTGATGAATTTGGAATTTTACTGAATGATAGCCCTAGTGATGAAACTTGCTTGAAACTATTGATAGATATTCAAAAATGTCTGCAAGAACCTTTTTATGTCTCTACCGGGGCGACAATTAATATTAAAGCTTCAATGGGCTTAAGTTGTTATCCGGCAGATGCTAATGATGCGGTAGGACTTATAAAAATGGCAGATTTGGCGATGTATAAGGCCAAAGATGGTGGGCGTGACCAATTTACCTGGTATGACAAGGAAATGTCGGTAGCCTTGAATAAAAAAGTCACTATGGAAAATAAATTGCGCGAAGCGCTGCGTGATGAAGAATTTAAACTTTATTATCAGCCCATTGTTGACCTGAATAGCTTGAAAGTTGTGGGCTGTGAAGCCTTAATTCGCTGGATTGATAAAGAAGGCAACTTTATATCGCCGTTAGATTTTATTAGTGTCGCCGAGAAATGTGGCTTAATCTATGAGCTTGGTGCTTGGGTAAATTACACAGCATTTAAACAGTTCTGTTTGTGGCAAGTTATTAATACTTCTTTGGAGTATGTTTCTGTAAATGTTTCTCCTCATCAGTTGCAATCGCAACGTTTCATTAGTGATTTAATGGAAACGGTCGAAAAAACACGAATTAAACCTAACAATATTCAATTAGAAATCACAGAAGGCACATTTCTACAAGAATCATTGAATACAAGTAGCCATTTGAGCAAGCTGGCTGAAGCAGGTTTCCATCTTGCTATTGATGATTTTGGTACCGGGTATTCTTCGCTGTCCTATTTGAAACGTTTTAATGTGGATGTGATAAAAATTGACAAAAGCTTTATTGACGATATTGAAACTGATCAAGCCGACAAAGATATTGTAAAAGCCATTATGGCTATGACTTCCAGTCTAGGGTTTAAAACTCTTGTCGAAGGTGTTGAGCGTGCTGAACAAGCAAAAATTGTGAAACAGTATGGCTGCGGGTTTGCGCAAGGATATTTCTATGGAAAACCAATGGAAGCAGAAATTTTTGCAGAAACTTTTATTGGATTAAAGGATCGTCCCCACTAAGGTTTTAGCTCAATAGCAAGTATCAACTTTAAATGTACAGAGGCCGGTTATCCAGAATTTGAGAGATTTAAAAACTATGAGAACACATAGAATATTGAGTATCTTTTATCATGTACCACGATCATATTCTAACTGTGGTGTATTTGTGGCTGCACTCTTGTTGCTAATTCTGGCTATGTCGGTAAACGCGGATCAAAAGACACTACTCTACAATTTAGGGGGGGAAGACGCCTTGGGTACATATTCATTTGAGCTGGTGAAGAAGGCGCTTGCGTACAGTGAGAACGACTGGGCTTACGATAAAATTGATGGTGATATTTCGCAAAGACGTACTGTAGAAATGGTAAGGGGTGGCAAGCTCAGTATTATGTGGGCAGCTACTGATCAGAAAATGGAGGAATCGTTGTTGCCGGTGCGTATTCCCATTCTTAAAGGTTTGTTGGGTTATCGAATTTTAATTATTAACTCAGCCAATCAGTCGCGCTTTAGTTCCGTGCAAACTTGGGATGATTTAAAGCAAATCTCAATGGGGCAAGGTGCAACTTGGGCCGACACGATGATACTGCGTCATAACGGAATAAAAGTTGTGGCTGCAAATCGATATGAAAATCTATTTCATATGGTGGACGGCGGTCGTTTCGATGCCTTTCCACGTGGAGTGCAGGAACCCTGGACCGAAATTTCCTTACGTCCGGATTTGGACTTGAGTGTTGAACGCAATTTGATGCTGATTTATAAGATGCCGTTTTATTTGTTTGTTTCCCCGGACAATGTTGAATTGGCAGGGGAACTAGAATCAGGCTTGCGAATGATGATTGCTGACGGTTCCTTTCATCAATATTTTATGAATGATCCTTCGGTTCGGGATGCTTTAGATAAATCCAATCTTAAAAACAGGTTAAGTTTTCACTTGGAAAATCCCAACTTGCCAGCAGGTACGCCAGTCGACGAAGCTGAGCTCTGGCTTGACCCAACGCAGTTATAAAATTAACCCTATTTCAAAATGATAAATCCGTATTTAATAGCGGGGGTCATAGATATAGTCGTTTAGCAACTTTTTTAAATCTTCATTAGCTTGCAATTTAGATAGCCCCAAGTCTCTCGCTTTTTCTGCTACGGCAAGGGCAATATCATACGAAACCTCGCGAATCTCGGTAAGCGGCGGATACAGGCAGCCTTGATTCAGTTGTTTTTCAGAAACACTATTTGCAAGAGTATGTGAAGCGCAAATAAGAAAGTCATCATTTATTTCAGTCAGTCCGCCAATAAGTGCGCCTAAACCCAAGCCTGGAAAAATATAGGCATTGTTGCCTTGACCGGGAATTTTATAAGAATCATTCACAAAAACCGGACCAAAGGGGCTGCCACTTGCAAAAATCGCGCGGCCTTCACTGTGTTGGTAAGCATCTTCAGCTGTACATTCCGCATGTGCAGTTGGGTTGGATAAAGCAAAAATTACAGGTTGTTCATTGTGCGTGGCCATGGCTTGAATAACCTCAGCGCTAAAAATACCGGGAGCGCCGGTTGCGCCAACAATCACATGCGGTTTGATGGTGTTTACCGCTTCCAATAAATCCATGTTAGGTAAATCTTTGGCATAATCTTTAACGTGGGATGGCGTGTCTTCACGTTGCTGGGTTATCAATCCATAAAAATCAACGAAACTGATAGCAGCGCGAGCTTGTTCCAGGCTTGCACCTTCTTTGACTAAAGCAACTTCAAGTAACTTGCCAATGCCGCTTGCTGCCGAACCCGCTCCCACAAATAAATACCGTTTTTCAGTAAGCTTGGTTTTGGTCAAGCGAGTAGCAGCATACAATCCGGCAAGTGCAACTGCTGCGGTACCCTGAATATCGTCGTTAAAACACAAAAGTGAATTTTTATAACGTGCTAACAGCGAAATCGCATTGGGTGTCGCGAAATCCTCGAATTGAAGTAAGGCATTTGGGTAGTGAAATTTGAGTGCTTCAATAAATTCTTCAATGAAACTGGCATACTCCTCACCACGTGCGCGTTGCTGTCTTAGTCCGAGGTATAGGGGTGCGTTTCTAAAGGCTTCGTTTTCCGTGCCGACGTCTAACATGATTGGTAAACAATGTTCTGGTCGGACACCTGCACAGGCACAATATAAAGCTAATTTACCAATTGGAATTCCCATTCCATTGGTTCCCAGGTCTCCCAAACCGAGGATGCGTTCACCATCGGTCACAACGATTAATCTGACATCAGGCTCCGGCCAATTTCCTAAAAGATTTTTGATATTGCCGCGATCTTCCAGGGATATATAAAAGCCGCTAGTTTCTCGAAAAATACTCGCAAATTTTTGGCAAGCCTGTCCAACCGTGGGGGTGTAAACAACAGGCATCAGCTCAGTGATGTTGTCTATTAATAAACGGTAATACAAACGTTCGTTGCGTCTTTGCAAAGCATTAAGATAAATGTATTTTTCAATATCGTTTGCTTTGCTGCGGAAATTCGCAAGGTTTCTTTCGAGCTGCTGCTCCATCGTGCTGACGCGGTGGGGTAACAAACCATCGAGTTTAAAGCGTTTGCGTTCTTCATTGGTGAACGCGGTACCCTTGTTGAGACGAGGGTTGGTGAGCCTCGCTATCCCAAACTCTTCCATTTTTAGACTCCAGACTTAAAAATTAAAAGGGCTTTCCTGAACTTCATTGGGTTTGGGAAGAGGGGTTCCACAATAAAGGCAGTTTGTTTTTGTCATTGGATTTTTTTGTTGGCACTTGCTGCAAGTATTCCTTGGAGAGCTGCGACTTTCTCTTAATTCCATAATTTTTTCGAGCCGAGCCAAGAGGTGTTTATCTGTTAAATTGCTTTTTGCAATCAAAATCGACCACAAGGATTCTACCAGGGCCGTCAGGCGCTCAACCTTGAATTCTAGCTGCGCAATTCTGGCACTACTTTCCTCATTACCACCTGATTGCTGGCTTAATGTAAAAGCATCCATTTCCGGTATGGGGTTGCGATCCTTTTTGGAAAATAGCATAGCTTGTCTCCTAGGCAGCCTTTATTTACGTGCTCTATCTCTCTATTGTAGCGAAACTTTTGGCGTCAGTGACATCCGATTGGGATAAAGGCACATTTTACCCTTATCCATCAGTTTGACGGCTAAAAAGGAGCAATAAAGTCGACTTTGCCCGTTTGCAATGAATATTCAGCACCTACGATGTTTATCTTGCCCTGCAACAAATAGGATTCAAGCATTTGCGAACCGGAACTCAGGTGATTGACCGCCGCGAGAATGTTGGCGCGTATGCATGCTTCGACCAATTGTTCTTTGTTGTTATTTAAGTCGGTGTGCAGTAAAGGCTCAACGATAGGTCGAATACGTTTCACAATCGAATGCAGGTTTTTTGATTGAGTTTCTGCCGAAGATTGCAACACATCAATGGTGGCGTGGACAGCGCCGCAATTTGAATGGCCTAACACGACAACCAGAGGCGTGCCAAATTGTTCTACCGCAAACTCTACGCTGCCAATTTGTGAGGGGGCAACAATATTTCCCGCAACACGAATAACAAATAAATCACCCAGCCCCTGATCAAAAACAATTTCCGCCGGTACACGGGAGTCTGAGCAGCCTAAAATGATTGCGAAAGGTGCCTGGCTATCAGAAATCGACTTCTCCCTAATCTGACTAATAGGTTTATCGATGCTGCTCACACCTGAAACAAATCGCTCGTTACCTTGCTGAAGGCGCGCTAAGGCATCTTGTGCAGATATCATTGTGTTAACATCCTCATTATTACATTCGGTTTAAATTTTTGGTGTGCGCTTGGGCGCGCATTTTGTCAGGATTAAATAATTAATTCCACTTCAACAGATTTAAATCCGGGTGTGCCACTTTGTTTATCTGTCTGTGTCGGAATCAGAATATTGGCTTCCGGATAGTAGGTCATTAAATTACCCGGTTTTATATCAAAAGGTTTAACTTTTAAATTTTCCATACATCCTGTGCGTGTTTTTAGCGTTACTTTCTGGTTTTCCTGCAAACCTTCTTTCTGTATGTCGCTGGGATGCATCAAAACAACCCATCTTTCTTCTTGGCCGCGATAAGTGTCACGTTCATCAAAAATAATAGAATTAAATTGACCTTCGCTACGTACGCTGCTCATGGTGTAGTGTTGCGAGTTTCTCTGCGGGAATGGATGAATGGAAAACTTTGCTTTACCACTTTCGGTATTAAAAGTCGGAGTGTGTAAGGTTCGCCCCTCAATGTGAAACTCTTCATTATCCTTATCAATTTTATTTAGTTTGTTAAATCCGGGAATTATTTCTCCAACAAATTCGCGGATTTTTTCGTGGTTCATAAAGACTGAAAAATCAAAACGTTTTTTGTCCACCAGTTTTTTCCCTAGCGCACAAATAATTTCTATTTCAGATTTTAATTGATCAAAGCGATTGATTCCGCCATTACTTAAGCGCACAAAATTAAACATGGATTCTTGTGTGGTTGCCTGTTGTTCCTCATCACGTACACGAATAGGTAGGATAACCACTTCGCCATCTACACCATGTACATGACTCAAGTTCAGCGTGGAATTGATAAAGCATTTAAAGGGGATTTTATTCATGGCGTCGACTGAAAACGAAAAATCAGGATTGGAAGCCAGTAAATTTCCACCTAGCATTAAAGCAGCATGCATTTTGTTTTTGTGCGAAGCCTGCATGCAATTCATTGTATCGAGACCAACTGTTTTTGGTAGTGACAGAGAAAGTTCCTGCTCCAATTTAGTTTCTATAGCTGATTTTAATTGGGGCGTAAAGCCCATGGACCCGGTCCCCTGAATATTGCTGTGGCCTCGCAAGGGAAGTAAGCCGCTCCCGGGTTGACCTATCATGCCGCGAGTTAGTGCGAGTGCTGCTAATGATTCAATATTCCCCACTCCGTGTGTATGGTGGGTAAGGCCCATGCTCCACGAAAAAATACAGCGTTTGGATTTTGCATAGATAATAGCAATTTTTTCTATTGTATCTTTATCTACACCTGCAGCGATTTCAATATCCTGCCATTCCAAACTTTTTATATGCTGGGCGAATTCTTCAAAGTTTTCTGTGCGTGTTTTAATGAAGTCTTTGTCGTGCAATTCGTGTTCAAGTAAATATTTAATAAGCCCTTGTATAAAAGCCAAATCACCGCCCAGGTGGGGTTGAACGTACTCACTTGCAACCGCTTCGCCACCTTTGATCATGGATTTCCAATCGCTCGGTGAGGCAAATCGCACCATACCAGGTTCCTTTGCCGGGTTGACCACAATGACTTTGCCGCCGCGGCGGCGGCAGTGCAGCAGGGTTTTTACATAACGGGGATGATTGGACGCGGGGTTAGCTCCAAATACAAAAATTAAATCGGCCTTATACAGATCATCGTAACGCACTGTTGCAGTGCCTGTACCAATCGTCGCATTTAAACCAACACCTGAGGCTTGGTGACAATAATATGAACAGTTATTGATATTGTTGGTGCCATACAATCGAGCAAGAAGTTGCAAGGTGAATGCAGCTTCGTTTGACGAGCGTCCTGAGGCGTAAAAGAAGGTGTTTTCCGCTGCGCTGTCAGAGAAGCGTTTTGCGATAATTTCTATTGCATCTTCGTAACTTGTAGGAGAATAATGTTTTTCGCCGGCTTTTTTGATTAGCGGTGTGGTCAGGCGACCCAAGTCTTCTAACTGCTTACCGCTGAGTTTGCTGAGATCATTCACAGATTTTTGGAGAAAGACGGTATTGGGGATTCCAGCACGAATATCACTCAAATGTGCTTGAATATTTTTATTGCAAATTTCTATGCCGCTGCGCGCCTCATTATATAAGCCGCCATTTTGTCCGCCTGTTCCGAAGGCGCAGGCTTTACAGGCATTTTTTGATTTAAGAGTTTGCAGCAGTTTGAAGGGACCAATTTTCGCAGAATAACGTACTACACTCTTAATAGCTTTGAATCCGCCGCCGATCATAGGTATTTCACGCTGTGGTTTGAGGGGTATTCTATACCGGAGAGAAACAATGCGCATCGGTGTGCCGAAAGAAATTAAAACAGACGAGTATCGCGTTGGCTTAACACCAGGTGGCGTCGTTGAGCTGCTCGCACATGGTCACGAAGTGATTGTTGAAGAGAATGCCGGAGAGGGAGTGGGTTTTAGCAATGAGATCTATGAGAATAGTGGAGCGAGAATTTTTGATCAGAAAACCGTATTTGCTGAATCTGACCTTATTATCAAGGTTAAAGAACCACAGTTAAACGAATGTGCCCTCTTGAACGAGGGGCAATGTATTTTTACCTTTCTTCATCTTGCGGCCAATAAAGCTATTGCCGAAGCGCTTATGGCAAGCGGTGCGAGCTGCATTGCTTACGAGACAATAGAAGACAATCGTTCATTGCCGCTGCTGACGCCAATGAGTGAAATAGCCGGGCGTCTTTCTGTGCAGGCTGCAGCACATTGCCTGGAAAAACCTCAGGGTGGAAGAGGAATACTATTGGGAGGCGTGCCGGGCGTGCCGCCAGCAAGTATCCTGGTGATCGGTGGTGGTACAGTGGGTTTAAATGCGGCACGCATGGCGCTGGGTTTGGGAGCCGATGTGACGATTGTTGATCAATCCTTAGCCCGCCTGCGCTATATCGATGAAGTGTTTAACGGGCTGATACACACGCTCTATTCAAACCAGCAAAATGTTGAACAGAGGCTTCCTTTGGTGGATGCAGTAATCGGCGCGGTACTCGTACCCGGTGCTGCGGCACCCAAGTTGATCTTGCGAGAGCAATTGGCTCTCTTAAAACCGGGCACAGTTTTAGTGGATGTTGCAATTGATCAAGGCGGTTGTTTTGAAACCAGTTCTCCCACAACTCACAGAGATCCAACTTATCAGGTCGACAATATTTTGCATTACTGTGTGGCAAATATTCCGGGGGCTGTACCAAGAACCTCGACTCTGGCTTTAACAAATGCAAGCTTGCCTTGGGTAATTAAACTTGCCAACAAAGGAGAAGCCGCTTTTAAGGAGCCTATGTTTGCTGGTGGTTTAAATGTAGCCAGAGGGCGCATAACACATCGCGCAGTGGCGGAATCGTTGGATTTGATGCATTTTCAAGCTGAATCGCTTTTTAAATGATTCAGAAAAAATAAATTTTTGATTTCCACAAGCTGTAGTTTGGCGGTGTTATGATTTGCGCCTCTTACCAAATCATTGAGTTAGAAAATTTGTCCGAGAAAAGTACATTGAAGAGTTTTGTTGGCTTTGCACTGTTTATCTTTGTGTTAGGTGTGCTCGGCCAATGGTTAAATGACTATTTGTCGTGGGATCGATCTGCAATAGTGAACTGGCAAATTTGGCGTTTGTTCAGCGGGCATTTGGTTCACAGCAATCTCTGGCATACGCTTCTCAATCTCAGTGTATTCAGCGCTGCAATGTATCTTTTTGGGAGCTGTTTCAAGGCTTGGCAATGGCTGCTGCTCCTCTTGGTTCTGTGTGTGCTAAACAGTTTTTCACTCTTGGTATTTTCACCATGGTTAAATAATTATGTTGGATTATCCGGGGTGCTCTATGGTGTGCTTATACTCGGATTATTGATTACATTCAGGCAGTCACCCAAACTTAACGTCATTCTGATTTTATTGATTTCTATAAAAATCGTTTGGGAGCAACTCCCCGGATTCGATGTGAACTACATGAGAGATCAAATTGGTGCTGCGGTTATTGTTGATGCTCATTTGTATGGCTATGTAAGCGGGTTTTTTATTTATATTGTAATTTGGATAAAGAGAAAAATGTTTGGAACTTATCGTCAAGGATCGCAGGGAAATGAATCGGGATAATCATTTGGGATTTTATTTACAATTGAGTTTGCTAGGTTCAATTTGGGGTGCGTCATTTTTATTTATGCGCATTGCTACACCAGAGTTTGGCCCCTTCTCGCTTGTGTTTATTCGCTGTGGTGTGGCGGCAATTTTTTTATCTCCTTTATTGCTTCTTGGAAAGGAATTTAAGTTGGTTTTAGCGCGCTGGTGGACATTTATCTGGTTAGGTGCAACGAGTGTCGCCATTCCTTTTTGTTTGTTTGCCTATGCGACTTTGCATATTACCGCCGGAAGTGCTTCGGTTTTAAATGCTACGACACCCATGTTCAGTGCAGTGATAGCCTGGATTTGGCTAAAAGAACAATTAAACATTATGACAATTGCAGGATTGCTCCTTGGGTTTTCGGGTGTATTTGTTTTGTCATTAGGGCGCGGCGGATTGAGTTTTAATTTACTTCCGATCGTGGCTGCTCTTTGTGCGACCTGTCTTTATGGTTACGGATCTTGTTACGCCAGAAAACATTTTGCCGGGTACAAAGCGAGTACTACCGCTGCGGGAAGTCAACTGGGTGCGGCAATTATTTTACTTCCATTTGGTTTATTATTTTGGCCGGATCAAATGCCTTCAATTAAATCCTGGGTTAGCGGCATATTGCTCGCCGTATTTTGTACCGCGCTGGCCTTGATAATGTTTTTTCATTTGATCAAGAAAGAGGGCGTTGCCAGGACCGTATCAGTGACGTATTTAATCCCAGTATTTGGAATACTTTGGGGTGTGATATTTTTACAGGAAGTGGTCACCATCTTTATGCTTCTTGGAGGGGGCTTGGTACTTGCAGGTGTTGCTTTAACGGGGATCAAAAAAACGTCGAGTAAAATCAGATAATCAGCTGCTAAATTGTCCGGTAAAAAAGGTTAGCTTGGGCTAAAGTTAATCTATCGAAGTAATAAATAGATTTGTCATTTAAATGCCCCAGACAGTTCTTATCATAGAAGACACTCGTTCTTTTGCTTTACTGCTCCAACAATTGGTTGCCACAGCCCATGGATTTGCTGTGGATATTGCTGGCACCTACAAGGAAGCAAAAGCGCTGCTCCAGGAGAAAGCGGAAGCGTATTTTGTCGCCATTGTCGACCTCAACTTGCCTGATGCACCCAAGGGTGAAGCCGTTGAGCTTTTGGAGTCATTTAATATTCCCGCAGTAGTTTTCACTGGTACCAATGATCAAGCCATAAAAGAGGATTTATGGGCCAGGGGTATTGCAGACTACGCTCACAAGTCGGGTTCCTACAGTCTTGAATATGTGCAGTGGGTGGTTAATCGAATCTACAAAAATAGGCAGGTGGAAGTATTAGTCGTTGACGACTCCAAAGTGGCACGCGCTGCCATCGTACGCACCTTGGGGGTACAAAATTACAAGGTACATGCCGTCCAAAGTGGAGATGAGGCTTTAGCGGCGTTGAGTTCCTATCCTGGTATTCGCATAGCGATTGTGGATCAACACATGGAGAATATGGATGGACTGGCTTTGACCTCTGCAATTCGTGAACTCAAGAATTCAACAGAATTGGAAATTATTGGTTTGTCAGGTGTTGGCGAAAAAGCAATGTCGGCACAATTTATTAAAGCGGGTGCAAATGATTTTCTTGTTAAGCCTTTCCTGCCAGAAGAATTATTGTGTCGAGTGAATCGAAGTGCAGATCGGTTGGAATCGTTTATTGATTTACTGCGTTTGAATAATGAAAAAAATCGCTTATTGGGAACCGCAGCACACGACATCCGCGGGCCTTTGGGTTCCATTAAGACCGCGGCAAATATGCTGCTCAATCGAAATATGGATGAAAGCAAGGCGACAAGCTTTTTGAGCATGATTGAGCGAAACAGTGTTCATTTGCTCAACTTGTTGGAAACGCTACTTGATGTTTCAGTGATTGAAAGTGGACAAACAGTATTGAATAAGTCAGAGGTTGATCTCAGCGCTCTGGTCTCGGAGCGTATAGAACTTTATCAAGGAGAGGCGCAAGCCAAGCAACTGGAAATCCGGGTGAATATTCAAGAGGCGCTAAGCCTGAATCTCGACGAAGTGAAAATTAAACAGCTGGTCGATAATCTGATAACTAATGCCATCAAATATTCTCCCCGCAATAATCCTGTTGAAATCAGCTTGTCAGCGGGCAACAACTCAGTGGTATTTTGTGTGGCTGATAATGGTCCTGGCATCAATAAAAAGGAACAACAGCAACTGTTTAAGGCCTACGCTGTATTGAGTTCTGAGGCCACCGGTGGAGAGAAGAAGACCGGTCTTGGTCTTGCCATAGCGAAAAATATTGTCGATGCCCACGGAGGCAAAATTTATTATAAGGACAGGCCCGGCGGTGGCGCCTCCTTCAGTTTTGAATTGCCCCTGGCAGGGTGACAAATGTCAGCTTTACTGATGACTTTTCTGTCTATTCATTAGCGCATTCCATCGTTAAACTGCGATTTTAGTCTAGTTGTGGATAACGATGAGTATTCGAGATATTTTGTACAATAAAGACCGGCATAGCATGGAAATTATTTCCATGTTATTTACACTGTTTTACTTCTTTCCTCTCTATTTCTATGAACACTTAACTTTTCTTTTTGTTGTAAAAATATTAGCACTTTACTGCTTTCTTATGGTGGTGCTCTTATGTTGCGCACTGCTGGATTTAAAGAAGAAACTGATTGCCGCGTATTTGCTGGTACTGCTTTCCATGGCTACAGCGGGCATTCATCTGGGTACCAATGTATTTATTGGTTTCGCCGTATTTTATATGGCCTTTCACCAAAAACCGCTTTGGGCCACAATCGGGTTGTTGTATACGATATTTTGCGTTTCATTTGCGGCTTACGTGTTTGACCTGTTTAAACCTTATTTTATTTTGCCGACCTTATTTCCCACTGCAGTACTTTTTATCAGTGGTATGTTTGAGAGAAAAGATAGGCAGCATAAACGAAAAGAGGCGCAGTCCAGGGATCAACTAGAAAAGCTTGCAGCGATTGCCGAGAGGGAGCGCATAGCGCGCGACTTGCATGACGTGCTTGGCCATACGCTCACTTCTATTTCACTTAAATCCCAATTGGCAGAAAAGCTGATTGATACCGGCGAGATCAAAAGTGCTAAAAAGGAAGTGGCCGAAGTGGTGAAGATTATCAGTTCTACACTCTCTGAAGTAAGGCAAGCAATAAGTGGTTATAAATCATTAACCATTGAAGACAGGTTAGTTCAACTTGAGGATAGGTTGTCGGAGAAGGGAATGGTTTTGAAAAAGCAGGCTGACTTTTCCAAGCTTAATGCCAAAGCAGAATCAGCTGTTGTACTCTTGCTTACGGAGGCCGTAACCAATATTTTAAGACACAGCTCAGCGGATACCGTGACAATTACCTCAAGAATTGAAGAAAATCAGTTTCGTTTGAGTGTTTGCGACAATGGTCAGAGTGGAAAAATAGTGATGGGAAATGGATTAAAAGGCATCAGAGAACGTGTAGAAGCGCTGAATGGAAGTTTTGATATTGATAACAAGGCGGGGTTTTGTTTGCATATTGTCTTGAATAAGGAAAATTTAAAATGATCAAAATTTTGCTCGCAGAAGACCAAGCTATGGTACGCGGCGCGCTGGCAGCACTCATCAACCTGGAAGAAGGTTTTGAGGTAGTCGCACAAGTAGAAAATGGCAGGCAAGCACTCAAAATGTTGGAAACCCTGGATGTCGACATTTTAGTCAGTGATATTGAAATGCCTGAGATGACAGGCATAGAACTCGCTGAGCTGGTTTTAAAATCGAAACCACACATCAAGGTTGTTATCGTTACAACCTTTGGGCGAGCGGGATACGTGAAGCGAGCGCTGGCAGCAGGCGTCCAAGCTTTTTTGCTTAAGGACGCACCCTCTGATAAGTTAACAGCCTCCTTAAGGAAAGTCATAGCGGGTCAAAAAGTGGTTGACGCCGAACTGGCTATTGCCGCTTTGGATGATTTGGATCCCTTGAGCGATAAGGAACGTAAGGCGCTTAAACTGGCAGAAGAGGGTAAAACTACAGCAGATATCTCCAAGCTACTCTTTCTTTCTGAGGGGACTGTAAGAAATTATCTCTCTGAAGCGATATCAAAGTTGAATGCAACCAATCGCGTTGATGCTGCTAGGATAGCCCGTCAAAAAGGCTGGTTGTGATTTAGCCTAAAAAAATACTGGCCTCATCGATATTCAATGTTAATATCGCAATCAAATCGTTAATATCTCATTAAATCTTCCACCATATAAGAGTGATAAGGTTGGACTGATTGTGGAAATGAAGACCTTTTTTGTTGGTTGGCCAGATGTTGATGCCAACTCTCACATGCGTAATACCTCTTACATCGAACGCGTTGCTGATGTACGTTTGATGTATTTTGCAGATCACGGATTTTCCCTGGATGAATTTCGCAAACGTTTTTTTGGCCCAGTTGTGAAAAAAGATGAGGTGGAGTATTTTCGGGAACTGCAGCTTCTGGAAAAATTTAAGGTGAGCTTTGAGCTTGCGGGTTTGTCTGAAGATGCAAGTAGAATGTGTTTGAGCCATAGCTTTTACACACTTAATGACGAGCTTTCGGCTAAAGTAACTACGATGGCGGGTTGGTTGGACTTAAAAGAAAGAAAGCTAATTGCGCCACCGGAAGTATTGGCTAATGCCTTAAGAAAATTGAATAAAACAGAAAGTTTCATTGTTCTCCCATCCAGCGTAAAAAATTAAATTAATAAAAGGGTAACTACATGGCTGTAAAAATCTATTTTCAAGGTGAAATACTTGATGATTTTGAATTACAGGAAGTAAAAGAAAACCTTGCAAAACTTTTCCGCAAAGATATTGAAAAACTCGCGCCCCTTTTTAGCGGTAAAAAAATTATTATTAAAGAGTGTGCCAGCGAAGAGGAAGCTGAGAAGGTTTGTTTACGGCTAGAAAAAGCTGGTGCTCTCGTTTGGATGGTGCCAGAGGAAATTAGATCGGAACCAGCCAGAAAAGTTAAATCCGAAAATTCAGAAAGCCCAGATAAAGAAAAGGCCAAATTGTCGAAGGAAACCGATAATGAGAAAGAGATGAAGTCGGACGACAATGATACGTTACACGCCGTGAGTTTGGGTCAGCGATTTAAGTACCGTGTTGATACTTTTATGGCAAAAGGCGGGTCCTCTTCTTTTAAAGCGCTCACGGCAGCTTTCCTGGCAATATTTTTTCTAATTGCTGGTTTTAGAGGTTTGTTGCATTACCTCAGCCCCGAAGTTGCATTGCAGTATGAAAACCTGGACTTTTTTGGCAATGTCTACATTACCTTTTTACAACTTACTGATCCCGGCAATATGGCTCAGGATATATTGTCATCAGCTTGGTATAAAATTTTTGCGGTGTTCGCCGGATTGGCGGGCGTAGTATTGCTCTCCGCTTTAATCGCGTTTATAACCACAGCTTTGGATCAGAAATTAAATGAATTAAAGCGCGGCCGTTCAAAAGTCATTGAGAGTGATCACACTCTAATATTGGGTTGGAATGAGCAACGCATTGTAGAAATTATTCGTGAGTTAATTCTGGCAAATGAAAGTGAGGACGATGCTTGTGTTGTAATCCTTGCAGATATGGATAAGGAAGAAATGGACGATATATTGCGTCTGCAAATTCCTTATCGAATGACTACACGTGTTGTGACACGTAGTGGGCGCGTCTCCACTTTGGCAAACCTCGATATGGTGTCGATTGAGCAATGTCGATCTATTATTATTTTAGGCAGCTGTGAGGATACTGCGTCACCCGATGAAAAAACGAAAAGTGATGCAAGTGTCATTCAAACGATATTGGCTGCATCAGGCAAAGTTCACAATGACGAAGTAAATATCGTTGCCGAAATCTTTAACGAGGCCTATCGCGATATTATTGAAGATTCTTTTTCTTCGCGTGTTGTTATTGTTAATACAAGCGATATTTTAGCTAAACTGCTTGTGCAAACGTCGCGCTCGGTTGGGCTTTCCGTTGTTTACAGTGAAATCTTATCTTTTGATGGCTGTGAAATGTATTTTCATGAAGAGGACGATTGGCGCAACACAAAATTTGGTGATCTGGCTTTTTACTTTCCGGATGGGGTGCCTATGGGCGTGCGCACAGCGGAAGGTGATTTAATGCTGAATGCCGATGTGGATTACGTAATGCAAGAAGGTGATGAAATTGTGATGGTTGCCGATGACGATTCCACAATTGATTTTCAAGCTGAAAAAGTCATAGAGCCGACGAGATTGCGATTGGTAAACACCACACTGGAGCAACAAACCGAAAGAGAGTTGTTGATTGGCTGGAATCATAAAGCCCCCATTATTATTAGTGAATTTGCAGACTACGTCGTAGAAGGTAGTGAGATAGATGTTATGTTGTCGCATCCAACGGATGCGGAGCGTAATGCGATTATCCAACTGGATGAAGATATCGATAACATCAGCATAAACCTGCTGGAACTCAATCCGCTAAACCGCGAACACCTTTTAAGTACCGACCCCTTTAATTACAACAATATTATTATCTTGGCTGGAGCCGGTGACGATTTATTGGCTCAACAAGTGGATTCCGCAAACATTGTAACTTTGCTTTTGTTACGCAGTATTTTTGAGCAAAGCCCGAATCAAGCATCACAAACCAAACTCATTACCGAAATTCTTGAATCGCAAAACCAACCCATTGTGGCGCAAGCCGGCGTGAAGGATATTATTATATCTAACCAATTGGTGAGTATGATCATTGCACAGGTGTCGGAAGATGTTGATATTAAAGATGTCTATGATGATATTTTTCAGGAAGACGGTTCAGAGATTTATCTTAAGCCCCTATCGTTGTACTACGATAAATTTCCTCTTACAGCAAAGTTTGGCGATCTTATAAAACTCGCGCAACAGAGAAGTGAAGTGTGTATTGGCGTTAAAATAAAGGCAGAAGAGACAAATGTTGGGGAAAACAGTGGTGTAGAGCTGATACCATTGAAGGATAAGGAATTTATCTTGACTGCGGAGGATAGTTTGGTGGTGCTGGCAGAAGATGAGTTGTAAAGCATTTCATGCAATACAGGTGTTTTCGACGAGTTCAGGTCAGCAAGGGAAGTGAATATCTTTATGCTCTCGTGTTGGCTTTCTCTTGTTTGCTTCATTCATAACAATGTTCCTTTTGCTCAATTGTTAAAAAAAAGGCAAGCTATTAACTTGCCTCAAACCCAGACGGGGGATGAATTGTAATGGAGGAGAAAGTGAGCCTACTAATCAGTGATGAGCAGAAATAAAATTTTCTCTTTAATTAACGCCTAAAGTCAGATCTGCTAAAGTCTGGCGCTCAAAATATCGCCATTTTGTTCTTATATTACTGAAGCGCCAGCTTTTGCAATTTCTATCCACAATAGGAGGATAAGTAAGCTCGCTGCCCAAAATAAGTTGAAGGATTTTATAAGCTTTAATCTTTTGGAGTCGTTAGCCACGTCACCCTCCTCACAAACCATGTAGCGCGGTGATGAGGCCTAATACACCAAGGCAGAAAGTACACAAAAGTGTGAATACCATAGATTTCATTTTGGTTCCCTCCAAAGATGTTTCAATAGTTAACAGTTTAATTAAACTTACAGAAAATTGGTGTGCGGCAAGTTACAGTTCCCCTGTGAAATATTACCCAAAACAAGATGTGGTTCCTGCCCTGGAGGTGGAGAAAATCATCAGCAAACCCTCAGGTGGCACTGTGATATAGTGTGACATCGTAGAAAATAATGAAAACAGTCATAGACACGGCAACCCAAAAATACATGCCTATGAATGACGTCGCCATCCAACAACGCTCAATGACCCTGATGTTTACAGACATTGTCGGCTATTCGCGGCTGATGGGTCGAGATCAGACGCAGACAATTGCAATGTTGGAGGACTATCGGCGGATACTGATAGAGCAAATCGAAAAACAAACTGGCACGGTAATCGAGTTTATAGGTGACGCTGTTTTCGCGCGTTTTGACACCCCTCTGGCTGCGGTGAATGCAGCAATTAGTATTCAAAAAGAACTTTTTACCTTCAATCATTTTCGCGATAAAAGTCTGCCGCGCCTACAAACCCGAATTGGTTTGCACAGCGGCGAAGTCGCTACCAAGGGTAAAGCTGTCTTTGGCGATGACGTTAACATCGCCGCACGCCTGGAGTCGATTGCCGTCGCCGACGGCATTTGCGTATCCAAAGCAGTTTACGATGAAGTGAAAGAAGAGCTTAAGGAACCGGTTTTAAAATTAGGGGTGCAGCCTTTAAAAAATATCGAATCCAAAATCAAAGTCTATCTGGTTCGCCCACTCGGCATCACTTTCAAAACCCGTTTGCACTTCGCTACCCGAAAGCTCAACCAGAAGCTAGGTGCTTATCGTTATCCAATTGTAGCTTGTACTCTAACCTTGATGGTTGCGGCGATCTACTTTGTCCCTCGATGGTTGGTGCCCGGTTACGACGCCAACTATGTAGAAATTGCAGATTTTAAAAGTCTAAATAAGGATGATGGAACTCCGGATTATTTCTCGTCTGGGATTAGTGATGGAATAAGATCGCAATTGGCAAACATAAGGGAGTTATACATTATCGATGAAAAGCAAAAAATGGATGCGCCGTTAAGAATTGAGGGCAGTGTTTTTAGGGTCGACAACAATATTCGAATAGAATACAGAGTTTTCAGAAAAAAAAATAACGTTCAAATTGCTGGTGGGAAGCTAGATAGCAAAATCAAAGATGTTTTAATTTTACAGGATAGAACGGTCGGCGAGATAGCGAGTAAATTAGCGGAAGAATTTGGCTATAAAAAATTGCGTCACGCAACAGGTAGACTAACAGTTGATTTGTCAGCTTATGATTATTATTTAAAAGGAAACTTTAGTTTGTCTAAGCAATCAACTCACGGAAATATAGATGCTGCAATTCAAATGTATAACGCAGCTCTGGTGCATGATAGAGCTTTTGGGAATGCATATTCAGGGTTGTGTGAAGCATACAGAAGGAAATACTTACTGACGTATGATACAGAATGGACAGTTAAGGCGGGTTTAATGTGTAGTGAGGCACTGAAGATAGACCCGAATGATGTAAAGTCGCTAGAACTAATGGCTTTAATTTATTCTGATAAGGGCAACATGGATGATGCGTTGCAAACAATGCAGAAAGCTAGGCGTCTAGCCCCGGATTCTGCATCAATAATCAATGCAATGGCGACGATTTATCTCAAATCAAATAGCCCAGATAAGGCGGAAGCGCTTCATATGAGTGCAATTAAAAATTACCCAAAAAATTGGCAGGTATTTAATGACTATGCGTTCTATTTGATGGGAAGGGCACGTTATGATGATGCTATAAAGAATTATAAAAAAGTATTGAAATTGTCGCCGAACAACCTAACTGCAATTCAGAATATTGGAGTTGCTTATTTCTATAAAGGTGATCTAAAAAAGTCCGCAAAATATTTAGAGAAATCTGCGGAGATAGAGCCTTATGCTGACACTTTCTATAATATTGGGACATTGTATTTTTATATGGGCGCTCTGGGAAAAGCAAAATATTTTTATGGCGAAGCCTGGAGGCTTGGAAAAGAAAACCCTCAATATATTTTAGGTTTGGGCCAATCCCTATATTTTACTAACGAAAAAGTACAAGCCGAGTCTATGTTTAGAAGGGCGATAGAACTTGGGCAGTCTGAATTAAAAAAAGCTCCCGGAAATCTAAGTATGTATTACGCTCTCGCAATTTCTTATGCGTATTTGAGAGAGTTTGATCACGCTTGGAAAATGATTGAATATGCAAATGATAATGGTCCAGAAAATATTGATTTATTATATTCCAAATTAGTAGTTTCCGTTATCGAAAAAGACCAGGAAAAAATAATAAAAAATGCAAATTTACTGCTTGAAAAAGGATTTGGTGAGGCCTTGCTTTTATCCGATCCTAATTTTTCAATTTTAAAAGAAGATTACTATTTTGACAGAATTGATTTTGATAAAAAATGACCAAAAGGAGGTCGATTATGAAATTAAAAACCATTTTAATGTTGTTAGTTCCAGTCTTTTTCGTTGTGATTGGTGGATGTACTAGCAATACCTACAATTATATAAATGGAGCATCAGATTACCCCTACCCCGGAACTGATACAGTCTTTGTGGGTGTTTTTGTAAATGAAAAAGGTGAAGTAGAACAAACGACCAAGAGGGAGATTGTGCACCCGGGTCAAAAGATAATCTTTTCGAGTGCTTATGAATTTAAAATAAAGTTTAAAGGAGGTAAGTCGCCAGTTAAAAAACCAGTTTTAAATTCATCTAATGGAGTGGTCATTGTAAAAATTCCAAAAGGTATCTTCAAGCAGGATGAATTCTTTGAAGAGTTTAAGAAAAGGCGAGAGCTTGTTTTTGACTATGAAATCCAAGTGGGTGATAAATCTCTTGATCCACCTATGATCGTTAGGCCCAAGTAATAAAGAGCTTGATTTGGCAACTTGAATCGGAAAGCCAGCTATAATGCTGGCTTTTTGACCATTTAGAAACTTGAATTTATGTTCTTCCTTCCTTTTCGTATGGACTCCCGCAAAAAAGGGCTCCCTCTGATCACAGTTTTGATTTGCTTAATTTGCATAGGTGTATATTGGGAGCAAGTATCCCAGGATAAGGCATACTACAAAGCGATTGAACGCTATTGTGGCTATGAGATTCGCCGGGAAGTGGTCGCTGCCTTGCAAGCAGTGAAACACAAGGATTCCGGAAATTATTGCCAAGAGGTGTTTGAGGAAGTGCGTGAATCTGAACGCCCTGTCAACAAGCTCAAGGAATTGGCTGATCAGGCTAAGCCGACAGGCCTATTTGCAACAGCGGAAGATGATGCGGCCTACCTATTTTTACGCTTGAATGAGGGTTACCGGGCCTTTCAAGCTCGAGTACCCAAGTTGCTTACGCGTGATCTGAGTTATGACCCACGTAATCCCGATTGGCTAAAAATGATCACGGCGACCTTTTCTCATGGAGACTTTTTACACCTCATCGGTAACCTGCTATTTTTTTATATTTTTGCCGCATCCGTGGAGCTTGTTATCGGGCACCTGGTGTTTAGCGCCTTTATTTTATTGGGTGCAGTGGGAACTAGCCTGTCGTACAGCTATGCCACTATGAATGTCGAAAATGCTTTGCCTACCGTCGGTTTATCCGGTGTTGTCATGGCTACCGTTGCTGCATTGGCTTTGATGCTGCCGCATGCCCGTATCAATTGCCTTCTCTGGATTGGGATTATTGTAAAAATTATCCCGGTACCGGCAATTTTTCTGGCTGTTTGGTATATAGGCTGGGATATTTATGATATGCGACGTTTTGGCCAAACCTCTGGCATAAATTATGCCGCGCACGTTAGTGGTGCGACCTTTGGGGCAATCCTTGGCTTGTATTACACAGTGTTTGAGCAAAAGCGAGTGCGAGAAGCTTCAGTACATTATTAGTAGAAAAGTAGTAGGTGTCGTGTAAATAATTGTTCTGTCTATTAAATTGATGGAATGCTCAGTGTTAAATACTTTCAATGTTAACTTTACCCTTTATAAATGCCTTGATTTCAATATAATTGTGCTCTCACGAATAGCATCAATTTATCGCAATGAAGTTAACGGGTTTTTTCTCAGGAAGCATTCCATGAAATCAACCGCGCTCTTACGCTTAGTTCAATCTGTAACACTAGCAGCATTCATTACAACTAGTAATTCCTGCGGCTTATTACTTTACCCTGAGCGACAGGGACAAGCACACGGAAAAATTGATCTTTCAGTCTTATTTCTAGACGGTTTGGGCACTTTGCTTTGGGTTGTGCCAGGTGTCACTGCTTTCGTTGTTGACTTTAACCAAGGGACGATTTATTTGCCGGATAACTCGGCAACAAATTCAAATTTTGAATCTTCTTTTAAACAAATCAATGTTCAAGCCCCAATGACCATGCAAAATATCGAAGAGGTTTTAAAAACCGAATTGGATTTACCTATCAACCTCGATGATGAACGTGCATTGGTTTATCACTTGAAAGATAATAATTTGCATCTTTCTCCAGAATATATGTCTAGTTTGTTGGCCCAGAATTCAATGCAGCTCAAAGTGTAAATTAACTGCACTGTCATAGAAGCGTCATGCAATTTTAATGCGTAATACAAGTGACATAATTTCGATATAAAAATGTAACATTTCTGTCATATTAGTTTTTCTTCTTTTTAGTCTAAATATTTTATTTTTCGGATAAAAATTAGCTTTTCGTTGTAAGTTATTGTTATCCAAAGATGAATAGTCCCAATAGGCTGCTCCATTAATATTTTTTACAATTTTGTTTAAGCATTTGTAACATTATTGAAATATTTAGCTCTCAGAATGCCCAACGATAAATTTGGGGGAAGGAAGTGACATTCCCCGCTAACAAAAACAGTTTGGGGATTCATCGCAATGTTTCATTTTTTCAGGCTTCTCTCAGCCGTCGTCCTATTATCTGTTTCCTTGAGTTCCTTCGCCGCAGAGATGTTGGTCAATGTGTTCTTGAATGGGCGACCCGTTCAGGGAGCACAAGTCAGTGTGAATGGCAGTATCGTCGGCAGCACTAGTGAAACCGGAAGTATTGAAGCAAATATTCAGTCAGGATCAAACAAGATTGAGATTTCAAAAGATCTTGTTGTTATTTCTACGTATAACTTCACAGTTGATGAAATGGAGAACGTAGAGCTTGCGTTCAAATTTTCAGATCTGGCCGAAGTGCCTGAGATTAATTTTGAAAAATACTCTCTGGACGACAATGGAAAAGGGGCAAAAGGAATTTTACAAGGCGTAGTGCTCGATGAACAGGCCACGCGGGTGGCAAATGCCTCAATTACAGTTGAAGAAACAGGAGCCAGTGCAACAACAAATAGTTTAGGCGGCTACATTATTGAACTTCCTCGTGGATATTACACGCTGGTAATTGAGCATCCCGACTACCGTATAAGTCGTGAAGAGAATGTTCGTATTGTGTCGAATATTGGTATGGCAGTAACGAGCACCTTGCACCCCAGACCGATTCAACGCGTTCAAATTAATGCACCGCAGTTACCCATATTGGAAGAAACAAAAGTGCTGGGG
>JBNKVX010000010.1:16096-64974 GCA_050299435.1 Cellvibrionaceae bacterium | reverse complement strand
CGCCCCCTTAAAATCTATCAGCCGAAGGAATATTTTTGTGAACATGTACAACTGGATCACCCGCTCGACAATGTCCAGTTTTTTATCCCCATACTTGAGCAACTCTTGCAAGGCTTACATCATTTTCTCAATCAACGTCAGCTGCAAAGCACCTGTCTACTTTGGCGGTTTTACGATATTTACCAAAACAAAAAAGAAGTGCAAATCAATACCTGTCAGGTTCGCAGTCAAAACGAAAAAGTCTCCTGGCAACTTTTTCTGGAACTCAGTTTAATTCAACTTGAAAACACACAGTTAACCTTTGCAGTCGATACAATTGAACTTGTATGTGAGCAATTAGAAGCTTTGAAAACGCAAAGCGGCCTCCTCGCTTTTAACGGCATCACTAAGCGCAGCAATGAAGAATTGCAAATTACATTGGCAAAAGTAAAAGCCCGTCTTGGTGACGCCGCCATCTATAAAGTCAGTTATCATCCGCATCATGTGCCAGAAAAAAGTGTTAAACATGTTGCCTTAGCTGTAGAAGCCAATACGAAACTTGCAGCTGAACAAGCCCTGGCAATTCGCCCAAATTGGTTGCTAAAAACCCCAAAAAGAATTCAGACTAACGGGCAAAAATTATTTTGGGAAGGTCAAATAGATTTGCAGGAAGGTCCCGAGCGCATTGAGGGCTATTGGTGGGAGGAATATTGCGCTCGTGATTATTTTATTGCCAAACGAGAAGATAATTTAAAATTGTGGGTATACCAGGATTTAAATAACCGCATGTGGTTTATTCATGGTGTTTTTGCGTAGTAAGATCAAGACTTTAAATTCGAATAATTTCTTACTGACGGGGGATGCATAACATAAACCTTCGGAGGCAGGACGCCGACGAAGAGCGTACAGGAATGTATTCACAGCGTGTTTATGTTATGCATCCCCCGTCAGTAAGAAATTATCCTGGCAAAATAAACATCATCCATTAATCAAAAAATGCACCCAAATACTGGCCGCGTAACCCAAGGCAATTGCCGGCGTCCATCTAAGATGGGAAAAGAAAGTATAAATACCGCGAGCTTGCCCCATTAAGGCAACACCCGCTGCAGAACCAATTGAAAGTAAACTACCGCCAACTCCTGCCGTCAAAGTGACCAATAACCACTGCACTTCTGGCATTTCCGGATTCATACTCAACACAGCAAACATAACAGGGATATTGTCGACAATGGCCGATAAAACTCCAACAAGAATGTTTGCATTCGTCGCACCCAACTCACCATAGAAAAATTCCGAAGTCATTCCCAGGTACCCCAGAAAACCCAAGCCACCCACAGCCATGATGACACCGTAAAAGAAAAACAAGGTATCCCATTCGGCATGCGCCACTTTGGCGAACACATCAAAATCATAGGGGTCATCTGGCGAGCCTGGCGGGTTCTCACTACTTTGCTGCCATGCGTGAGATTTCAAGGTTAAATAAAACCCATAAAATTTTAAATAAGCCAGACCACACAACATACCGAATACCGGCGGCAAGTGAAGAAAGTTATGAAAACTGACTGCAGTGATGATTGTCGCTAAAAACAAAAACACAATGACAATGCCACCGTATTTCAAGGCTTTTTCCTGACCATGCTGTGCAGGCGGGAAACCCGAAGGTAAGGCAAAATGCATAAGTGCTGCTGGTACAACAAAATTAACAACCGAAGGCACAAACAAATTAAAAAACTGTGAAAAGCTCAATTGTTCCGCTTGCCAAACCATCAAAGTCGTAATATCACCGAAGGGACTGAAAGCACCGCCAGCATTCGCGGCAACCACAATATTAATACAAGCAAGAGCAATAAATTTGGGTTGCCCTTCGCCTACTGCAAGTACAACAGCACACATAATCAAGGCGGTAGTTAAATTGTCCGCAACAGGCGAGATGAAAAAAGCAAGCCAACCCGTCATCCAGAATAAACTGCGATAGCTAAAGCCCTTTTCCACCAACCACCGTCTCAATTCGGCAAAAACACCTCTTTCTATCATCGCATTGATATAGGTCATGGCGACGAGCAGAAAGAAAAAGAGTTCGGTGTACTCCAGAAAATCATGTTCAATGGCATGCTCAACCAAATCAGGATTTCCCGCAGATCGATAATAAATGCCGATTAAAATCCAAATTAAACCTGCCGCAAGCAGCACTGGCTTGGATTTCCGGAGATGAATTTTTTCCTCGAAAATTACTAGAATATAGGCGACAACAAAAATGGCAATACAGAGAAAACCCAAGCCGCTATGCGTTAAATTTAAGGGATGCATTTCATCAGTGCTGGCCAAGGATAACATTGGCAAACAACACGCAATCAGGACTAAAAAAACCTTAAGCATTCAAGACTCCCTCTTAACAATCAACAACCAGGACATTAAAAAACTGGCACACAATAAAAAGAGTATGGATGATAATATGAAACTAAGTGAAATATTTTAATCTAAATCAGTATATAAGGCGCAATCAGGTTTTAGGTAGGGTGACACCGGTTTGTCCTTGATATTTTCCACCGCGATCCTTGTAGGAAGTTTCACACACTTCATCACTCTCAAAGAACAGCATTTGAGCAACACCTTCGTTGGCGTACACTTTAGCTGGTAGCGGTGTGGTGTTGGAAAATTCCAGAGTCACATGGCCTTCCCACTCGGGCTCAAGAGGCGTAACGTTAACAATAATGCCACAACGCGCGTAGGTGGATTTACCCAAACAAACCGTTAATACCGATCGCGGAATACGAAAGTATTCCACTGTCCGCGCCAGAGCAAAAGAATTGGGTGGGATAATGCAGCAATTGCTTTGAATATCAACAAAGCTGTCTTCATCAAAGCCTTTAGGATCAACAATGGCAGAGTGCACATTGGTAAATATTTTAAATTCATTTGAACAACGCACATCGTAACCGTAACTCGAGGTACCATAACTGACCAATCGCTCTTGCTTGCTGTTATATCGCACCTGTCCAGCTTCAAAGGGTTCAATCATGCCCTCTTGTTCTGCCATACGGCGTATCCATTTGTCAGATTTAATACTCATTATGTCTCCCAAAGTTTGAGGCGCGATAGTAAAGGATGACCTAGTCGTCAGCAACGGAAATTTCCGGTGTTGAGAGGCCTTGAAGACATTGCAACCAGATTTGTGCCGCCACACTGCGAGCAATTTTATGATAAATCAGGCTGGTTTCAGATTCTGGGTCTGCAATCACCGGAGGTTTACCAGCATCAGTCAATTCGCGAATTGCTTTTAACAAGGGAAGCTGCCCAAGCACTTGCACACCGAATTCCTGCGCGAGTTTGCGACCTCCTTCTTCACCAAAAATCGCTTCACTGTGTCCACAATTTGAACAAACGTGAGTAGCCATATTCTCAACAACGCCGAACACCGGAATATTCACCTTATTAAACATCTCGATACCTTTGCGTGCATCAAGCAGGGCAATATCTTGCGGTGTGGTGACAATTACTGCACCGCTCACAGGTACTGCTTGAGAAAGTGTCAATTGAATATCCCCGGTACCAGGCGGCATATCCACGATTAAGTAATCAATATCAACCCAATGCGTATTTTGCAGCAACTGTTGTAAGGCGCCACTTACCATGGGGCCACGCCACACCATCGGTGTGTTTTCTGTCACGAGATTGCCCATTGAAATCACTTTCAGGCCGTGAGCATCAATTGGTTCGATCATATTCGGACCATACATTTCAGGACGTTTGTCGCCCACACCCAGCATTTGAGGCTGGCTTGGTCCATAGATGTCTGCATCAAGCACGCCTACTGATGCACCCGCATGTGAAAGCGCCAAGGCCAGGTTAACCGCCGTAGTGGATTTGCCTACGCCTCCTTTACCCGATGCAACCGCAATAATATTTTTTACTCCGGTCACAGAAGTCTGGCTGTTCTGAGGCATCACTGCTGGAATATTTTGCACCAGATCTAATTCATAATTGGCAATGTCATGAGCTTTGAAAACTGCATGAATTTGCGCTTCTAGCTCAGTCTGGAGAGCCTTGCCAGGAATTCCAAGCTCAATACGCAATATGAGTCGGTTTCCCTCCACTGCCATCATTGCAATATCGGCCAGGGAAAAACCTGGCAAACCGTCGATGGCAATCTCACTTAAACACATCGATACCTTTTGGCGCAGCGCTTCGGACATCATTTACTCCCAACCCACATCAAGTTTATAAAAGCGCCTAGATTAAGCTTTCCATTTGATATTACAACCCATGCCCGGTTTTTGATCAGCATTAATTTGCTCACCCGCTATTAAGTTATCCATTGCGTCACGCAAATCTGCTCCGGTTACGGGCGCGCCGTTACCTGGTCTCGAATCGTCAAACTGTCCGCGATACACCAGCTTCAAACTTGCATCAAACAAATAGAATTCGGGAGTACAAACCGCATCAAAAGCTTTGGCTACTTGCTGACTTTCGTCATAAAGATAAGGAAAACCCAGCTTTAATTCAGCCATGTATTCAGGCGCATCGTCGGGATAATTCTCAACGTCATTTGAACTAATAGCGACGATGCCAATTTCCTTATTCGCATAATCCACCGAAAACTTTTTTATACCATCCAGAATATGTTTGACATAGGGGCAATGGTTACACATAAAAATGACGAGCAAGCCTTGCGATTTAGAAACATCATCGCGCGTTAAAACACCACCACTCGATGGATCCGGCAGTGCAAAATCAGGACAAGGAGTGCCCAAAGGCAACATTAGAGATGCAGTTAAAGCCATACTTCCTCCGTATAAATTCGTTAATGAAAACCCCAGCTTGTGTAAACATATTTTGCTAAAAGCGAAAAACAAATTAGCACCACAAGCAAGCGTAATTTTGCGGGCGAAATGCGCAATAAACAATGGGAGCCGATCCAGGCGCCGCACAGCTGTCCCAACATCATCACCAATGCGACTGGCCATATGACTTGGCCAACGAACACAAACACTGTTATCGCCGCTGCATTAGTTGCAAAATTTAATGGTTTGGCCACGGCGGTTGCCTGGACAATACCCAGGCCTTTTAAAGAAACACCCGCCGCAGCAAAAAATGAGCCTGTGCCCGGGCCAAACATTCCATCATAAGCACCGATAGTTGGCACAACAAAAGCGGTAAATTTTTTATCTGACAATTTAACTTTTCCCAAGTGCTCACTTGGGATAGGTGCAAACAAAAAATACAGCGCAATTACTGCCAATACGATGGGAATAAGTATTTCCAGTGCATCCGTATTGACATATTGAACTGCCACTGCACCAGCAAAAGCGCCCATAAATGCATATAACATCATTACCTTTACTTCTTTAACGGTAATGCGGCCCTTCCTCAACATCATAAAACTTGAGGTGGCTGTCCCCATGCAACCCTGCAATTTATTGGTGCCCAATACTGCAAGTGCAGGTAGGCCACTCATAATTAAAGCGGGCATAACGATTAAGCCACCGCCTCCTGCAAGGGTATCCACCACACCAGCAAACATCGCGACAAAAAACAACAATGTAAGTAGCTCAATCGAAAAATCTGCAAATTCCATTACAGTCGGCACACATTTGCGAAGAACGTAATTGTCAGCGATACATCAGGGAAATACCAGTACCGTCGCAATTAAATTATTTGAACAACGCTTGAGTTATTTGAGTTTCGACTATACATTTGCAGATCGCCCACAATGCAAAATCAAATGACATGAAATGGACTCCTGCAGACTTGCAAAACCTTTCTATACGCAATGGCTTCCGTATGCGCGGAGAAAGTATGACAAGGTTGGAAGTTTTTTCCGATGCTGCGTTTGCTTTTGCTTTAACAATGCTGGTGGTATCGGTAGGGGCAATTCCGGAAAATTACAATGAACTTATGCATGCACTTAAATCCATCCCGGCTTTTGCCATGAGCTTCGCGCAGCTTGCGGCGTTCTGGATCGCTCACCGTATGTGGAGTAGCCGGTTCGGAATGGAAGACGCTTGGGCAACTTTTTTGACGCTTGTTATGATTTTTACCATTCTGGTTTTCGTATACCCCTTACGACTGATTTTTTCTGCTTTTGCCACCTATGCCACTCAAGGTTGGGCATCAAGCACCTTTAGTATTAATTCAATGGATGAAATGGCAAATATTTTTATCGTTTATGGAGTGGGTTACTTCACCTTAGCAGGTATTGTTGCGCTTCTTTATTTGCATGCCTTAAAAAAACGTCGTGAATTATTACTCAACGACACCGAAATTTTACTCACCAAGAGTGGAATCGCAATTTGGTCTGCGCAAGTGATTTTTGCATTAACATCAATCGTTATCGCTATATGCGCCGCAAATAATTGGCGTAACTTTGCTGGTTTTGTTTATTTTGGTTTAGCAATAGCGACACCTTTAATTCATGTGCACTATGGCAAAAAAGTCAAAGCACTCTCTTGCTTTGACTAAATTTACTTACCTTGAATAAATTTAGCTCGCTCATCACTGAGAAAAAGAATTTACAGTAGTCACTCCAACTATAATCGCTATAGCAAGGAAAGCAAAATAAACCAAAGTTACGATTCCGACAAACTTCCAAAATGACTTTTGATATTCAAGGGCCATAGATAAATCTTCTGGACTATGGGAGTTTTCTACCGCTGTTATCGCACTCGCATAACGAAAAAGATAATAACTTGGCACTAAAAAGAAAAAAAGCAGAATGAGATAAGTGATCACGCCACTGAATCCTCTCGCGCCAACACCTAAGTGACTCATGAGATTAGCTCCCACCAAGCTAACCAGCGTTGCGATAAGTATTAATCCAGTAAAAATAAAACCGACAATTGAACAAAGCCTTACCCACTTCCTGGTTGCAATTAAAGGTTCAATCAATTCAGAAATATTCCCATTTCCGGAAACCAGACTAGATTCTGGTGCGCTATAGTGACTATCAGACATAAGCTCTTTCCAGCTTCCTAAATATTTTTATTAATAAACTCTATTGCCGCTTTTAAGGATTGTATACGGGTTTCTCCAAGCGACAAGTAATGATCATCGCCTTCTAACCCGACATATTCCACTGGTTTATCGGCTTTTTTAAGAGCCTTATACATGCCTTTTGACTGTGACGGTGGGACCACCTCATCATCTTCGCCATGTATCAACAGCACAGGTGCTTTAAAATTCTCTACGAAATGTGCTGGTGAACGTTCTTTTGCTCCCGCTTTTGTAAAATTGTCATCGCCGATTTGTGTTTCCCAATAAGCAACTGCTTCGCTTGAGCGCCCTGTTTCGCTTTTAATCCAGGAACGGAAATCGTACAAATCGCCGATTCCATTTATAGATACAACACATTTATACAATTCAGGTGTGAAAGCCCCACCAGCAAGTGCTGCATAACCTCCGTAACTTGCGCCGAGGATGCACACTCTGGTTGGATCAATAATTTTTTGGTCAGTAAAAAATTTTACAGCATCAGATATATCATCTTGCATCTTGCCACCCCACTCACCATAGCCAGCAACCAAGTGATCAATACCAAAGCCAGAAGACCCTCTAAACTGAGGCTTAATCACAATATAACCTTGCTCGGATAGGGCTTGTGCGATGAAATCAAAGCCGATTTGATCATAGGATGCAGGGCCTCCGTGGGGCATAATCACGGCTGGTAAGTTTTTCATGTCAGCAACATGATCACGCGGAATCGTAACCAGCGTCGGGATTTTTAAACCGTCTCTTGCGGTAAAAGCCACTGTTCCCACTGGATGTATGTTTTCAGGCTTGATGGAAGGACGGCTGGAAGTGATAAAAGCAGCTGGCTTACCTTCGCTAAAAAGAAAATAGTCACCCGCAGCTTGACTACCTTCTACCAATACAACGATATGTTTCCAATCAGTCGAATGATCAACAATCGACACAGCATGCTCAGGAAATTGTGCTTGAATTTGTTTCACTCTTTCATTAAGTTTTTCGTTGAAAAATTTGTAGGTGGGTGTAAATCCTGAATATTCCAAACCAAGTACAATTCTTTGCGGGTCGGTAATCACGCTCACGATGTCGGCTTTGGCGTTATCATGAAATGGACCCTCAATTTCGCCATTTTTGAGACTCAAAGTATAAAAAGCTTGTCGACCCGTTTTTTTACTTGTCTTAATCATCACAAGATTTTTTTCATCTTCCGTCAAACCAACAAAGCTCTTGGTTTTATACGGCGTTTCTTCCCTGAAAATTTCGCGCAGCTTCTTGCCTTCATATATATGAATGAGATGCAAATTTTTTGATTCATCAAAATCTTCGCGCGCAACCACCTCCCCTTTTTTATCGACAAAATAATCTTGCGCCTCGTAGGGCCCCAATTTATATCTTCGTGGCTTACCTGATGCTCCTACGCGAACCCGCAGCAAAACATAAGAGGGATCTACCCATTCTCCCATTACCACTGTGGGGTCGCCATAATAGGCCGGCATATAGGCATATTTACCATCTGGCGAGTACCCGACAATTTTCCCCAATCCGGTTTGGCCGGGGTATACGACACCATCTCCAGGTCTAAGAAGCTGCTTGACCTTCTTGGTGTTTATATTAAAAGAGAAAGCGGTGCTTAATTCGAATTTTCCGCCAAATCCAAAGACACGAGTATGATCAGAGGCAAACAGAAGAACTTCTTCATTGTTGAAAAACTTCAAATATCGAGGTTTTACATTGGTCACATCCAATCCCGAAACACGTTTGCCGTCTTTTAATGAAACAACTAACACGTAGTCTGATTCAGACTTCACATTACGAAAAGCAATATAATTGCCGTCGGGAGAAATCGCCATTTGCTGAATTTCAGCTAATTGTCCGTAATCTTCAAGGCTTGGGGCAGCGTGTGCTACACACACCGGAAATAGGGAAATCGCACCGAATATTATATTGAGCAACACTCGCTTCATTATTATTTTCCTTTAATTCAATTCCACATTCTCACCGTATTTTACCCACTTACAAAACCATAAATCCATATTCAATGCCTGCAATGTAAAGTTAACCTTTGCCTTTGGGGTATTGATGAGTGCTACTGAGGCAGGTCCAACCCGCTGCAAATCTCCCCAATATTGACTTCGGGTTTGGCTGGATTTTGACGAAACGAAAATAGTCTTAATACCCCGGATTTGCTATAGTTGCGCCCCGTTTGACCTCGGCTTAAACGAAATCCTGAAGCGACCTAACCTTACCGGGAAGAGAGATGACCAAAACCCGCAACATCCTTGTAACCAGCGCCCTGCCCTATGCCAATGGCTCGATACATTTGGGGCATATGGTGGAAACCATCCAAACAGATATCTGGGTGCGCTTTCAGAAGCTTCGCGGTAATACCTGCTATTACGTGTGCGCTGACGATGCCCATGGCACGGCGATAATGCTGAGCGCAGAGAAACAAGACATCTCACCCGAAGAACAAATTGCAAAAATCAAAGCCGAGCACGAAGCCGATTTCAAAGACTTTTTGATCGGCTTTGACAACTATTACAGCACTCACTCTTCAGAAAATCAGGCGCTTTCAAATCTGATTTATGCGCGAGTTAAAGATAACGGTCACATAGTGGAGCGTAAGATAACTCAAGCTTTTGACCCCGAAAAAAAACTTTTCCTGGCAGACCGCTACGTAAAAGGCAGTTGTCCAAACTGTAAATCACCGGATCAATACGGTGATAACTGTGAAGTCTGCAGTGCGACCTATTCTCCGATGGAGTTGATTGATCCCATTTCCGTTTATTCGGGCGCGACACCCATTGCCAAAGAAAGTAGTCATTTTTTCTTTACGCTTCCGGATTTCAGCGAATTTTTGAAAACCTGGACGCGCGCTGGACACCTGCAAGAAGAAGTCGCGAATAAACTCGCTGAATGGCTGGACTCCGGATTGCAAGAATGGGATATCAGTCGCGACGCTCCCTATTTTGGTTTTGAAATTCCTGGCCAACCAGGAAAATATTTTTACGTATGGCTCGATGCACCAATTGGTTATATGGCGAGCTTTAAAAATCTCTGTGAGCGTGAAGGTATCGATTTTGATGCATATTGGAAAGTCGATTCAGAAAATGAGCTTTATCATTTTATCGGCAAAGACATTGTCAATTTTCACGCTTTGTTTTGGCCAGCCATGCTAAAAGATGCAGGTTATCGCACTCCTTCCAAAGTGTGCGTGCATGGTTTTCTAACTGTTGATGGCAAGAAAATGTCAAAGTCTCGCGGCACCTTTGTTAATGCCCGAATTTACCTTGATCACCTCAATCCGGAATATTTACGTTATTACTACGCCGCCAAATTGACTAATACCGTGGACGACATTGATTTAAATCTCGATGATTTTGTACAGCGCGTTAATTCCGACCTAGTGGGCAAAGTGGTCAACATTGCAAGCCGCACCGCAAAATTTATTAATAAAAGTGGCAAACCGCTTTCTAGTCACATCGCTGACAAAAAATTGTGGCAAAGATTTACTGCAGCCAATGCTGTAATTGCCGAGCACTATGAAAACCGTGAATACAGTAAAGCAGTGCGCGAAATTATGACTCTCGCTGATGCCGCCAACGAATATATCGCTGAACAAGCACCCTGGAGTTTAGCCAAAGAAAGCGGAAAGGAAGACGAAGTAAACGCGATCTGTTCGCTGGGAATTAACTGCTTTCGTTTGTTAATGACCTGGTTAAAACCCGTGCTGCCAGCAACAGCTGAAGCAACGGAAACCTTTCTCAACACCGAATTGACTTGGCGAGCCGCTGAAACCTGGTTAGGTGAGCACAGTATTTCGAAATTTAAACCCTTAATGACAAGAGTGGAAGCCGACAAGGTACAAGCCATGATTGAAAATTCAAAAGAAGACATGACCCAAGTTGATAGCCAAGTCGATACCAATGCTTGGCTGAACAAAGAGCCTCTTGCAGCAGAAATTGAATACGGCGATTTTGCCAAAATAGATTTGCGAATTGCACGCATTGCAAATGCCGAACATGTTGAAGGTGCCGATAAGTTATTGAGGCTCACGCTTGATCTAGGTGCTGAAACACGCAATGTTTTTGCAGGAATTAAAAGTGCTTATAAACCTGAAGATTTAATTGGTAAACACACAGTGATGGTGGCGAACCTAAAAGCGCGCAAAATGAAATTTGGTATGAGTGAAGGCATGGTGCTCGCTGCTGGCCCTGGCGGAAAGGACATTTATATACTTGAGCCCAATGCCGGAGCTGAGCCCGGCATGCGAGTAATGTAAGAGGTTCTGACTTGGAATTTGTTCTCATTATTATCAGCACGGTATTGGTCAACAATTTCGTGCTTGTGCAGTTTCTTGGGCTCTGCCCCTTTATGGGCGTCTCCAACAAAGTTGAGACCGCCATAGGCATGAGTGCGGCCACAACTTTTGTGCTAACGCTGGCTTCAATTTGCAGTTATATGGTGCACGCATGGATTCTTGTTCCTCTGGGTCTAGCCTACCTAAAGACTATTTCCTTTATTCTTGTAATAGCGGCGGTAGTTCAGTTTGCAAAAATGTTCATTGAAAAAACCAGCCCGCTTTTATATCGAGTCCTTGGTGTCTTTCTTCCTTTAATCACCACAAACTGTGCCGTGCTGGGTGTCGCGCTTCAAAATACCAATAAGGCACATTCATTTTTTGAATCAGCCGTTTACGGTTTCGGTGCTGCCTTAGGCTTTTCCCTGGTGCTGGTTTTATTTTCCGCTATGCGCGAACGTCTTGCTGTGGCTGACGTACCCACCCCTTTTAAAGGTGCAGCCATTGGAATGATCACCGCTGGCTTAATGGCTCTGGCATTTATGGGTTTTGCGGGGCTTGTGTAGTGCTTGATTTATTACTTTCCCATTCTTTCATCAGCGCATTAGTCGCTTTGGGAGTACTTGCTGCGTGCTTTGGAGCCGTTTTGGGATTTGCTGCGGTTAAATTTAAAGTCGAAGGTGATCCGCTCGTCGAACAAGTTGATGCCTTATTACCACAAACTCAATGTGGTCAGTGTGGACATCCAGGGTGCAGACCTTATGCGCAGGGTATTGTGAATGGTGAAGCCATAAACAAATGTCCGCCAGGGGGGCAGGCAACGATTAATGCACTCGCTGACTTATTGGATGTGGAAGCCCCCACTCTTGATGAAGAACACGGCGAGGAAGATATTAAAAAAGTTGCCTTCATTCGCGAGGATGAATGTATCGGCTGTACCAAGTGCATTCAAGCCTGCCCTGTTGATGCTATTTTGGGTGCAGCCAAGCAAATGCACACGGTCATTGAAAGTGAATGTACGGGCTGCGATTTATGTGTGGAACCTTGTCCCGTCGATTGCATTGATATGATTCCGATTGAAACCACGATCAGTGATTGGCATTGGGATTTACCCACTGCAGATCAAATTATTGCAAGTGATCGAAATAACATCGACTTGGATAACGACAAAAACGACGAGCAAGCCGCGTGAGAAAGATTTTTGATTTCCACGGCGGCATACACCCGCCAGAAAATAAAACCCAAAGCACGCAACAAGCCATTGAAACTATTCCCTTAGCTGATGAATTTGTAGTTCCGCTCAATCAGCACATTGGCGCACCGGCTTCACCTATCGTTTCACCTGGCGAAAAAGTTTTGAAGGGACAATGTATCGCTGAAGCCCAAGGATTTATAAGCACAAACATTCATGCACCTACTTCAGGTGTAGTAGAAGCTATTCGTCTTGCAGCAAGCAATCACCCTTCAGGCTTACCTGTTCTTTCAGTGATAATTAAAAGTGACGGCGAAGACAAATGGATCAATCTGGAAAATGTCAGTGATCCCCATTCTTTAGATGCAAGAACAATAATTGATTTAGTGCGTACTGCAGGTATTGCGGGTATGGGCGGCGCAGGCTTTCCCACTTCGGTAAAATTGGGCAGCGAAAAAATTGATACATTTATTTTGAATGCCGCGGAGTGTGAACCCTATATCACCGCAGATGATATGTTATTACGCAATTATAGTGATGAGGTAATTGCAGGCGCATTATTGCTTTCAAAAACCTTTCCGAATTTGCGCAATATTTTGATCGGCATTGAAGACAATAAACCTGCTGCCATCCAATGTCTGCAAACCGCAATAAACAATGCGAAGGCTGACATACCCATAGAGCTCTTAGTGGTCCCCACCAAATATCCTTCGGGTGGTGAAAAACAATTAATTTATTTGCTCACTGGTAAGGAAGTACCGAGCGGCGGAATTCCCGCACAAATTGGCATTGTGATGCAAAATGTGGGTACGTGTCGCGCAGTGTGGCAAGCCCTTCGTTATGGCAAGCCGCTAATTTCGCGTATCACCACAGTGGTGGGCAAGACTTTAAGTCGACAAGGAAATCTTGAACTTCCCATCGGCACACCCATAAAACACGTATTAAGAGAACGCGGTTTTGTCGCACAAAAAAAACAACGTATCGTTGTTGGTGGCCCAATGATGGGTTGGGCAATTGAAGATGCGGCGGCTCCTGTACTAAAAGCAACTAACTGTTTACTTGTTCCATCGCAAGAAGAGCTACCTCTACCACCACCGGAACAAGCCTGTATTCGGTGTGGCTTATGTGCGGAAGCTTGCCCCGCAGAATTGTTACCTCAGCAACTGTATTGGTACTCACGGGCTGAGGACCAGGATAAATTAAATGCCTACAACCTAAGTGACTGTATAGAGTGTGGTGCTTGTTCCTATGTCTGTCCAAGCGCTATCCCACTGGTACAATATTTTCGTGCAGGCAAAGGCTTGATTCGCCAACATCAAAAAGAAAAAGAAAAATCAGATCAAGCACGCTTGCGTTTTGAAGCACGTAAAGCACGCATCGAAAAAGCCGAAGCGGAGAAAGAAGCCAAACGCGCTGCACGTAAACAAGCCGCTGAGGTCGCTAAACAAAAGTTGGCTAAGAAAACCGGCACAGAAACATCGGGCGAAGCCTCAATGAAAGTCATCAAATCTGTACTAGTTGAGAATGCGCTCGCCTCCCTTAAACAGGAGTCGGCCGGCGACCCGGAAAAAGAGCTCGCGCGTTTACAGCGGGGCCTTTCCAGTGCTGAAAGCCGACTTGAGCGCGCACGCGCCACTTTAATCAAAAATCAAGAAGAAGGCGCTGATCCCGCTCGCCTGGACGCGCTTGCGGCGCGTGTAAAAGAAGCTGAATTAAAAATGCATGAAGCGAAAAAGAAATTGGAGGAAAGACAATCATGAGCATGCTTACTCCCTCTTCGCCACACCTGCATACAACTTCTACTGTCGCATCTACGAGCCAGGTTATGCGTACAGTGATACTGGCTGCCCTCCCCGGCCTAATCGCGCTGACACATTTTTTTGGAATTGGCAGCATTTTAAATCTCTTGCTTGCAATTATTTTTTGCCTGGGTTTTGAAGCTCTCGCACTTAAGTTTCGCAATAAAAATATTTTGTTTTTTCTGGGAGATTACAGCGCTTTGGTTACCGCGCTATTACTTGCGCTTGCACTTCCTCCCTATGCACCCTGGTGGCTAATTGCTTGTGGCAGCTTTTTTTCTATTGTTGTTGCAAAACATTTGTACGGTGGCCTGGGATTTAATCCTTTCAATCCCGCGATGGTAGGTTATGTTGTACTACTTATTTCGTTCCCGGTTGAAATGACGCAATGGCGAGTTCCGGCAACGGGTGGGCAGCACTACTTACCGCTTCTGGACGCACTCAAAACTATTTTTGCAGGGGCACATTTAGATGGCTTTACCTCTGCTACGCCTCTTGATGCTTTAAAGCACAACAAGGGTTTTACAATTGAAGACCTGTACTCACAACATCAAGCTTTTACATCCGGTCGCTGGGCGGGAACTGGCTGGGAATGGGTTAACATTGGATTTTTAATTGGCGGAATCTATTTACTCTATAAAAAAGTGTTTAGCTGGCATGCGCCTGTGGGCATGCTTGCAGCATTGAGTCTAATGGCGATTATTTTTTACGATGGCGGAAGTTCGGATAGCGCTGGGTCACCGATTTTTCATTTATTGTCTGGCGCAACGATGCTCGGCGCCTTCTTTATTATTACTGACCCCGTTACTTCAACCACAAGCACAAAAGGTCGATTAATTTACGGGGCGGCTATTGGTGTATTGATATTCATCATTCGAGTTTGGGGGAATTATCCCGATGCTTTGGCCTTTGCAGTTTTGCTTATGAATTTTGCTGCGCCTTTTATCGATTACTACACGGTGCCGCGCACATACGGGCATGCACATTCTCACTCTGCATTACGCAAACACGAGGACGATTAGCATGCTAGCTCGCTCTATTAGCTCAAGTACCCTTATACTCACCGCATTTGCACTGTGTACAGCAGGGATTCTCGCAGGGACCTGGCTGCTAACTTATGAACGCATTGAAGAATCCAGGAAACGCGCGGCGGAAAAAGCATTGCTGGAAATCATTCCCCAAACTCAACACGACAACGACATGCTGACAGACATTCAGTTACCGGACGAAGCCGCTCAAAAAATCCTGGGGCTAGAAGAAGCGCTGCCAATTCATGTTGCAAGAAAGGGTAATGATGTCGTGGCTTATATTTATCCCGCTACGGCCCCCGACGGATACAGTGGCGATATTGACTTAATCATTGGCGTAAATCTGGACGGTAGTGTTGCTGGTGTACGCGTACTTACCCATAAGGAAACGCCTGGATTAGGCGATAAAGTTGACTTAAAGAAAAGCAAGTGGATACTAAGTTTCAACGGACACTCCCTCAACAACCCTCCAGCGGAAAGCTGGCGGGTAAAAAAAGATGGCGGATACTTTGATCAATTTACGGGCGCCACAATTACACCGCGAGCAGTAGTAAAACGTGTGAAGAAAACTTTGGAACTGCATCAAGATCTTGTTCGGGAAATGAATCTCCAGAATGAAGATGAGCATGAGCATGAGTGAATACAAAGAAATCACTAAAAATGGTTTGTGGAACAATAATCCCGCTCTGGTCCAGCTCCTGGGTTTGTGCCCTCTCCTCGCGGTCACCGGATCTTTTGTAAATGCGCTTGGACTCGGCCTGGCTACTATGCTTGTACTCACGGGATCAAACCTGGTTGTATCCTTAATTCGCAACGCTGTTAGCGATGCCGTTAAGCTGCCCGCGTTCGTCATGATTATTGCGGCCTTTACAACTTGCACAGAGTTATTGATGCAGGCCTTCACTTACGAGCTCTATCAAATCCTCGGCATTTTTATACCCTTGATTGTCACTAACTGCGCAATACTCGGGCGTGCAGATGCATTTGCAAGTAAGAATAAAATATTACCGTCGATTGCCGACGGATTTATGATGTCTTTAGGGTTTATGTTTGTTCTGCTAACCATCGGTGCCATTAGAGAAATAATAGGTAACGGCACTTTATTTGCCGATATGCATTTAATATTTGGACCCAGCGCGGAAAACTGGAAGCTTTCGCTATTTGGAGAAAATTACGTAAATTTTCTGGTTGCAGTGTTACCACCAGGTGCCTTTTTTGTTGCCGGCTTCCTGATTGCCTTAAAAAATAAAATAGACTTGGATATTCAACGACGTGAAGAGGCCTTAAAATCCAAACCTATTAAAGGAGCTAAACGTGTGCGAACAACCGGGAAAATTGCTTAACATTATCAACTAATAATAAATATCGAGGGTTCAACAATGATAATTTTTGGTACACGCGGCGTAACAACAACGCCAGAAAAAGGCGAGTTTCATTGCCCTTCTTGCAATTCGAAACAACCTTATGGTTTAAAACGAGTACGTCGATTTTTTACCTTGTATTTTATTCCGGTAATCCCCTTGGACAAACTCGGCGAATACGTAGAATGCCGAACCTGTAAAGACACATACAAGCCGGTGGTGTTGCAATACGATCCAAATGCCAACGCACAACAAGTCGAAGCGGAATACCATACCGCCATTAAAAAAGTCATGATTCACATGTTACTTGCCGATGGTGTGATAGATGATTCTGAAGTAGAAACTACTCGCGATATTTATTCAAAACTCACGGGGAAAGATGTGTCTACTGACGAAATTCGTAACGAAATCAATCATATTCAAAACACGCGCGAAGACTTAAGCAAATACTTAACCAAGCTGCAAGGTTCATTGAATGATGAAGGTAAAGAAATGGTTGTACGTGCAGCCATGTTCGTAGCGCTTGCTGACGGTGAATTTCATGAAGATGAAAAAGCGCTGGTAGGTAAAGTCGGCTCAGATCTTGGCATGACCGACGCACACGTTTTTGGTGTAATGAGCAGTACACAAGCAAAATAAAACCAAATAAAAAAGGCTAACAGCCAGACTACTACACAAGCTGTTAGCCCTCCCCTTCTCGACTAAAAGAAGACTTCCTTGTTAGCTCGTCCCTATTAAACGTGCGAGCACACGTCTCCGAATTAAAAACGGTAAATCAAACCCGCAGAAATACTTTCAACTTCAATGTCATCCAGTTCATATTTGGTAAGCCCGAACTTGATATCTAAATCTTGATATATTTCTGCCTTAATACCTCCTCCAAAATTCCAGTCTTTTCCTTTTACGATATAGGAATCGACATGCACACCATCAAGGTAGTAGCGCGCCACATCATCCCAATTCAATCGACCTGCAGAAAAATACAAACTCACCATTTCATTCAAAGGCAAATCTGCGACCAGAGAAATATTGTAACCATCCGCTTCTTCTTCAAGAAATTCATTCGCACTCAGTACATTGTCTACTGTACCGAGATTGACATAAGTGACTTCGAGGGAAAGAGAGGAACTTAAACTAAAACCCAATCCAATATCGTACATGTCCGGGTTACCGCCCGAATTAAAGTCGGCCTCACCCACAGAGCCATGTATATAGGTATCGGCTAAGGCAACTGAGCTGGCGAGGGAAAATATGAGTGATATTGCTAACAGGCGTTTCATAACCTTTCTCCAAAATAAAACTTCTGGGAAGGGAGTATATGAAATCTATCTTAATGCAAGCTGAATGGACTAACCTTTCACGACGCAGCGAATAAAGAGGGTAAAGCACAGCGCTTTGTCGAGTGCGCTCTTAGATCCCAGCAAACAGCGATCCAGATCTGATTTACATTTGAAAGTGGAACTTTGATAATTCTCTGGCACTTGCTTGTCACGCCTTTTGGGAGTGGATCTTTGTTGTTTGGAAGGAGCGACAATCGGAGAAGCTTCATCATCAGAAGCTGCCATTTCTTCAAGGTCAGCAAGAGCCGTTTTTTTTGCACCGACAGATTCGAGCATTTTCGAAGTGGCCAACCTTTGAAGTTTGTAGGACAGCATTTTGTCACTAATGTCATCCATTTCCTTGTGTAAACTCTGTATTCGCTCCTCCAATTTTCTCATCGGCGAAGGCATAGATTGAGAAAATTTGGCGTAATTGGCTTCCATTTCTTCTAATTGTTTGGTCACTTCCTGAAGTGACAAATCAATTTTTCGTTCTTTTGGGTTTTTTCCTGTTGTCATACGGTCTACTCAATCTTTCTTCCCGTTCATTTTTGTAATTCAGGATGAGCGTCGTGCACCCCAAATTGCCGAACCCAATAATCCTGGCTGTTCATGACTCATAATACTGACCGGAATATCTTCTAAAAAATGTGACATCACGCCTTTTTGTTCAAATCGATGATTAAATTCACTGCCGCGCAGAAAATCTACAAATCTCGGCAATATACCCCCTGCCAAGTAGACACCGCCTTTGGCTCCGTAGGTCAATGCCAGGTTACCACTGAAGTTGCCAATAAAACTACAAAAGAGTTGCAGCGTTTCATGACAAAGCGCATCTGAATTATCCAGCGCTTTTGCCGTGACATCTTTGGGCTCAAGGTCTTGCGCTTGCTGATCTCGCACACTTGCCAAAGCTTTATAGAGACGAACCAGGCCTGGGCCAGAAATAAAAATTTCAGCTGAAACATGCCCGTGTTGTGCTATTGCAGCTTTGATTATTTCGCACTCCAGGTCGGTCGCCGGTGCAATATTTGCGTGGCCCCCTTCACTGGGAATAGGTAACCAGCCATCGGAACTGTGAACCAAGCCACCCACCCCCAGGCCGGTACCCGGCCCTAATATCGCCTTGTTACCAAACTCTTCGATCTTTCCTTCACGAATCACAATCAAATCTTCTTTCTGTAACTGACTGCTAGCTAGCGCCAAAGCCGTGAAATCATTAATTGCTGAAAATTTTTCAAACTTGAACTCTTTTTTTATCCCCGATTGCGTGAAAGACCAGTTGAGATTGGTCATACTCGCTTCATCCCCTTCAATGGGACCAGCGACCGCAACGCATGCACTTTTGGGCGTGGCGATTCCAATTTGATCGATATAGGCCCGCATTGCTTTTTGTAAGGTCTCGTATGCAGTGCCATCCAGCACTTCGATATTTTCAATTACGGGTTGATTATTTTTGCTTGCGGTCACCAAGCCAAAACGTGCATTGGTTCCGCCAATGTCTGCCACAATATAGGGGTACATTAAAGCGCCTCTTGTTTTAAATAAGCTGGAATTTTTGGGAAAGCGGGCACTCTATTTAAAGCCTTGCACACAGTCAAGCAAGAGCGCTGGACAAAGTTTGCCAGCACCTGAACAATAGAGGCTTTAACGACTGCAGCAAGCAAGACAACAAGAGAGAATAACGAGTCAATACAATGAGTAGACATGTAGTAATCGTAGAAGACGAAGAAGCCATAGCGCAAAATTACTGTGATGCCTTGCGGCGGCAGGGTTACAAAGTCACGCACTATCGATCAAGGCCTGAAGCCTCAGAAGCATTTCGTTCGCGCCTGCCAGATCTGGCTATCATTGATATTGGCCTCGGTGCAGAAGTTGAAGGGGGATTTGAATTGTGCAGGGAACTAAGAGGGCTAGCGCCAGAACTTCCCATCATATTTCTCACGGCGCGCGATAGTGAATTTGATGTGGTCTCCGGATTGCGGTTAGGTGCGGATGATTACCTAACAAAAGATATTAGTCAGCCGCATATGCTCGCACGGATAACGGCACTTTTTCGACGAATTGACGCCTTGCAACGACCGATTTCCAAAGATACTGAAATGGTTCGCGGTTTACTCACTATGAACATGGACAGAATGAGCGCGCACTGGAGCGGCAAAGTGGTTGATCTCACAGTAACAGAATTATGGATTGTGCATTCGCTGACTCAACATCCGGGCCATGTTAAAAATCGACAACAATTAATGGACGCAGCCAACGTTGTACTGGATGACAATACCATTACGTCTCACATAAAACGCATTCGGAAGAAATTTAAAGAAATCGATGATAATTTCGATTGCATACAAACAGCTTACGGCATGGGGTATCGCTGGGTATTGGAAAATTAAAGCTGCCAAAATACGATGCGTTTACGCAAACAACTTCTAATAGTCAGTTTAATTACACTTATCGTGCCCTGGGCAGGCTGCCAATATGTGCGCGAAGTTGATGCCAGTTTACGCAAAGGCCAAACCCAAGCCCTTTTTGCAACGGCCCGTGCGGTTGCCTCAAGACTCAGCAACGATGCAAGCAGCATTCAACGCATTCGCCAATACAATGCTGAAGGTTCTGCAACACCCATTTATATACACCGTTTGAAAAACGCCATCACCAGCGATGGCTACGATGAAGAATGGAGTCGCGCCGGTTTTCTCATGCAAAGTTTTAGGGCCTCTGCCAATCCACAAGCACAGTTTCAAATAATTGGGGGCGCCGACAATCAAAAACTGTATTTGTTTTTACGAGTGCGTGACGAGCATTGGAATTATTACTCACCCTCGCAAGGTTCTCCACTCAAAAGTGACTATCTCGAAATTAGTGCACAATCTTCCAGCGAGGAATTACGCCACCTTATCGTTTATGCCAGTGCGCCAGGGGCAATTCATGTAGCACGCTTGCTTGACGAAGAAAATTCTGCGGTTGAACACCAGGTAAAAGGCAATTGGATCGAATGGGAATCCGGTTATCAAATTGAGCTGGAATTACCTTTCGCGTGGGCTGACAAAAATTTAGCGATTGCCATGAATGGCTTAACTGTTGGCGATAGGAATTTTTACACAAGTAATAGTGCAAACATGCTTGCACCTCCACCCATTGTGACGCTCACACCCGAATTGACTCGGGAACTAGCCATATTTGAACAAAATGGTGTGAGATTGGCGCTCGCTACAAATAATGCGAGGTTCATTGCCACTCACGGATATATCGATGACAACGTTGATATACAACAGCATGGTTTTGTTCGTTGGATCTACAACGTCATCCTCGGTGATGATAAGCGGCCAAGTCTTGACGACCCCGAACGCAGTGGACAGTTTGAAACACCGGAACCTGCATTGGCTTTGCGTGGCGATCCAACCAGCGGTTGGTACAGACAAGGTGAGTTAAAAATTGTCAGAGTATCCACACCTATTTACGACGCACTCGACTCAAAAAAAATTATTGGCGCAGTGATAGCCGATCAAAGTGCGGAATCCTTAGCGGATATCACCAGCAGCGCTTTTGATCAACTCCTCCTGTATTCTGTTCTAATTTCCACAAGCGCTGCCTTAACATTTTTACTTTATGCAAGTTGGTTGAGCCTGCGCATTCGCAAACTCAGTTCCGCCGCAGCAAATGTGGTTTCCGAAAGCGGGAAAATTGCGGATTATTTTCCTGTATTTAAAAGTCGCGACGAAATAGGCGACCTCAGTCGCAGTTACGCTGCTTTATTGTCGCGACTGCGTGAATACACAAATTATTTGCGAACACTTTCCAGCAAACTGTCTCACGAGTTACGCACGCCGCTCGCAATCGTAAAAAGTTCTCTCGACAATTTGGAACATGAAAAACTCAATTCACAAGCACGCACTTATGCAGATCGTGCGCGTGAGGGCGCATCCCGCTTAACCAGCATACTCAATTCTATGAGCGCAGCCAGTCATGTTGAGCAAGCTATCAGCTCAACAGAAATTGAACGCATACCTGTGGATGAGCTCCTGGAAAATCTCACAGAAGCTTACAAGGATGTATACAAAAATGTTGCACTCTCTCTACGCATACAAAAAGAGGATGACAACCTGGAGATCGATGGTTCGGGCGAGCTTCTGGTACAAATGCTTGATAAGCTCGTCGACAATGCTGCGGATTTCTGCCCGGAAAATGGCTTAGTGGAGCTAGGTTTATATCGAAATAACAATACCATTGTGATCACTGTACGCAATGAGGGCCCACCCCTGCCAAAAGATATGCAGGGCCAACTGTTTGATTCCATGGTTTCGGTCCGAGACAAAGACTCACCTTTTCAACAGGGTCACCATCTCGGATTAGGTTTATATATTGTTCGTCTTATAGCGGATTTCCACCGCGGCGAAGTTCAAGGTTACAACGTACCCGATAATAGCGGTGTCATTTTTGAAATTCGTTTACCCGCTGCGAATTAAAAAAAACCGAAGTCCTAGCCTCCGGTTTTAATTAGCATTTTAAAAATCAAGCCTTCAATAAATAATCAAATGCGGATAAGGCCGCTTTCGAGCCTTCACCCATCGCAATAACAATTTGTTTGTAAGGCACAGTCGTCACATCACCACAGGCAAATATTCCTTCTTCACTGGTTTCACAGCGCTCATTTATTACAACCTCTCCAAACTTGCTGCGCTCGACTACTCCTTCTAAAAATCCGCTATTGGGAACCAAGCCAATTTGTACAAATACACCGTTTAGATCTTGAGTTAGCAATTCATATGACTCTCTATCTTGATATTCAATTGCCCTAACCTTTCCAGATTCAGCAATAATTTGCGAAGTAGCAACATTTTTCAGAATTCGAATATTATTTTTGGACTCCGCTTTTTCCACCAGGACTTTGTCTGCCTTAAGCTCCGGCAGAAATTCGAAAACAGTGACTGAATTAACTATCCCGGACAAATCCAAAGCAGCTTCTATTCCGGAATTACCTCCGCCAATCACTGCAACGTCTTTTCCCTTAAAGAAAGGACCATCACAATGCGGACAATAGGCCACACCATTCCCAATATTTTCCTTTTCACCCGGCACGCCGAGTTCGCGCCATTTTGCGCCAGTTGCAACAATGACAGTTTTGGTCTCAATACATTCGCCCGAAGATAAAACCAGAGTTTTAATTTTTCCTTTTTTAAGCTCATCAACTCGCAAGTGTTCTTTGACAGTAACATCATATTCTTGCAAATGCGCAAGTAAGGCCGCACTCAATTCCGGACCGGTTGTCGATTTAACAGAGATCAGATTTTCAATACCCATCGTGTCTTTAACCTGCCCTCCAATTCGATCAGCAATCAAAGTCACTTTCAAACCTTTACGTGCTGAATAAATTGCAGATGCAACACCTGCTGGTCCACCTCCGATAACGCAAACATCTTGTACTGGCAGGCGCGCTTTTTTTTCAGCATGGCTTTTAGCTTCAGGGTAAAACTCAAACAGCTTTTGCAGTATTGTTGCAGTGTCAATTTTTCCATTTGCAAAGAGCTTGCCGTTTAAAAAGACTGTTGGCACACCCTGAATATTTCTTGCTTCGATTAATTCTGGAAACAAACCGCCATCTATCATTTCACTTGTGATATTTGGATTTAAGGTGGCAAATTGATTGAGCGACTGCACAACATCAGGGCAATTGTGACAACTCAAGCTAACGAAAACTTCAAATTTTAAAGTTTCGTTAATCCTTTCGATCACTTGCGTAATGGAATCATCTAATTTCGGCGGTGTACCCGACGAATGCAGCACTGCTAACACGAGAGAGCTAAATTCATGCCCGCCGGGAATACCAGAAAACTGAATACCATTTTGCTCGCCATCCACTTCCAGGAGAAAACTGATAGGACTGTTTAGTTCCGGAGCGTCCTTTATTTCCAGAGAAAGTTTATCAGATACCGTGACAAACGATTCCAGGAAGGCTAAGAGCTCATCTTTTTGGGGATGACTATCCTTGTTCACAACCAAAGCAACATGCTTTTCCATATTGGCTGTGTAAGACTCAAGCTGATTTAAAATTGATTGATCTAACATTGTCATTCCTAAGTACTTGCTTCACGTGATTGAAAGAGACTGAGCCTGTTATTTTCCCAGGCTCAGATTTCCGTCCATTTAAATTTTTCCGACCAGATCCAAACTTGGCGTCAAGGTTTTTTCTCCCGCTTCCCATGCCGCAGGACATACTTCACCGTCATGTGTCGCAACGTATTGAGCCGCTTTCACTTTACGCACCATGTCTTTGGCGGATCGGCCAATGCCAAGGTCGTGTATTTCTGCCACTTTGATGATGCCATCAGGATCGGCGAGAAAGGTTCCGCGTAGGGCCAGGGCTTCTTCTTCAATCATCACATCAAAACCGCGAGTGATAACTCCGGTTGGATCTCCGATCATGGGGTATTTGATTTTGCTGATGGCTGGACTGTGATCATGCCAGGCCTTGTGCGTGAAATGGGTGTCAGTCGAAACCGAATACACCTCTACGCCCAAGGACTGCAGCTCATCGTAATACTTAGCCATGTCTTCCAGCTCTGTTGGACAAACAAAAGTAAAGTCTGCCGGGTAAAACAGGAAAATAGACCAGTGCCCTTTCACATCTTCAGAGGTGATTTCCTTGAATTCGCCGTTGTGATAAGCCTGAGCCTTAAAATCAGGAATTGATTGATTAATTTTCGCCATAATTTGCCTTCCTTTTAAATCTTGGGGTGGGTTGAGCAAAGCAAGCTTTGCTTTCAAATTCGCCTTAAGATTAACGGCTGGCATTAATCTATTAAATCAAATAAAATCTATCTTATTATTCTATTTAATAGATCAAATATGATTTCACTCAAGCAACTAACTTATGCACTAACGGTCGAGGAGACCCTGCACTTCAGACAGGCCGCTGAACGTTGCGCTATATCCCAGTCCGCACTGAGCACGGCAATAAGCGAATTGGAAAGCCATTTAAAAGTGCAAATCTTCGAGCGAGACAATAAAAAAGTGCTTGTCACTGCCTTGGGAAAAGAAGTTCTCAATAGAGCAAGACGGATCAAAAACGAGGCGGACGCGCTCTACTTGTTTGCAAAAACACAAAAAGACGCCCTTAGCACACCATTGACTCTGGGTGTGATTCCAACAATCGGGCCGTATTTGCTACCCCGCGTATTACCCTCAGTTCGCTCAGAATACCCCGATTTCAAGCTCACTATTATCGAAGCACAATCCCAAGTTCTGCTGGATAAGGTCCGTCGTGGTGATATTGATACTGCAATTCTCGCATTGCCTTTTGATTTGCAAGGCTTATTGGCATTTAAGTTTTGGCAGGAGAATTTTCTAGTGGTTGCCAACAAAGAGGATGCAATCGCCCAAAATAAGCAGATCGAAAATCACCAATTGCAATCCGCTCAACTGCTGCTGCTGGAAGAAGGCCATTGCTTGAAAGATCATGCCCTCGCCGCCTGTAAACTCGCCCCTCACTCGATCAACCACAATTTGGCGGGAACCAGCCTCTATACCCTGGTGCAAATGGTGGCTGGCAAAATGGGAGTCACGCTTGTACCGGAACTTGGAGCTATGCAATTAATTGGAGGAAACAAAGAATTGAAAGCCATTCCTCTGGCCGAATCCGGGCCTCATCGGAGTTTTGCCTTTATCACGCGGCCAAATTATTCAGGTGTTCACAATATTGAAGTTTTAATTAAATTGTTTGTTTCGGCGCTAAGCAAGTAGTTTTATCTACCTTGGACTCCGCCTTACTTTGTGCTTAAAGCCCCGAGCCTTATTGACTTTGGCAAGCAAATACGGATAATACCGCGTCCCAAAGTTGGCTAGGCCGACATTTTGAATAAACAGTTTTAGATTAGGAGCCCCGCGGTGGCAAATACACCTCAAGCAAAAAAACGCGCACGCCAAAATGACAAGGCGCGCAAGCACAATGCCAGTCTTCGCTCCATGGTTCGCACTTGTATTAAGAAAGTGGTCGCTGCCATCGAAGCGGGTGACGCCGAAGCAGCAAAAGCAGCCTATTCGGCAGCAGTTCCGGTTATTGACCGAATTGCGGACAAGGGCATCATTCATAAAAATAAGGCAGCTCGCCATAAAAGCCGGCTTAATGCTCAAATAAAAGCCCTCGCAGCATAATCATTTTGTACCTTTGAGTCGGCTATAAGCCGGCTCATGACCTTCAGGGCTTTCCAAATTGCTAGATATGCTCTATCTTTCCAGCTCGGAAGAAGAGCAATTTCAAGTATAAAGTAAGCCATAATGAACAATCCGAAAGCCAACAAGATCCCCAAGCCCCTCCAATACGATAGGTCGGTTCCCAATCAGATCTTTGAGCATTTAAGGGATGAAATAGTTTCTTTGGAGCTGGAGCCGGGCATGATGATTTCGGAAACCAGCTTGGCAGACAAATTTGGAGTGAGCCGCACACCTGTTCGCGAAGCCCTGTTTAAACTTTCCAGCATGGGTTTCGTTGAGGTTAGACCCCAGCGCGGAACCTTCGTCACCCACTTGAGCATGCCTAAAATTCTCGAAGCACGGTTTATCCGCGAGGCCTTGGAATTAGCAGTTGTCGCCAAGCTCGCAGAAATTGCTGATGACAGCTTCATTGCAGAGTGCGAAGCCATTATTAGAGAGCAGGAAATTGCCGCTGCGGAACACCAGCCGATGCGTTTTCAGTCATTGGACGATAAATTCCACCTCACATTGGCTGATAAGACCCAGTTCCCAAAATTGGGTTTTTTAATTGAAGCCGAAAAAAGTCATATGGACCGGGTTCGCACCCTCAGCCTGAAGGAAATTCGAGGTCAATACGACGTAATACTGCAACAACACAAGGCTATTTTAGACGCCATCAAGACACGAGATCCCAATTTGGCTCGCTTGGCCATGCAAAGGCATATGCAAGAAGTTTTTAATGCCCTTGAACTTGTGCCAGAAAACCATCCTGAGTACTTTTCAGAATAATCCCCACCAACTAAAACACTTGTATTCAACTGGCTGTTGACAGGGTACAGCAGGCGATTTAGCATGCCGTATGTTCTTGTATACATGTGCAGTAGTCGATTACCGTTCTTGTGCACAATCAAGTTCCGCTGATAAAGGGCCACCCCTAAATCAGAATTCAAACTATAAAAAGTATTCCTTAGGAGGACAAAATGTCCAAAGCACGCTCATTCAAACTTTCTAAAGTTGGCTTGCTGAGCTTGTGTGTCGCTGCTGCTTCTTCAGCGATTGCTCAAGACAACTCAGAAGATGCCATCAAGGAAGAAGTTGTTGTTACGGGTTACCGTGGCAGTCTATTAACTTCTACCAACGCAAAAAGAAACTCTGTAGGTTTTAGCGATGAAGTATTTGCCGATGATATCGGTAAGATGCCTAGCCAAAACCTTGCAGAATCACTCAGCCGTATTCCGGGTGTAAAAATTAGCCGTGAGGTAACAGGTGAAGGTCAACAAATCACTGTACGGGGGCTCGGTTCTTCCTTTACTAAAGTTGTTATGAACGGCAACTCCATCGCTGTTGCATCAGACGGTAGCATGGGCTCCGGTGCACGTGGTCGTCACGTTGACCTGGACATGTTCCCACCCGAGCTATTTAGCTCTCTGGCTGTGAACAAAACAACGACCTCAGACCAGGTTGAAGGTGGTGTTTCAGGTTACGTGAACATGCGTACTTTGCGCGCCTCTGACTTGGGCGAAGGCGCTAATTTCCGCTTCGGTGTGGAAGGTGCCTATAACGAAATGAGTGGCAGCACCAGTCCGCGCCTCTCTTTCCTCGGTGGATATTCCGACGACACTTGGGGCGTAATGGGTGGGGTTGTTATCCGGAATTCTGAAACTCGCGTTGACGGTTGGGAAACGATCGGTAACTACCAAGCCGGTTGTGCTGTTGAGTGGGTTGATGTGAACACCCGAGATTGTGTTGCGGGCAGCACTTCGCCTAACACTTTCCACTTCGCGACTTATGCTACGCCAGACTACGCTGCAGCCAACGGCTTAACTGCAGGCGATGCGCTTAATATCAATACTGTTTCTGGCTTGTCTGACACACAACTTGATAATTTCACCCTACCCTACATCGGACGCCCGATGTACACCTTTGGTGACCGTGACACTACATCTGCAATTTTTGCTGTTGAATTTAACGCAAGTGACGATGTGTCGTTTAATCTCGACATGCTTTATTCTCAAGCGGACAGAAACTTTTTACGCAATGAATTTAACGCAATTTATCGTCGAAACTACCTCCAGTTCGGCCTTGAATGGTTGCCAGAAAATATAACGCTTGGACAAGATGATGTCATTTCCAGCGGTACTTTTTGGAATCATCGTGCCTGGGTAGGTTCACGTCTCTATGATGAAGAATTGGATTACCTGGCCATCATGCCAAGCATGTCGTGGAACATTTCGGACGTATTTAGGATGGATGCTTCTATATCCAGAACCGAGTCTGACTTTTCTCGTGACGAACCCTACGTGTTTGCGTACGGCCCTGCTGGAAGAGCCTATTTCGACTACAACGCCAAGTTCCCAATTTTTGAAACTGATGTACCCATCGACGAAGTCACTCCCGGCTGGACCTACGAAGCAGGTCCTAGCCCGATTATGGGTTCAGAAGTCTCTGCGGGTGCTTTCCGTTTTCAACGCGGTGCCCGTGATACTGCAACCGATTCGTTTAATCTGGACTTCTCCTTTGGTGAAGATGCCGACGTAAACGGTATCAAGTTTGGTTTAGCCTTCGATAAAATCGAATCGGACATGACTGGCTACAGTGGTGCTGGTTTTGGTGACATCGTCACTGGTTCAATACTTGAAACTAATATTACCAGTGTTCTTGTAGACTCTCCGATTCAGGATTTCGGTTCTAGTATCAGTGGTTACCGAGGCGTAGACGGAATTATTAGTTTCGATTGGGCTGCATTGAAAGAGGACGTTGGCTACAACTCCTTTAATCCTTTGGGCAGTGGTACTGGTGACCAATTTGGTCAAACGGTTGGTGATATCAGCGAAGAGATTACTGCTTTTTATATTGAAGCTAACACCGAAAATGATATTGCGGGCCACTCGCTTCGCACCAATATCGGTGTACGTTTAGTTGATACAGAGCAGACCGTTGCAGTAGCTGATGATGATGGTAACACGCCAAATGTGGTTGAGACCGCTTCCACCACAGCTGACTACACACGGGTATTGCCTTCCTTGAGCGCAGTTTTCGATGCCTCTGACTCTATCAAACTGAGAGCGAGTGCATCACGCAGCTTTACGCGCGCCAATCCTTCTTCCATGTTCCCAACAACAGCGTGGAATGGATCAGGTATTGACGAAGTTCAAGCGGGTAACCCTTTCCTTGCACCTTTCGAATCCACTAACTTCGATATCGGTGGTGAGTGGTACTTTGATGAGGACGATCTCGGTTATGTAGGTTTCACCTATTATGAAAAAGACATTACCGGTTTCACCAAGCAAGACTTCGTGCAGGTTCAATACCTTGAGTTGGCTAACTACGGTGTGGATTTGAGTGATCCATCACCTACCCAGCAAGATGCATTGAGCGCTTGCGGCGGCCCAAGTGATGAAGACTGTGTTACCAACGTGGTAACGGATGTCAATATCGACGGTGTCACCAAGCTCTATGGTATGGAACTGATCTGGGTACAACCTTTGGATATTGTTGTTGAAGGTCTTGGTTTCAACGCCAGTATGAACAAGATTGACCAGAACCCAAGTGACGAAGACGGCGAAATTTTTGGATTAGCAGATTCTTTCAACTTCACTGCTTACTACGAAAATGATGCTTTCCAAACACGCGTCACTTACACCAAAACTGACGAAGGTGAAGCGGGTGGCGGCTGGTCTCCTGTGATGGCGCCTTCACGTACACAAGTTGACTTCTCTGCAAGCTACAACTTGCCGGTACTTGAAGACTACAACTTGACGCTGACTTTTGATGCCTACAACCTCACTAACGAGCCTTTGCATACAGTGTTCGAAAGTGATGGCAATACCTTCAACATCTATTACCCTGGTGCAACATACACCTTCGGGATAAGAGGTTCGTTCTAATTTAAAGTAACCGTGTGGTTCGAGTGTATCTCCTTCTCGGATACACTTCTCTTCTCATAGAACGAGAGCTTGGGGCTGTTTTATCAGCCCCTTTTTTTGTCTCGTATTTAAGGCCGGTATAATTTTTAAGACTGGTGTAGTTTTAAATTAAATCATCTGAAACATTTTTCTGAATTCAATGGGCGATACGTCGCAGTGTTTTTTAAACAATCGGCGAAAAGCACTTTCATCGTTATAGCCGCAACGTTTTGCAATTTCACCCAACTTCAACTTTGTGGTTTCCAACAATGCTTTACTTTTTTCTATTCGCAGTTTCTGAATATGCGCTTGTGGAGAATAACCAAAATCTTTTTGAAAATGACGGGCTAAGGTTCGTGTTGTCACTGCCGCGTGTTCCGCGACTTCAGTGACGCTAAAATTTTTTTCCAAATTTCGCACAATCCAATGTTGAGCCCGGTTAATTACCGGATTATTTGATGTGTTTGTAAAGTCAGACGCGTAAAGCATTTGGCTGGTTGAATTGTTGTGAATCAGAAAATAACGAGAGAGTACACGCGCTATCTCAGCACCACAGTGTTGAAGAACAAAATGCAATACTAATTCGCGGTAACAACTTGTCGCTCCACCCAATAAAAATCGCCCACTTTGCAGCACTCGCTTATCAACATCTAATTTGATATGGGGGTAGCGTTGACGAAAATGTCGAGCTAACCACCAGGAAGTTGTGGTCTCCTCTTCATTTAATAAACCCGCTTCCGCAAGAATAAATGTTCCATTGCAATGAGTGACAATCTGCCCAAAGTAATGATGGTTCTGACGTAACCATGCAATTTCCTCCCGCCAAATTGTACTCAAGTTTAATAGCTCTCTTTGTGTCGGCATAAATGGCACCGCCAGAATCAATACCTCGGGCTTATAGGCTTCATTAAGGCTAGCTGCTTTAGGTGTGGCAATCTTCTGAGCTCCATGCACGCTGAGACCATTTGAACATTTGACCGGCTTACCATCCAAAGTCACGACTTCCCAGTCAAAAGGGTTTTCGTCTATTTTCCACACTTCCCTAGCGGTAATATTCGCTGCTTCAAGCATATCAACAAGTCCGAACAGCGATGCGCCATAGGTTTGTGGAAGGGCAAGCACCTTAACAGTTTTAGCCAATTTTCTGATCTCCGAGTTTTTCCTACTAAATGGTCACTCAAGAACCTGTCTTTTACAAGATAATAAGGCTGAATCGGACAGAAAAGATACATTTTGTCAGCTCTGACGTCCCCCGCAGTCACTTGTCTTATTTGACCTGAATATTGTCATATCAGACTCTGCTCAGAACTCGCAGGGCAAGCTAAACTGCCAGCCGACGTCATTTGATTTACGTACAACTGCGAGGAAAAAATGGATCGACGCCGCTTTCTAAAACTGTTTAGCTTTGTTGCACTGGGAACGAGCCTCGGAGCGTGCAGCCCAATGAAGCTTATGATGATATTCAAACGATTCGGGAAGATTGCGATGGCTTCTGCCTGGCGATACGCCACTTACTTAGAAAACTTACTATCGCGAACCGCCTGGTTTATTGCGAAATTGGAGGGATTGGACATTTAGTCGTTGAGGTTGAGGGTTGGATACTCGACAATCGACACGATTTTGTTTTGGCCGACACTGTATTAAAAGCTCTGGGCTATAAATTTTTGCGGATTTCCGGTTTTAAGCCTAGCGAACCCTGGCGACTGCTTAACGAATATAAAAAAGCTAATTGAAAATTAATTCTATTAATAAAATGGAGTTTCATAATGAATCATTCTGACCCAATTCTTTACCCAGTCTTCGCCATGGTGACCTTTACTTTTATTTTTATGTTTACCGTTTTTATATGGCGAGTCAGGTCGGTTAAAACAGGCAAAGTAAGGGCACGCTACTATAAACTCATGCAAGGTTCTGATGCGCCAGACCACATTGTGGCAAGTATGCGGCACTTTTCAAATTTGTTCGAAACTCCAGTTCTGTTTTACGTTGTTTCAGTAATTATTCTTGTTCAGAAAATCGAGTTGGCTGTGCTGCCAATATTAGGTTGGATTTATTTTCTTGCCAGAGTCATTCATGCCTATATCCATGTAAGTTACAACAATATACTTCATCGACTCAGTGTATTCTGGTTTGGCACATTAATTTTACTGACTATGTGGATAATTGTTTTTATGGCAAGTATTTAGCAAGCACTGCCAATAATGCTTGAGTTTGCTGTAAATTTCCCAAGGTGATTCGAAGACCGGTTTTGCCCTCAATGTTATTTTTGGGTCTCACCAGAATACCAGCTGCACGTATTTTTTCTTCCAAGCTTGCCGCATTCTCAGGGAAAGCCCAAATAAAATTTGCAGAACTTGGCCAAAATTCAATACCTTTTTCCTTGAGAAAATCTTCAAGTAAGGGTTTGGATTGAGTCATCACTTCTTGAACATAGTCGAGGGTATATTCGGGATTCTGCAAAGCAGCGCGTACCGCAACAATAGCAAACTGGTTTACATCATAAGGACCGCGCACATTTAATAAGGCTTTGATATTTTTTTTCGCTGAAATCAAATACCCCATTCGCAACGAGGGGATGCCCCAGGTTTTTGAAAAAGTCCGCGTAACGAATAAGTTTGGCAAACTTTCAACATATTTAACAACGGTTTCCCGACAATATTCAAAGTAACACTCATCAACCAATATCGCAGCGTTAGGCGCCGCTCGGGCAATTTTCAGCACCTCCTCTTTCGGCACTAAGGTGCCACAAGGATTGTTGGGATTAGCAATTGTTATAATCTTTGTTTTATCTGTTACGGCATCAATAACTTGTTCTACAGGAAACCCCAATGTGCGGGAATAGCTCGGTTCTATGATATTAAGATTCTCAATGCCTGCGCACTGCTTATACATTGCAAAACTCGGTCCTGCGATAATTGCTTCGTCGTCCGCATTACAAACTGATCTAAAAACTAACTCAATTCCCTGATCGGATCCGTTAGTTATCATCAACTGTTCAGGCTCTACGCCTGCATACTCCGCAATAAGTTCAACCGTATTGCTATAGGAGGGATACATTTGTAAGCGACCCGAGCGAATATACTCTATCAAGGCCTCTTGAACTTTTTCGCCCACGGGCAAAGTGCGTTCATTAAAATCCAACAGGGTGTAAGCAGTAGGATCCCGTCCTTCCAAAGGCGGCGAGTACGCGGACATTTTTACAATGTGGTCTTTAATAATGCTCATAACTTTAGGTCAACACCAAATTATCTCGATGAATTAATTCATCGTAATCTTTGTAGCCCAGCACAGATTCAATTTTACTACTGGATACACCCGCTATTTTTTCAGCTTCTTCGCTACTGTAATTAATCAGTCCCCGCGCGATTTCCTTACCGTTCAGATTTCGACATACAACTAAGGCGCCACGATTGAATTTTCCACTGATTGTCTTAACACCCACCGGTAACAAGCTCGTGCCTTTTTCGGTAAGAAAAGTCACCGCCCCATCATCGAGAGTAATTTCTCCTTTTGCCTGAAGATTTCCCGCTAACCAGGCTTTGCGCGCGGCCAAGGGTTGAGTTTCCGAATACAGCAAGCTTCCAACACTTTCTCCTTGTGAAATCCGCTCAATCACATCAGGAATTTTTCCACCGGCAATTATGGTATTGGCTCCCGAACGTGCCGCTATACGCGCCGCTTTTATCTTACTGATCATACCGCCCCGTCCTAGACTCCCTCCTTCTCCGGCCATGCTGTCCAGCTCGCTGTCTGATGCAGATTTTTCCAACACGATTTTTGCAAGCGCATTGCGTCGGGGATCACTGTCAAACAAACCCAATTGATCTGTGAGGATACACAAAGTTTCAGCTTCAACCAGATTGGCAACAAGTGCAGCAAGTGCATCATTATCGCCAAAGCGAATTTCATCGGTCACAACTGTATCGTTTTCATTTACAATGGGAATGACTCCGAGCTCTATTAAAGTTTTTATTGTCGAGCGCGCATTTAAATATCGTTTTCTATTGCCGAGATCATCGTGATCAAGCAGTATTTGCGCGGTGATTAAATTGAATTGCTTGAAAGCATCCTCCCACGCACGAATTAAAGAACTTTGTCCAACGGCTGCTGCTGCTTGTTGTTCGTGAATAGCGTGAGGGCGCTCACTCCAACCCAAGCGTGTGAGACCGGCCGCAACTGCGCCAGAAGAGACGACAATTAATTCGTACCCGCGCTTACGTAAAGCTGCAATTTGTCTTACCCAGATATTCAAGGATTCAGTATCTAAACCCTTACCATCATTGGTTAACAATGCGCTGCCAATTTTAATTACCCAGCGTCGACTTGTTTTTATTAAATTTCGCTTACTCATTAGTGAACGTATTCCACTTCAACATCATTATCGTCGTCATCATCCTTATCAATATTAGAATCACGTGAAACCTTTTTAATTTTCCGAAGTTGTTCGATTCTATCCCTTGCTTCGGCTTGCATACGCGCTTGAATATTATGCTCTTCTTCCGCCACTTGTGGGTCTTCTTTTTCTGCCTTCCAACAGCTTTCTAAATAGTTCAGCAAATCAGCGCATAAAGTTTGCGTACCTGCTGAGCCAATCGCAGAAATACAATAAACTTTCCCTTTCCAAGCTAATTCTTCAGCGATTCTGGAATGAATTTTCTGTAACTCGTCCTTATCAATTAGATCTATCTTATTCAGGATAAGCCACTGTTCTCGTTGGGCAAGCGTGGGGCTAAATTTCTCTAATTCTCTAATAATTGCCTGCGCATTTTCCACGGGATCGGAGCCATCAAGCGGATGCACATCAATCAAATGGGCCAATACTCGGCAACGTGTTAAATGTTTAAGAAAACGAATACCCAGTCCCGCGCCATCAGAAGCACCTTCGATCAATCCCGGTATATCAGCGACCACAAAACTTCGGTGTGCCTGAACCTTCACAACGCCCAAACTTGGGACAAGCGTCGTAAAAGGGTAATCCGCCACTTTCGGTTGTGCCGCAGACACAGCACGTATAAAAGTTGATTTTCCCGCATTGGGCAAACCCAACATGCCCACATCTGCCAACACTTTGAGTTCAAGCTTAAGATTAAAACTTTGTCCTTCAGATCCTGGCGAGGTTTGCCTGGGTGCACGATTGACACTGGACTTAAAACGCGTGTTGCCCAAGCCGTGAAATCCACCCTGCGCTACCAACATACGCTCACCATGCCGAGTTAGATCTCCGACTACTTCTTCTTTATCAATATCAATCACTGACGTGCCGACGGGCACAGGCAATATCAAGTCTTCGCCTTTTGCGCCTGTACAATTTCTTCCCCTACCCCCTTCTCCGTTTTGAGCACGAAAGGAGCGTGTATAACGGAAGTCGATTAAGGTATTCAAATTTTCATCTGCTTCAAGAAAAACACTACCACCGTCACCGCCATCACCACCGTCGGGGCCGCCTCTCTCAATATATTTTTCTCTACGGAAGCTCAAACACCCGTTGCCACCCTTCCCGGCATGCACACTGATTTGTGCTTCATCTACAAATTTCATTTTATTTCTTCCCGTTGGCTCTGCCACCTGTAGGCAGAATACTATCAAGTTTGCCCACTAGCCTGTATCACCTATATCTGGCAACTCAAAGTGTTAAAGTTGCAGCACAAAAAAAAGCCCCAGTACTGTCGAGCACCAGGGCTTTTTATTTCTTTGTTTTTGGGTCTTAGGCGCTAACAATACTCACATATTTGCGATTTTTCGGCCCTTTGACTTCGAACTTTACGGCACCTGCTGCTTTGGCGAACAAGGTATGGTCTTTCCCCATTCCTACATTAACGCCAGCATGAAATTTGGTGCCTCTTTGACGAACAATTATGCTGCCGGCAGCCACTTCCTGGCCACCAAAACGTTTGATACCCAAACGTTTACTTTCGGAATCACGTCCATTGCGGGTACTTCCGCCTGCTTTCTTATGTGCCATTGTTTATACCCTCTTATGCCTTGATACCAGTAATTTTAACTTCTGTGTACCACTGTCTGTGGCCCTGACGCTTCATGCTGTGCTTACGGCGACGAAACTTAATAATTGTCACCTTGTCTGCACGTCCGTGGCTCACCACTTCAGCGCTCACCTTTGCACCTTTCACTACAGGTGTGCCAATTTTGACATCGGCACCGCTTCCAACCAGTAAAACCTCTTCAAAATCAAAGGTTTCACCCGTTGCTGCTTCAATTTTTTCTAAGCGAAGGACTTCGCCTTCCTCTACCCGGTGCTGTTTACCACCGGCTGCAATAACTGCGTACATGCTCTGCTCCAAATAGACTTTGGACGACACGAAGTAGCGACTGTTAGAATGTCTATCAACTCGCTTTCAGTTAACACCCACCATTGAGTGCTACCACAAGACTTGCGTCGTTTTCGGGGCGCGCATTGTACGATTAATGCAAAGTCAACGCAATATTGGACTTAAGTGCTAATGAACCTTTATCGCTTCCTGGGTCTACTACTCTTCCTGCTCAATCCGGGTGGCGTATTACACGCTGAAGAACCGCTATCAAAAGACATCGCGCGCCCAGTTGATGTAGAGCCCTCAGCGAACGAAGAGCCCTCAGCGGATAAAGAGCCTTCAGCGAACAAAGAGCCTTCAGCGAACAAAGAGCCCTCAGCGAACAAAGAGCCCTCAGCGAGCGAAGAACCCTCAGCAGACAAAGAACCCGAAATCCTGGAGCAAACTCCGCTAGAAACCGATCAAGCCCTCTTCAAACGCAGCCGGGGCTATCTGGGTAAACGCTATGTCGATCTTTCTCAAACTATCGATCGCTTTCTGGCCGGTAAGCAATTGGATCGCGAATACAACAGTAGCTTTCTCAAGGCCATCAGCCAAGCCAGTGTTTTCGAACATTCAGAGCGTGAAACCAGTGTTAAATTGAAAGGCAAACTGGATCTACCAGGAACAAAGCGCCGCTATCGTCTTTTCATTGATTCCGACCCGGATGAAAGCAACTCACTCGAAGATCGCAACCGATCCATCTCTGGCGGGGAACACCTCGATCGTGATGACTCTGTCGCCGGTATAGAATTCGCTAAACGCAAACCTTTGACCCGCTGGAAAACCTCGATAAGCGTGGGAGGCCGACTCAGCGGAGGATTCAAACCGCTCGGGCGGGTTCGTGTGCGCAAGCACTGGGCATTAAATGACAAATGGAGTGCCTACTTTCACCAGGATCTGTGGCATTTGGACGGAATAGGTTGGGGTGAAACATCTCGCTCTGAATTTACACGCACCCTCGGAGACAAGAGCTGGATTCAATTCCTTACAGAAATTGAATACCAGGACGATGACCCTCACTGGCAGTATTTTCACAGTTGGCGAATTGACCATATTCTTAGCGAAACTTATGCAACAACCTATAAAATAGGTTTTAGTGGGAAAACTCCAGAGGGCATATTGGAGGATAACCGTTTTGTCAGTTTTACCTTACGCTCGCGAATCTATGAGGATTGGGCCTTTTTGCATTTAATCCCTGAAGTGTATTTTGCCAGCGAGAACAATTACCAGGCGGAAGGTGCTTTCACCCTAAAGCTGGAAATTTTTCTTACAGACTAACCCTAACCAACTCATGCTATGATTAAACCAACCACTTTTCCAAGCAATTCTTTCAATGTTCAGGCCGCCTTCGATACTGGATTGCAAAATTATTTCTCGGCTTGTCGCCAACGCATATCTGAATTTGTGCTTGAACATTTTCACTATCCTGGGGCACTCAAAACCAACCGCACTGCTTTCGGATGGGATTTATTGCGAGCTCCAGCTAATCTTTTTTGGGCTCCGATCTATGCATTTATTTGTGTTATTAGATTTGGTTTAGCAAAACACGAGAAAACCACTCACATTTACCATTGCTTAAAAAAAGTGCCTGCCGGACTTCCAACAGATGTTCAACGCAGCATCACCAAACATATTCTCGAAGATTTATTACAACAAAATAACTCTTCTGGAAATTTACAGTTTTATATCAGGAAAGAGTTGCGAAAAGCGTATCAATTGACGACTAATCAAGCTATCGACGAAGAAGCCTTTGTTAAAAAAATTAACCCATTGATCGAAGATGCACTTATTCAGTATCGCGTAACGCGCACCGCATCAGCGGACATCAGCAATACGTTATCGTGCACCATTCTCGGTGCATTTACTTTAAAAAAATTTACGCCTGGTGGTATTGCACTCGGCCTGGTTCTTGCTGCCTTGATTTCCCAGCACTGGGCGACACAAAATTTTTTCCTGGGAGAAACACTTGGCCAGCTCTATTACAATCTGTTTCCTCTAACACCGTCGCTAACACTCACAATGTTTACCTCACTTGGAGTGATGACATTGTTGTCCGTCATAGCCGCGCTATCTGGAGTAGTAACCGATCCGCTACAAGCAAAACTGGGGCTTCACCAAAAACGCCTGCAAAAGCTTATCAATCAGCTCGAATCGGACTTTGTGAATAACGCTCCAAGCAATTTTCGACCTAAAGACCAGTATATTGCTCGTATACTTGATGCCTTTGATTTGCTTAGATCCGGGTTACATTAAAATGTCACAAACAAATACACACGACGTGATTATCCTGGGTGGAGGACACAACGGGCTGGTATGTGCCTGTTATCTTGCAAAAGTCGGCTTAAAAGTAAAAATTCTTGAAAAACGCGAAGTCGTGGGTGGCGCTGCTGTTACAGAAGAGTTTCATCCTGGATTTCGCAACTCAGTTGCCAGCTACACGGTCAGTCTACTGCACAAAAAAATTATTGACGATCTTCACTTGCACAATCACGGCCTAAAAATAGTATTAAGACCGGCTTCAAACACTTTTTTGCTCGAAAATAATCAAAGCTTAATGATCCACAATAAGCTTGAGGACACCCAGCGAGAATTTTCGAGATTTTCTCAGCATGACGCCGACCAGCTGCCTAAATATTTTTCTATGCTAGACAAGGTTGCGAACGTCATTCGTCAAGAATTGCTGAATGCTCCTCCCAACTTGGACGGCAATTTAAAAGAAAAATTCAAGGCTGGAATTTTTGCTTGGCGCATGAAAAAGCTAGACCAGGAAACTCGCAGCTTTCTGATTGAAATGTTTACCAAAAGCGCAAGTGAGATGCTCGACAGTTGGTTTGAAAGTAATGCGATTAAAGCTGCCTTTGCTTTTGATGCCGTGGTTGGCAACTATGCCTCCCCTTCTGCTCCCGGCTCTGCCTATGTCTTGCTTCATCATATTATCGGTGAAGCAAATGGAGTGAAAGGTGCTTGGGGGCATGCAATGGGCGGCATGGGAGCCATTACGCAAGCCATGCTGAAAGAAGCGCTCTCTCTTGGAGTGGAAGTCGAAACTCAAGCTGAAGTTGAAGAGGTGCTGGTCAAAAACAATCAAGCCTATGCGCTGCGTTTAAAAAACGGCGATGTCATTAAATCCAAATGTATAGCGGCAAACGTCGGGCCCAAATTACTATTTCTTAAGCTTCTTGCTCCAAACGCGGTAAACGAAGACTTTTTACGGCGCATTCGTCTTTATCGATGCGGTTCAGGCACCTTTCGTATGAATGTCGCGCTTTCTGAATTGCCAAACTTTAGTTGCTTGCCTGGTCTTGAAGTTCAATTACACCATAAAAGTGGAATTATCATCGGCCCCTCACTCGATTATTTGGAACAAGCGTGGTTCGATGCAAAAAGTTGTGGCTGGTCTAAAAAGCCAGTTATTGAGATGCTCATTCCCTCAACGGTGGATCCCAGCCTCGCGCCTCCCGGCAAACACGTAGCAAGTTTATTCTGCCAACATTTTGATCCCAAGCTCGATTGGGACAGCTACAAAAACGAAGCTGCGGACACCATCATTAATACTGTTAATCATTTTGCTCCCAACTTTCGTGCATCTATACTCGGCTCACAAATTTTCTCTCCTCTTGATCTGGAACGCACTTTTGGATTGAGTGGTGGCGATATTTTTCACGGCGCATTGAGTCTTGATCAACTCTGGATAAACCGCCCCCTGCACGGATTTGCAAATTACAAAACGCCTATTAAAAATTTATTTATGTGTGGATCTGGCACTCACCCCGGCGGTGGCGTCAGTGGCTTACCAGGTCTTCACGCTGCTAATGCAATCTTAAAATCTCTCTAGCTCTACTCTTTAGCTCTACTCCCTAATATAAATCCAATAAACCTTCGTTTAAGCCTGCTAAACGCCGTAGGACTTCGTTTAGGTCTTTTGACGAATATTCAAACCCTCCGAGTTATCGAATACTTCTCCCTATCAGGAACAAGAAAGTTCTGAAGGTTTTTCAACTGTTTAAGGGAGTAACATTCATGAAAATCAAACGTCTAAGCATCTTTTTCTTACTTTGTATTTCTTGTTTCCTCGGCGCCTGCGCAGGCAACAGAATCGACACATCCTACCCAAAATTTTCAGGCACCTATTTCAGCGCAAGCAATTCGAGTTTTTCCAGTACAAAGTCGATCGGGGCATCGTCCACTGCAGTCATCAGCACCTCATACCAGTAAGAAAGGCAATTCGCCAGCTTGGCCTTACCGTCTTCCCGGTTCTGAGTGCCAACTAATCCAAAGTTTAGTTTATTTTATTGGTAATCCAGGCGAAACTAGCACATCGAAAGTGGTGTATTTATCATTGCAATACCAGGATTTCTAATATGAATGGCAAGTCGTCGCAGAACTCCAATTCGCTTACTCTGGATGAAGAATTTTTAAAACTGGCACAATCCACAATTCGCCGCCAACCCGTGCCCGCTTTTTTAACTTATCTTGTTATCGGTGGGTGTGCTTACAACTCGGTTAACACCTGGTTAATATTTGGATGGCTAAGTCTATCCGCCTTTACCTTATTCGGACGCGCCATTTATATCTTTCGAGATGCAAAAAATCCTCTCAAAAGTGTTAAGCAAAAGGTCAAAGCGATTTACTTTCTCAATGCTTGTAACGGCGTGATTTTATCTCTCTCGCTTTTTTTCTTTCCGCACATGAGTATTACAGGTAGAGCACTACAAACTTTGTTACTTGTCTCTCTTGCAAGTGGCACAGCCTCGACCACTGGCGGCAATATGAAAGCCTATTTACCCTACAGTGTGCTTGTGTGTGTACCCATAGCTGTTGTTTGGTTCGTCTTTCCTGTAGAAAGTGATCGATGGATCAGTTACGGCACAGGTTTACTCGCGCTTGCATTTTTGTATAACCTAACGGCGATGGGTAGGGATACTTATCACTCATTTAAAACCTCGGTTGAAATGCGCCAGCGTTATATTGATATAAATTTGCAATTGGAAAAGGCTCTCGCAGAATCCGAATTATCGAGCGCAGCAAAAACTCGGTTTCTTGCGACAGCAAGTCATGATTTGCGTCAACCTGTTCACACCCTCTCTCTGTTAACAGCCGCGTTAAGAGCTCGGGAACTGGATGAACGCACAGACGAAATTAGTCGCTCCATGGATCAATCACTACAAACTTTATCTAATCAGTTAAATGCACTTCTGGATATCTCCAAACTCGATGCCGGGATAATCTCTCCCAAAAAAGACAGCTTTAATCTCGCTTATTCTCTGAAGAGAATCAGTGATCAGCAGCAATCCAATGCCGCACAAAAAGGCATTAAAATTGAGTTAAAGGCTCAGGAACAGCTCTTTGCATTAACTGATGGGAATCTAATTGAAAGCATTTTTCAAAATCTGGTTTCAAATGCAATTAAATATACGCAAAAAGGTCACATAGTGATCTCCCTCAAGCGCGAAAAAAATCTTGCCGTAATTCGTATTCGTGATACTGGTATCGGTATTCCGATGGATAAACAGGAACTGGTATTCGAAGAATTCTATCAAATTGACAACCCTCATCGAGACAAGATGAAAGGATTAGGGCTTGGGCTTTCTATTGTGCGTCGACTAAATAAATTACTAGATATTGAAATGACCATGCATTCAGAGGAGGGAATCGGTACGGAGTTCGTTTTAAAACTACCTCTATGCCAAAGTAGTAGTGAAACCAGCGTCGCCAATGACGAACATGCTTACAATTTTGCCAGGCTGCGCGTATTGGTTGTCGACGACGAGGAAGGCGTTAGAGTAGCGACACGAATTTATCTTGAGGAACTGGGATGTTCCGTTATGTTAGCTGAGAGCAGCGAACAAGCGAGAACCTTAGCGGAACTTAATCCGCCTGATCTCCTCCTAACGGATTTTCGCCTGAAAGATAACGATAGCGGCTTAATTACAATAAAATTGATACGTCAATTGTATTCCGACATCCCGGTTATCATTATGACCGGGGACACCGCGCCTGATAGATTAAAAGAAGCCCACGCTGCCGACGCAAAACTTTTACACAAACCCATTGAAATTGAAACCTTAAAAAAAGCGATGCAGAGTTGCCTAGCGAAAAGCCCACATCTTGAAAAAGTGTGACCTCTTGTTGATGTAAATAGAACGCTAGACAGAGGCGCTCAGAAGAGGAAACGCATTCAAATGTAATTTTTCAATGTCGCCACTGTGGTGAACCTGCGCTAAAAATAGTTCTGCAGTCGCATGCGCATCTGCAAGCGCATTATGTTGTGTTCCCTCTTCAAGATTGTAGCGTGCGCGGCACTCATGCAAACGCAAGCCCCCCACCTTTCCACTTCTCGCCATACGGCGCTTTTCTATCAACATGGTATCGACATAAGTAAATAACAAAGGACAGTGAAAACATTGAAAACTGGCTCGCTGTAAAAAAGCCAAATCAATTGCGGAGAAATGAAAAACAGCCACGCTGCCAGCTAGCTGCTTTACGAGCAAACCGAGAGCCCTAGCGATATTCGTGGCTCCCGCGAGATCTTTATCACTCAAACCGTGAATAAGTATGCTATCGCCACTCCCCTTCTTCGATTGCACCAAAATATGATTGGAATGAGCATTGTTAATTTTCCCATTTTCTATTGTTGTCCAACCAATGCTAAGCAGTTCATTCTCATTCACATTTAAACCACTCATTTCGCAATCAATAACGGTGAATTTAGTATCTAACAAAGAAATATTGGTTTGCGGGAAACTGAAAGAATACAGATTAGACAATACTGAGTGCAGGGATTTCTCCCGGTAACGCCAGCGAATAAAATTATATTGAAGCTTAGATAACACCGGCTCCAAACCTTGCTTTCATAGCAGTTTGCGCATTCCTTACCACCTGAAATGCTTCTTTTAATTGTTGGCGCAGCAAAGGCGACAATGACCTTGGATCAATATAATTATCAATCCTGGTTTTATTTCGATACTCAACTGCCTGAGCTTCCAAGCGAATGCCAGCTATAAACTCGTGCGCATCTATCAGGCTACTTGCCAATTCATTCGACAACGACGCTTCCTGCATTAAAGCCTTTAAGCGAGAAAGTGTGTTGACCTGACTGACACCTTCGGAAAGCGAATAGTTTCTCGCAAAATCAACAATTGGAATGGTTCCGCGCTTTTTTAAATCCAGGCTGTGAATATGATTACCGTCGTTTTCCAATACAAATTGTTTAAAAAATCCCAAGGGAGGTGTATTTTCCATTGCATTATCTGTCATCAAGGCCTGAAAAATAGTGTTTTTGCGTGCTTTTTGTAAAATAAATGTTTGCAGCTCGTCTGCCATTGCGCGATCACCCGCAACTCGGCGCAAATCAAAAAATATACTGGCATGCATTAGGGCTTTCTGATCAGGTCTCTCGATCCATTGCATAAAACAATCCTTCCAGGCTTTTAAACTCAATTGCCATTGAGGATTGCTAGCCATGATATTGCCGGGACAAAGTGGAATACCACATTGATTTAAACCCTGATTGATATAACTTGTAAATTTGGCAAAGTATTCGCGCTCGCCCTGATTTAACTCTCGTTCGAAAATTATGGCGTTATCCTGATCTGAGCCCAGCATTTGTTCTTGTCTCGCCTGGGATCCAAATGCAAGCCAAGTGTAATCCACATTCGGCGACCCAAATTTTTCTTCTGCCAGAACGATAAGTCTGCGCGTCATCGCGTCAGTGAAGGCTGTAATAACTTCACCAATTTCAACCGCTCTTACGTCTCTTTCAATTAAGTTGCTTACCAAACCTGGTAGATTTTTGGCGTAAGCCGATAACTCTTCTACATTGCTTGCTTTCTTCATGGAGCCGATTAACGAAAGCGGTTCCGTATTCCGAGTTTTCAAAATATCACTTAAGGACAAGATACCAATCGGCTGTTCAGCTTCAACGACAGGCAGGTGATGAATACCTTCAGACATCATAAGCAGTTGCGCTTCATGTAAGCTTCTATTAACTTCAACCTTAACCGGCTTACTTGTCATCACTTCTTGAATGGGCCGATCAAGAGGCAAGGCTTCGGCAAGAACCCGTGTTCTAAAATCTCTGTCGGTGAGAATACCAAGCAATTTATTTTGATCAGTAACCAGCAAAGAAGAGATATTTTTGCTTTTCATTAACACTGCAGCTTGTTGAATACTGATGGAAGCATTCACACAAATTGCCGGGCTATTCATAGCACTTCTGACACTTTCGTTAATCAAAGCTTCCTGAACCCTTTGCAAAGCCACGCCCTGCGAGGGTTGTGTAAACGACCCAATATCTTGATTCTTTACCGCCTCGTCCTCAACATAGGTTCGACGATAGCTCTCCAGGAAATTCGCAATTTTTTCGTCACTTTTGCTTAATAAATTATAGGTAGGGCCTCGCACTTCGTAATACAAACAATCCTCCAGTACAACAGCCTGTATCTTCCTAGGTGTATTTGCTATGAGAATTGCCGGCACAATTACATCACCGCCGCTGAGTTTATCTTTGAGTTGTCCATCAGCCATTCGAAGCTCCAGACTTCCTGAGCGTACAACAATGAGTTCAGGATTTTCGGAAGCGTCCTGTTGGTTGTAACGAAAGTTCTTGCCGGTCTTTTCATAACCGACGCTGATGTTCTTGGCGATATTTTCCAAAGTGCTGGAGTCCAAGTGATTGAAGATCGCCAGATTTGAAATAAATTGTTTTATGTCACTGACTTCACTTACCATAGTCCTACCTACTGATTCTCAGAGAAGTTCTCACGCGAAAAGGTAGTTTCATAATCGACAAAAATACTGCTGGTTTCGACGTAATAGCTTGATCCATTAATCACAACAGCTAATCTTAAAGGCTCGTCTTCCGGGTCGTTGAGATTAAGCTCCGCTACCCAAGCATGATCTTCTGTCGGTATTTTTTTAAATAAATTGGGGGGTGTATCGGGGTCATTTGAGAACACTACCAATGCGCGTTCAACAGGTGTTTCACTAAACATCGATAGGCGAATCAAATTCTCGCTTAGCCTTTTGGCCAATAAGACTATTTTAATATCACCATTCTTCAAGGTGCAGCTCCCACTTTGATATCGACAATCTGAATTTGCTGCAAGTTTGTAATTACTCCCTGCTTTGGCCGCTTTAGGTTTTTCTGAAACAAGATAATCTGTTGCAAAATACGCGAGTATCGCGAGTAAGGGTGCCACTATCATCGCAGCAACCAGGTGTTTATTTTTTAGGATTCCCATATTTTTTTCGATGCCTGGATTAAACTACCATTATAAGAGTCTTCTTACATAAAAAAAGCACGCTGGCCTGGGGCTAGCGTGCTTTTCCGAGGAGTGAGTTAAAATTTAACTCATCATTAATGCCCAGTAGCCTCACCTGAACCTATTGGAACACGAATATCTTCGACCAAGTGTTGAATGTGCTCGGGTGGCTCTTGAGTCAATCTTGAAACAAGAATAGCAACTGCAAAGTTTACTATTGCTCCTATAGCACCAAATGCGTTGGGTTCAATTCCCAGGAACCAGTTGGGGTTCATGCTGCCCAGATATGAGGTACTGGCGATAAACATAATTCCTGTATGTTGGAACACATACAAAAGGGTTACGCTGATACCCGCAATCATACCCGCAATTGCACCTTCCTTATTAACACGTTTACTGAAGATTCCCATCATTAGGGCTGGAAAGATAGAAGAAGCAGCCAATCCAAATGCCAGAGCTACCGTACCCGCCGCAAAATCCGGTGGATTAAAGCCGAGGTAGCCTGCAAGCACAATCGCGCCTGCCATAGCGATTCGACTCGCCCGTAACTCTTGTTGCTCTGTGATTTCGGGTTTAAATACCCCTTTGAGCAAGTCATGTGATATTGCTGAAGAAATCGCCAACAGTAAGCCAGCCGCAGTAGAAAGAGCCGCGGCCAATCCTCCTGCGGCCACTAAGGCAATCACCCAATTAGGTAGTCCTGCAATTTCGGGATTGGCCAAGACCATAATGTCGCGATCTACTTTTACCATTTCATTGGTATCTGCGTCGGCAGAATAAGTAACCTTACCGTCACCGTTTTTATCTTCATACTGCAACAAGCCGGTGGTTTCCCATTTCTTAAACCAGCTTGGACGCTCCTCATAAACCATATAATCACCCGAGTTGGGCTCAATGGTGTTATGTAAATTCAAGCGCGCCATCGCTGCAACCGCTGGAGCTGTTGTGTACAAAATAGTGATAAACACTAAAGCCCAACCCGCTGACTTACGCGCATCACTCACTTTTTTCACGGTGAAGAAGCGGATAATCACGTGTGGCAAACCTGCGGTACCAATCATGAGAGATAAGGTGTAGACAAAGGTGTTGAGGGTATTTAGCCTCACCTGTGTCGAATATTGCGCGAAGCCGAGTTCGGTCACCACCTGATCCAGTTTGTCCAGCAAATAAGTATCTGTACCGGAAAGCGTACTACCCAAGCCCAACTGCGGGATAGGGTTACCAGTCAATTTGAGCGAGATAAATATCGCTGGAATGGTGTAAGCAAAGATCAGGATGACGTATTGGGCGATCTGAGTGTAAGTAATCCCTTTCATTCCACCCATCACGGCGTAAATGAAAACAATCCCCATTCCGATCAACAGTCCGGTTTCGTACTTCACTTCAAGGAAACGACCGAAAGCCACACCAATACCTTTCATTTGCCCGATTACATAGGTGACAGAAGCCACAATCAAGCACACCACGGCAACGATCCTCGCAGCTTTGGAGTAATAACGGTCACCAATAAACTCCGGAACCGTGAACTTGCCGTATTTTCTCAAATAGGGGGCAAGTAACATTGCCAGAAGGACGTAACCACCCGTCCAACCCATGAGGAAGACCGACCCACCGTAACCGAAAAAGGCGATAAGTCCAGCCATAGAAATAAATGATGCCGCAGACATCCAATCAGCGGCGGTCGCCATACCATTGGCAACCGGATGAACACCGCCACCCGCCACATAAAAGTCACGAGTAGTACTCGCTTTAGCCCAGAAAGCAATACCGATGTATACGGCAAAGGTAATGCCAACAACAATATACGTCATCGTTTGTAAAGTCATTGATTGCCCCCTTAATCCTGCACGCCGAATTCACGGTCAAGTTTTGCCATTTTGTGTGAATAGATGAAGATAATCGCCACAAAGCCGTACATTGAACCTTGTTGCGCAAACCAGAAACCGAGTTTGTATCCACCTATTTGAATTGCGTTGAGAGTATCAACTAACAAAATGCCGAAGAGATAGGAAATGATGAACCAGACCACAAGCAAGATGGTTACTAGCTTGAGGTTGGCCTTCCAATATGCTTGTCTTGATTCTAAATTATTATCTGCCATTTTATTCTCCCATGGTTTAACAGATCGAGAGTACCAGTTGCTTCGAGGGAGCGATTTCCGACATTAGTCTAGAGCTCGACTAATGTCGGAAATCACCTGATACTCTGCAGCACGACACTTACTGTGGAATCTCTGAAAATTGACCTTTTTAATTATAAAATTTCAAATCCCCAAAAAACCCCTTCAAATCGGCTAAGGTTATCAGAGATTTTTGTTTAGGTCTGGGGATTAAATAGATTTAATTCTGCCGCTTTGTAAACTGCTTCTGTACGATTTCTGACATTGAGCAAACGAAAAGCTGCGGACAAATGGGCTTTTACTGTTCCTTCTGCAATATCCAGTTCACGCGCAATGATTTTGTTCGGCTTACCACGAATAGCCCCCATCAGGGTTTCTGCTTGTCTGTCAGACAGTTGAGAAAGAAAATTCGATGCCGAAACATTTCTGACACTATCTTGTTGTTGAACCACGCCAATGCGGTTTGCTTCAGGAGGCAAATATATACCACCTGCCAGAACCAGCTTTAAAGCCGCCATCAATATTTCAGGTGTTGAAGATTTCGGGATAAAGCCTCCCGCACCGGCATCAATAGCCGAGCGAATAATTTCAGGATCATCCTCACTGGATAAGACAACGAGTGTTGCCGAAGGAAACGCTTCCTTGATAGCAAATTGCGCGTCTTTTTCGCTGACTTCCCCACCCAAATGATAATCTAACAAAACAAGGTCAAAGGTATCACCAACTTTCAAATTCAGCGCGTCCTGACAGCTACCGGCCTCAAAGAAATCAAGCTCACTGTGTAAATCACCCAATAAAAATTTTAAACCCTGCCGAAATAAAGGGTGATCATCAACTAATAATATTTTCAAGTTTTTGCTCCGCCTGACTTTCTTTATTTGATTTTTGGTGTTGAAGTGGGATTATTTGTAGCTCTCCCTGTCTTTGCAATTCCTTCCAGATAAAGGGAAAGACATCTCTATTTGCCTCGCTTCCAATGAAATTATCCATGTGCCCATATTCACTAAACACTTGACGTGCATAAAAATCAGATTCAGCGGCCTTTATATTGTGCGCCTTCAGCCAATCGTAAGTGCGCTGTGAGGTCTCAGGCAAAAACTCAAGATTCAAAGCACCAGCCATAAACGTGATGGGCAGTGATAAACCCGG
>JBNKVX010000010.1:0-16086 GCA_050299435.1 Cellvibrionaceae bacterium | reverse complement strand
CTTGCAATCACTCTGATGAGAAAATATCGTTTTACCTTCACTAAAATAGGTATTTTCACCATCCGCATCTACCGCGTAACCCAGTGCAATCATCTTACTGAGCTGTTCAAAGGGTTTCAAATTTATCCCCTTAAACCAATCGGCAATACATAAATGCGTTTCGTGGTTGAGATTAGCGTGTAAATAAGAAGGCCCGTAAATAGCGAATATTCGATTACAAGCTGGGTTAGTGCATTTTTCTCCCGGTGGCGCAGGGATTTTGTAGGTAAACAAGTCCAACGCTTTATCAAAATTGGTATCGTAAGAGTTCATATCGATTACGCTGCCTGTGTCTTTAACCAAATCTATTTTGGCAATTGCATCAGACACACCGGCATCGGCCTTGGCGTTATTTAACCAATTTGTAACCGGGTGCAGCGTTAACTGTGACGAGACGATAGATTGTACTTTTGAGACAGGCACATAGGACTTCAACAGTGCCATCAAAATACTGAGTGACCCAACGCAGTGACCGACGATCTGTACTTTTTCAGCCTGGCTGACGGCTAACACATAATCGATAGCCGTGATCCAATCATATTTAACAATATCGTCAATCGTAAATTCAGTTGTTGAACTACCCGAGTCGCCACTGCCACGATAATCAAGCAACCACACATCGCAATTGGGGCGCTCATCAAGAGCGTGGGAGGGGCCCCAGGTAAGATATTCCACAAGATTTTCTGCTACTGTTGGCGTCGCAAAAGATGAAGCATTCACACCCAACCCGGGCGCTATGATGATTGGAAATTTGTTTGCCTGGTCATCACCACTTCCGTTGTATCGGGTCAAACGGATGGTCGCACCATCTTCTGTTTCCAGTATTTTCTGCAGGCTCGGCTCCGGGGCAGCGAGTTTTCTCGGAAATCCTTTTTTCTCATTCAGTTGTTCGCGCTCACTTGCTGGAGTGTTTTGTAAGGTTGAGAGCAAGCCTCCATAAGCCTGGAATACCATTTGGCTTAATGAAGACATAAGTTGCTGCACATAAAAACCTCCCAGCCAAGCCTGAACTTTATCCAAAACTTTACTCGGCAATAGCCACTTAATTTTTTTGTCCAATTTGAGCGGGGTGCTAAAGGTTTCTACTTGGTGAATAAAATCCTGCAAATTAAGTGATGCTCGCCCCAAAGCATACAATTTATCCGTGCGACTTGACCCTTGGTAAATCTCGACATCCAGCTCCGTGAGATCATTCCACCAATGAGAACCTTCTGTCTTTTGCAGCGTTTTGAAGCAATAGAAAAAATAACCTTTTACTTGTATTTCATAAATCATATTCCAGCAATCGACCTTATCAATATTGCGAATCAACAGCTTAAATGTACCTTCCTTAATGGCTAGACTGGAATCAGAACCGAAGAGCTCACTCGCAATTGAACCCTTTTCAATTTTCATCGAGTAAGACTCGCGATGCTGAATCAAATCATAAAACTTGTCTGCCGATATTGTCAGATCGAGAATTAAATTCTGATTTTTTGCTTTGCCCGCCTGAGCTGCTACTTTGTAAGCTGAAATTAATGATTTATGTTGACGGTCTAATACATTTTCTGAACAGGTATCCGCGTAGCCCCGCATGATTTCAGAAAATCCAAATCCCGGACTGATTTCTTCGCTGTAATACGGAAATAGTCGCGAAGAAATCGACATGGCATTTTTCCACAAATCAAACTCTTCGACTTCCTGCATTAATTTTTTCGCCTGACGTCGACGACTAGTCTGTTTGTATGCGAGCCAATATGACACTACCACTGCAGAAATGGCGCCCAAGCGTTCTGCGAGTGAATTCGCATCCACTTGTTCTTCTTCCGTCGAATCTTCTGGTATAAGCCTATCCGCTCCGAAACCCAATATATTCGCGGCATAAGGATCATGCGTTTTATCTTCATAAACACCCAAAATAAAATCGCAGGCGCGTTCAGTGACTGCACTAATGGTGAGCAAGGGATTGACGCCAAGCGCACAAGGAATCACAGAACCATCGCAAATATATAAACCCGGATGCACTGCTTGTTTGTTTTCGCTACTGCTATCAAAGACCTCGCAACGATGATTCACTACCCCTGCATCTACATTGTCTGCCATACAACAGCCACCTAAAGGGTGAACAGTAATAATTTTGTTTCCGAAAGCTTCCTGCCAAAGAGGATAAGAAATAAATTGACCTTGAGTGGCGTCTGCCGCACGAGCAAGAATTGTATTATCACGTTTTATAGCTCGGCTTTTTCCAGCATCAGGCCAATTAATCGTCACGAATTCTTCATTATCAGAAAGGGCAAGCTCGCCCACAGCATCATCCACACTCATAACCAAATAGGTTTGGGTTCTGGCAATTGCACCTCGATAGGACCAATCTCCAATGTTTGTTGGATCTGCCTGAATGGCGTTCGCCATAGCGTTGATATCATTCAATCGCAAGGCCGCCTGATCAGCGCCATAGCGAGCAAAATTTGCTTCCTGAGAAGCAGCCATCAAAAAGCCCAAAGGCAGAATCGAAGCCAAAGCACCGGGTATGACACCTTCCTCAATTACCAGAGCGTCTTCCTGGTTTTCAGTATCACGTAAATCAATTAATCCCGTAATACAGGGGCCTGGTGTACTCGCTTCGTCAACACGATTTTCGCCAAAGCCAACTGCATTGACGCTGACAAAACGGTCTTCCGTACGCTTACGTAAATTACTGTCTTGTTCTTTTTCCCGATCTTTCCAATAAGAGTTATAGCTAAAACCCAATACGTCCCCATTTCCGGAAAATTTTTGTCCGAGTTGCGCTGAGACAGGCAAACCTCTCTTTTTGGAGCGAGACATAATTGCTGCAGTGCCCAAGGTTCCGGCGGCAACAATGACTTCTTTCGCTAATAAAGTTGCTGTAAATTTTTTACCTTTGTCAGTAACAGTTTCTTCTACAAAAACGCACCAAGGGTAGACTTCACGATTCGATCCTTCATTCTTCGCCACATAAACTACCGTCGCGTTATTAAAAATATCTGCATCGTGTCCAAAAGCATCTGGCAAATAATTCATGCGCGTTGTATTTTTTGCGCCGACATTACAACCCGAGCAGCAGTCACCGCAGTTTGTACATGCGGGCTGATACACGCCTGCCCAATTTGTTTTATCTTCAAAATTGACGTTGATAGGCGGTCGGACCGCATGCGTACCAAAACTGTGAGCAGATTGATCGAGGGCTTCAAATTTATTTAAGCTAGCGTATCCTTCGATGTCTGGATTGGTATCAGGATACGGCATCGCTCCCAGTTGCTTACTTGCTCGCGCATAATAGGGCTTTAATTCTCCGATATTATTTTGAAACTCCTTTGGCCAGGATGTACTGAATATACCCTCGTGCACTTCTAAAGAAACATTTGCATTAATTAAAGAGGTGCCGCCTAGACCACAACCTACTAATGCACCCATATCTTCATTCACACGAACATCATAAAGCGCGTCTGCTCGACCTATACGTTTCGAATTTTGTCCGTCAGTGAGAATTTGCACCTCATCTTTGGCTTGTGACAAGCTTGCAGGATATTGACCTGGGACCAATTCCTTACCGCGTTCAAGTACACAGACCTTTTTCCCTGCTCGCGCCATGCGCGCAGCGGAAATAGCCCCGCCATAACCCGAACCGATAACAATCGTATCAAAGGTTTTTACTTTAATTTTTTTTAACTGCTGCGATATTTTAGTATACGTTGGATGAATAAATTGGGGCCTAGTAGTCATAGCTTTTTTCTCGCTTGATGCCTGGCGAACGCGTAGGGTCAAAAAACTTTTTGTGGTTGTATTTCACGATTTTAATTGCTTCCCTTTTCGCTTCGATTGAGAAAGCATCCAATCGCTGACGGTTTTCCTTGTCATTGAGTGCCCTTTGCATCGATTTCAATAGATCATTACTTTCATCTTCGGCGCTATTGAGACCTTCAACACGTACACCACTGATGTCTGCATCCCTGGCATTGACTGGTGCGTCAAACAATCTTAAAGATGCAACATTCAGATCTTTGTCGACAAATATAATAGCGGCTCCCTGTTTATCCGTGCTTTCTGCCTCATCCAAAACCCAGCCTCCGCTGTTGTAGACATTGACATTAGCTCGAAAACCGACAACAGGTAGGGAGGCCTGAAAAGGTTTATGCGTATGTCCAAATATAAAACTACAGGGAAAACTTAATTCACTATCGGCACTGATCTCTTCCGCCTCACAGATTTGCTTATGTAAAGGTTTTGACAAATACCACTGCAAACCTTCTATCGCTGAATCGCTTAAAGCCTCGTGATAGGCTGCGCGCTCTGACTGAAAAATTTGTCCCAGGCTGACATCCAATAAAGTCACCACCAGTTTTTCCAGCGACATACCACCGGCAACCGTTGAACTTGCGCTTACCGAGTAAGTTTTATCCAGATAGTCACAAATGTATCGTGCCAAGCGCTTACAGCTGTGATGGCTCGCCGCAGCATCCTGACTCATGGTATATAGCCAAACCATCGTGTTCATCTGCGATTCTGACGCGCCTAAACTGGACCACAAAAAATCAATCCAGCCGCCGTTTTGCGCTTCAAGCTCATTGAGGTCGATCACTTCCTTTTCTACCAGCAAGGCATTGAGCTGACTCATCGCACGATAGATGCCCTCTACATAATGTCCGTGATGAATATACAAGCGCTTGTTATTCGCTCCCTTTAAGCCGAGATTGGGATAATGCAGGTTAATTTTGCAACATTCATCCAAGCCTGCCTTTTTTAACAGCGCATTCAGGAGCAATGATGCGAGTCCGGTATTGTCGTAAAGTGCAGAAATTTGATTTTGACCAAAAGAATTACCTGTACCAGCCTTCAATATATTATCAACCAGTAACTGGTCCTTCATTTGTTCCCAAATTCTATGATCGTGGTTGCCAGGAAGATAAATTACTTCTGCTTGAAATAAAGGAGGCTTGGATGGGTCAAATAAAAGAGACATCACTTGTGTAAATGCGTTAACAATATCCTCCAGAGACCCAAAATCGAAATCGAGGCAATCACCATTTAATACCAGCTTCGGCAAATCCTCTCCGTAAACTGAAGGCACATAGTGACGCAAGGCATCGACGAGCAATTCGAGGCTTTGGGATTGCTGCCGACTTCGATAAAAGAAGCGTTGATTCTCTAGCTCTCTGGCTGAGAGAATGCTGTATTTGGCGCCAAGATGAAGATCGGATAAGCAGACATATTGATTAGTGGAATCGCTCATCATCCTTAATCCTATAGACTTGGGTGAATGTAATTTGACTAAAGTTGTAGCGCTATACGCTATTCGTCAAGACTGACGCAATTGCCAGAGAATGTAAACTAAACTCTGGTTTAGTCCGACTAAACGAACAGCCCGCATAATATTGTTAAAGGTTTCATTTCGAATTGACTTGCGCATGAAAAAGTTTATGCTTGCAACGCTGTTAAACGCCTGTCTGCATTGATGCTTTCAAAAAGAGCCCTAAAAGACAGCACACTTACAGCTTCTGCCTAAAAGGCAATTACCCAAAAGACGTTGAAGGAGGCTAAGCAGTCCCATGAACAATTCACTTAATACTCTGTTTGATATAGCTCGATTGAGAATGATAGCAGGACGCGTGTTTGACGCTTCGGCAAACAGTGTTATTTTGGGTGTGTTCAGCAACGTTACCTTTCCAGTTTGTTGTTTACTCTCTCCCAATAATATTTAACACCCCCGTTCTGAATTTAAGCAGAACGAAAAAATTTGCCAAAGTTATACGCGCACACTCATTCGGGTGTTGTCTTTCTTTGTGTACTCAAACGCAAGCAAGAAAACTCACCTGCTCTTGAACGCACTTACGAATATTTATTGGGATTAAATAATGAAAACTTTTGCAACACGTATTAACGCGTTTTACATACGCTTATTACAATTTCGAACATTGATAGCCGATGCAATTCGCGGGAAAGAACATGACTACACGCAGGGCTCATTGCGGCAAGCTGCTATTCTACTCGCTGTTCCAATGGTGCTGGAAATGGGAATGGAATCCCTTTTTGCTGTGGTGGATATATTTTTTGTTTCTGGACTTGGTGCAAATGCCGTAGCCATCGTCGGCCTTACTGAAGCAGTAATTACGCTGATCTATGCTGTAGCTATTGGTTTCAGTATGGCAGTCACCGCCGTCATTTCCAGACGCATCGGGGAAGGTGATCGTGAACTGGCTGCATTGACTGCAGGTCAAGTGTTGTTAATTGGCTTGACGCTAGCTTGCATAATCGGCTCGCTGGGCTTGTTTTTTGCCGGTGACATTTTAGGGATAATGGGTGCGAATAAGGATGTCATCGCTCAGGGTAAAACCTACACTCAACTCATGCTGGGTGGCAGCATCACCGTTATCTATCTTTTTATTGTTGCAGCTGTATTTCGCGGAGCGGGTAATGCGATTGTCGCTATGCGTGCACTGTGGATAGCCAACAGCATTAATATCGTACTCGACCCTTGCTTGATATATGGCTGGGGCCCTTTCCCGGAATTCGGTGTGACTGGCGCCGCGATTGCAACCAATATCGGACGAGGCATAGGTGTACTTTATATGTTGTGGCATTTGTTTCTTGGGGATACGAGAATCAAATTGCTTTTACAGCATTTAAAATTTTCTCTCAAAGAAAGTTTAGGTTTGATTAAGGTTTCCTTCGGCGGCATTGCACAATTTTTTATTGCAACGGCAAGCTGGGTTTTCCTCATGAGAATTGTCGCCCAATTTGGCAGTGAAGCGGTAGCAGGTTATACCGTCGCCATTCGCGTAGCGATGTTCACGTTTTTACCTGCCTGGGGTTTAAGCAATGCAACAGCAACCCTGGTCGGGCAAAGTTTAGGAGCAAAAAATCCTCAACGCGCGGAAGACGCAGTATGGCTAACCGCGAAATACAACGCTATTTTTATGGCGACTGTTGGATTGATACTCTTTGTGTTCGGCGAGCCTATTATTTTATTTTTCTCAAGTGATGTAGATGTTGTAGCCGTTGGTGCTCAAACCTTGCAAATCATAGCATTGGGTTACCCCTGTTTTGCGCTTGGAATGATAATGACGCAGGCCTTTAACGGAGCCGGTGACACCAATACACCAACATGGATTAATTTCATCTGTTTTTGGTTGTTTCAAATACCTCTTGCCTGGTTAGCCGCAAATTATCTGAGCTTGCAGACCTTCGGGGTCGCGATAAGTGTAACATTGGCTGAATCACTTATAGCATTAATTGCCTGGCGACAGTTTCGCAAAGGAAAATGGAAACAATTCCAGGTTTAATAGTTTTAAGCGCTTACTGGATTTATGGATTCCAGCAGGCGCTTTTTATCATTACGGTTTGAATACAAAAATTATTCAAAACGTATTTCATGACTTCACGCTCAAACTCTTGAATGATCAACTGCTCTTTGATATCGAATCTTGAACCTTTATCGTAATCCTGGCCAATAAATTCTGGCAAGCAAAAAATCAAACTACGATCTCCGGAAACTACGCCTAGTGAACCGTTTTTTTACGATCAAAGCAAAAGCAGGTCTCATGCTGTTAAATTCCATCGGGTCGCGACAGTTTGCAAATAATCCTGCTGGATAGATCTAAATTTTTATTCATTCGCATAATCTCAGGAAAGGCATTGTAGTGTTCCCGGAAACTGCCATCCTCTATCATAAGATTCAAACCTCGATTTAAAACATCAGCAAGTTGGCTGTTATTTTTGGCGACATAAAAATAAACCGGCAAGTCATATTCAATAATAAAATTGGGTTCAACCGCAAAATTCTTGTCTGCATGAATTCTTAATTCGGCCCAAGGCTCGAACACACCTCTCGGGAATGCGTCAAAACGATTAGCGTCCAGCATATTAAATAAACTGTCATAGCTCGCATCGCTTACAACGCGAAAACCGTTAAATCTGAGTATGGCAGTATCTGGCCATAAACGACCTTGACCAAAAGTGAGTTTCTTCAGCTCTTCACAGGTTTTGATTTGACTTATCTTTTGCAGGTTTTCCTGTTTAACAAGTAATACACGTTTTCCCAACAAACCGTTCATTAAATCGATTTTTACAGGCTTCAGGAATTTCTCAGCTGACTTTCGATCAGTAAACCAACCAAAATCCAGATTGCCATTTTTTATTTCTCTGACCATGCGTACTGGAGGGTAGTCTATAGGGATAATATCAAGTTTGTATTTAGCACCGGATTTCACGATAGCCATTTCCGCCACACTCAACATGTAAGGCCCAAGGGGACCGGAAATTTCGACAACACGCAGAGTATCCGCTTGCGAAAAGAGCGTGGTGAACACGATTAAAATAGCGCCGAACTTTAAACAAGCACGCATCGACAGATCTCCAATATCAGGAAAAGTATAGATGTTTTAGAGGGTAATGTCGGCTCTCTTTACTCTGCTCAGTACCTTAGAGAATGATATTGAAAACTAGAAATTTTAGATAAAAAAAAGTCCGGTGTTTCCGGACTTAGTAAGCTCATTCAATCTTGCCTTTAAATCTGGCGGCGTCTCACAAATAACAAACCTGCCATACCAAAAAGCATTAGGATTATCGTACCTGGTTCCGGCACAGCCGAAGCACTACTAAAAATAGAAATATGCGACCAACCATCGTCAGTAATGCCACTGTCAAAAATAGCATTCACATCAAAGGTGCCGGAAGTCACATCTTGTAAATTTTCAAAATACCAAAGACCCATTTCAGTACTTTGTTTAACTGAAATAACGAAAGCACCTGATAGGGCTGAATCAACAATCCATAGACCAGGATCACCGCTAAATCCATTAATAAAATTTTGTTCTCCGCCTTGGTCATCCTTGCCGAGCATTACCCAATCATTATGACCAAATGCACCTTCAGCACCCCAAACTTCAGTGCTGTCGCCCAAAATAAAAGTCGTATTAAGTAGCCCTTCGCTTGCTACCGGTGCTGGTCCCTTGTCTTTATCAAATAAGCCTTCACATGCATCGGCATTATTGCCACCCGCAGTGACATGAGATTCACTGCAAGGGGTACTTAAAATAATTGCCGCAGAAGCTTGAAATGCCATACCCGCAGAACAAAAAAAACAACAGCCCAAAGCTAATTTTTTAACAAGGTGTTTCATCTTTATCAAACCATCCATTTCTGTAAGTCACAAACCGGGGATTTAACGAGCAATTGGCGGGCCAATTCACATGAAATTTTTTCTCCTTAATTTTCAAATACTTACAGCATAAAAAATTAGAGAGAAATTTGAAATGTATGGTATTTCGACACTAAGAATTCAGGACAGAAAGACTAAAATGTATCTGTGTCGACTTAGGTCGACACAGAATTAAACATTATCCAGGGTACATGCTGCGCTCGAGCTCAGCCATGCCAGCAGGCACGTCTACCTTTACGCCCAAATCCTTCATAGTAGAACCGAGAGCATGTAAGGTTCTGAATAAATTGTGTGCTCGACACTGTTCACCCATTTGACCAATACGAACGATGTCTGAACCAAAAGAACCGGCTATTTCGACGCGATAATTTTGTGAAATATGCTTGCACACTACATTGCGGTCTATACCCTCAGGCATTGCCACGCCCACTACCGAATTTAAACGAGATTCATTTGGGCCGTACAAACGCAAACCCATCGCTTGAATGCCTTTTTGCAAAGCCCGGGAACAACGCAAATGCCTTTCAAAACGCTTCGGCAAGGTTTCGATACAAACCAAATGCAAAGCTTCATGAAGCGCTAAGATTCCAGAAACTGGCGCAGTGTAATGGTATGAACCACCGTGCCAAAACTTGGAAGCGAGTTTTGCATCAAGACACCAATGAGGAGAGGTGTTTTTGTTATTTTGAATTCGGTCCCAAGCGCGTTCGGAAAATGCAATTAACGATACGCCAGGTATTGAAGATAAACCTTTTTGCCCGCCACTGATCACCGCATCCAGCTTCCATTCATCCATATCCAGAGGCATGGTACTTAGAGTGCAAACAGCATCAACTATCACAAAGCAACCTCTTTCACTTGCTGCTGCGGCAATTTCCTTTAGCTGCCGATTTAAGACTGTTGAAGACGTTTCTCCATGCACAATAGTCAGAACTTCGGGTTTAAATTCATCAATTTTCTGAATCACATCTTCGAATTTCGTTGATTGTCCTTCCGGTATTAAGACGTAATCAACTTCAGCGCCATTTCTTTCAGCCATTTCTCCGAGACGAGCACTAAAATAACCGTTCACGACGCTGAGTACACGGGTATTTTTATTCACCAAGTTGCAAATACTCATTTCCATTGCCGCAGAGCCAGGCCCAGCCACCCCTAATATCCATGGCGACTTGGTTTGAAAAACGTATCTTGCCATGATCTTCATTTGATCAATCACTTTGGTCATTTGTTCACCCAAGTGATTAATCACAATGGAATTGGCGCGGGCCACTTGGCCGGGAATGGGTACAGGCCCAGCGCCCATCATCAATAAAGGTTCCTCATGTAATATTGATTCGAGACTTTCGACTAGTGGGACATCAATTGCTGGTCGCGGTGTTTCTTGAGCTTTTTGCTGGGCCATGTAAATCATATTTCCTATCAAGGCAGTTGAGAAAGCATGTATTGTAGTCCCCGCCGACAAATATATGTATAGCTCTTACAAACTATTTTGACCTTGATTTTCACTTACGGACAATCTTATTTTACCCTCTGGGCTTTACTTCAAAAAGGCTGCAAAAGGTCTTTGGCCTGCATCGCTAACCAGCTTGTCCATATCATCCTTGTACTTTAGTTTAATGATTTTTAAAATTGATATTTTTTATCTTTTTATTCTCAATAGAAAATCTAAATTCATTCGATGGCGCTTCAACGTTTATGTTCGCCTTCCATACTCGATACCATCTCAAGAGCTCTTCCAAAGGTTTTGGCCTACAAAAAATAAACCCCTGAAAACCATCCACACCGATATTCTGTAACACTTCCAAATCGATAGGGTCAAATATACCCTCTGCAATTAACTGAATATCTAGTTTGTGGCTAACTTTTTCTATAGACTCCACTATAACTTGCAGCACTTTATCGCGAGCAATTCCATCGATAAGCGCCGCATCCAGCTTAATTTCATTAAAAGGCATATTTTTTAATTGCCGCAAGTTTGTGAACCCTGCACCATAGTCGTCCAATGAAAGCTTATAGCCGTGAATCCTCAAGCGATTGAGATTTTTTAATTGTACTTTTTCACGAATTGCATGATTTTCCGTTATCTCCAAAAGTAAGTTATCTCGGTCGATACCGTATTTATTTAGATACTCAGTTATCATTTCCGGCAACATATCGTTTCTTAATTGCAAGGGGGATACGTTAATAGAAAGCGTTGGCTGAATACCTGATTTCTCCACGAATTCAATATATTGAGGCAACACCGTATCCAATATGCTTTCCATCAAAGCTTCGATTAAACCAAACTTTTCTGCAACCGGTATGAAGCGCCCCGGCAAAATAATAGTTTGATCAATTGAGCTTAGACGACATAGGCACTCCAAACCCATCACGGAATTGTCACGACTTGATATTTTTGGTTGAAACCAGGTTAAAACCTGATTATTTTTAATAGCCTCGAATAATTCACGTCTCTTTATATATCTCGGGTCCTCCAATTCCACCGGACGAAGATTTTTAATTCTTTTTAGGATAAATGCCAGGACAGAGTTTTCGATAGGTTTTTCGATTAAACCGATGATGCGCAGGTTAAAATTACTGACAATTTCGAATGCGAAATCCAGAATGCGTTTATCCAAAGCAGAAATTATCACTACCCCACCTCTGTAACGGATATCGTGAAGTCGCGAGATAAGCTCCAATCCGTCCATGCCGTCCATATGCAAATCAATGAAGATCGCATCGAATTCAGCCGGATTTCGTTCAACAAGATTAAGGGCCGTCAGGCCATCCTGACACGCCTCAACCTTGTTTATTCCAAATTCGTCAAATACCGCCTGCAAATATTTACAAATTGCCAGGGAGTCATCGACAATCAATAGACTGGGATTTGAACTCATTGCTATTCCTGATGATGAAAGACGTTTTCCCTTCGTCGTTCGCGCATACCTAGGCCTAAGTGTAATAGTTAACTCGCATTATTCCCTTATATTAATTACCGATAACAGCGAGGATTTAAAATCACTTGTTTTATATGTTAAGAGAAATGTCGAAATTGACGCCTAAAAGTTGGATAATCAGCTAAAAATTACACGTTAATTTTCATATAACATGGGTGATTCGTCCTCAGCACAAGGTAAGTAATTGAAGGTTTCTTATTGAACAGGCTAAAAGCAGAAGAACAAGTGACAGGAATTTGGCTAGCCATTCTTGCTTACACTTTTTGGGGATTGTTTCCGCTATTTTTCGAGCGCTTTCGGGGAGTTTCAGCAGTCGAGGTGCTCTGCCATCGCGTGATATGGTCTGCGCTCTTTACCTTTCTTATCGTACTCATGATTGGTAAGTCGAAAGAAGTCTGGAAGGTATTAACTCATTGGCGCGGCTTGCAACCTTATTTACTCAGTTCGCTGTTTCTCGGTATTAATTGGGCACTGTTTATTTATGGCATCGAGCTAAACGATGTATTGCAGTTGAGTCTTGCCTACTACATCAATCCCTTATTCAATATGCTCTTCGGCTTATTTCTCTTCAAAGAACGAATTGGCATTTTAGGAAAAATCGCCATTATTTTTGCCCTGCTTGGCCTATCGTACAGATTAAGTGATTTTGAACATTTCCCCTGGCTCGCTGTTACCATCGCTTTGGCATTCAGTATTTATGGCGTATTACGGAAAAAGACACCAGTTAATTCGATTTCAGCATTATTTATTGAATCGGTCATTCTCGTGCCATTTGCCCTGCTTGTTTTTCTATGGGGGATTGAAGCGAAAACCTGGCAACTGGTGAACCAAAGCTGGAGCTGGGTTTTCCTTTTCATTTTGACTGGGCCTGTCACCAGTATACCGCTGGTGTTTTTTTCAATGGCAGTCAAACGCATTCCTTATTACTTGATTGGCTTTATCCAGTACCTTTCGCCAACAATGATTTTTGTGCTTGCGGTTGGGTATTTTGATCAGCATTGGAAGCTTAATGACATAATAACCTTTGCCTCAGTATGGATTGGAATTGTACTTGTTATCATCGAACAGACTCGAGCAAGACAGCAACGCAAATTAGTTGTTAAGGCAGAAAATAACTCCAAGGTAGCTTAACGCTGATTTCTTAATACCCGCCATTCAATGTTGAACTTGGACAGACCTGCTAAATATTCATCAAGACTTAGTAAGCCCACACAGGGGGAGGCACCTGTAACATGCATACTCTCGGCAGCAAGTTTTTTTGTCAATAATATTGAAGGCATGGCAGGGATGTATAAACCCTCTCCGCGTTTGGCCTGCAATTCAAACAAAACTTTATAGTTTTCACCTGCTGAGTCCCTTCCGAGCATGTTCATATAAAATCCACTGTCGTCGGTTCCAAACATATCGAAAAAATGGGAGAGTCTTAATAAAACTTTCGCGTAAGCTTGAAGTGATTTAATCCAACCCATCTTAACCAAATAAGCCAGGCCAGTTAGTGTTAAATGAATGATTTTAATTTCCAAGCCAGCTTTAAATTGAATATTTTTTAAGCCGGGATAGCGTTGTGGAAAAATGCTTAAGTCGGGAATATCACAATACCCCATAGGGCGCAGGCCAAGGCCCCAAAATTTTCTCCAACCCAAACCCAACCAGCCATATACCTCTTTATTCTCGCCGTTAATCAAGGTGTAAAATGGCTTCCCGGCGTAACTTAAAATTGCTGACGTCGTGGCTAACCCTCGGCTGGTTTGTTGTGCCGTAGAAATACAATATTCAAGCGTTTCCAGAATTTCAAATTCAATCTTGTAGCGATCTACGATTGCGGCTGTGAGACAGGGAACTGAACTCGCTCCCGCACAAATCAATACGCCGGCTTTTTTTGCATCAGCGTCAAGCTTATAAATATCTGCAACAAAATCGCGCGCATCAGCCAAATCAATATAGTGGCAAGCTTGAGCTATACAGGCTTCCGCAACACGATAAGACTGATTCTGATAGGGCCCCGAAGTATGAATCACCACATCAGGCCGCAAAGAATTCAAAGCCTCCGAAAAATTAACTGAGATATCCAAACGAACACATTCTGGCGGCACATGAAATTCGAGTGTTGCAGCGAGCTGTTCAGCTTTTTCTTTATTACGCCCAGCCAATATCAACTGAATATTTTTCTCAGCTGCCAATTCACGAGCAATAAAACGCCCAAAATTACCGTAGGCGCCAATAATTAAAACTCTTTTCAACACTTGCATTCTCGGGGTCTAATGAGGCTTAAATACCATAAGAAAGAAAACAATAACCACACTGATAAAAGCAGGCCAGCCCAGGCAAAACCATACTTTAAAAAGCTGATAAAAACGTGGTGGCAAATCCAATTCCATTACACAACTCTGTCTTAATAGATCTCTAAGTTGCAACTGGATTCTTACAACCGGAATCCAGCACAAGCCAATAAAAGCATAGAGCGCGATTGCCAATTTCAACCATAAACTATTCCAGTCATAACCAGCATGCTGTACCAACCAGAATCCTGTGACCGCCTGAATAAGCACAGCTGGCAAGGTAAAGATAAAATCGGCCACAACCGTAAACCGCGCAGCAAAATATTTTTGCTGATTGCTTCCTGAGGCTATTGCCATCCACAGAAAAAATGCAATACCCAAGCCCGTTCCAAGTAAAATTGTTGAACTTAGAATGTGGATAGTTTTAACAGTGAGGTAAGTGTTCATAGCATCTAGGATAGCAAGATTAGCGGCTAGAAGCTTAAAACACTGCGAAGTATTTGTGTACAGGTGGTTGGTTTAGATACTAGTAAAATTTATTTGCTGGCAAATATTCTGCGCTCGCTCTCTTGTATTTTGACGTCATTGATACTGGCATAGCGCTTGGCCATGTGCCCAGTTTCAGAAAACTCCCAATTTTCGTTGCCATAACTGCGATACCACTGCCCCCCGGTATCATGCCATTCATATTCAAAGCGCACGGCGATGCGGTTTGCGGTATATGCCCACAACGATTTTTTCAAGATATAGCCTTTCTCTTTTTCCCACTTTTTTACCAGAAAATTTCTTATTGCGTCTCGACCAGAGAAAAACTCATCCCGATTGCGCCAGTCGCTGTCTTCCGTATAAGCGAGCGCGACCCTATCCGGGTCGCGTGTATTCCACGCATCCTCTGCTGCCTGAATTTTCTGAGTCGCAGTTTCAAAAGTAAAAGGCGGCAAAGGAGGACGTGAATCCATATTCTGTTTACCACACTTTATAAGGAAGGAATTTTCCATCCATCTTAATCAAAACCCGGTCACCTTTCGGATTTTCTTCCTTGTCGACAGTCATAGTGAAATCAATTGCACTCATAATGCCATCACCAAATTTTTCCTGAATAACTTCCTTTAGTGTATCTCCGTAGACACCAACGATTTCATAGAGTCTATATATGAGCGGATCTTGAGGTACGTCACGCACCCAGGCTTTGATTGGGAATTCAACCAGCACAGGGACACAGGCCGCATCTAAACCAAGAAAGTTACACAGTTTTTCTGCCGTGTCTTGCGGCATGCTGTTCATACCCAAGCAGGCAGACGTTACCCAAACTGTACCCATTCCGAGTTCAGCCGCAATCGCTTCCCACGTGAGGTTCTTTTCTTTTTTTGCCAATATTATGGCTTCAGTCACATCTGCTTTGTTCATAAGTTTCTCCTATGCAATATTTTCACGCTTTTCTTTTGTTGAATCTTGATTTGAACTCACAGCTTCAAGGTGAGACTTTTTTTTAATGGGATTGACTTCGATTACGCCCTTTTCATCGCGCTCAGGACGCTCATCTGATCGATTAACCAAAAAATCGACCAGATAATTTCTCAATTGGTAGTAGCTTTCATTTTTGATAATTTCCGCGCGGACTCTTGGCCGTGGGATATCCACAATCACTGATTCGGCAATCATCGCATCTGGC
>JBNKVX010000009.1:0-65820 GCA_050299435.1 Cellvibrionaceae bacterium | reverse complement strand
CCATGGAGCTGAGGAGATTAATGTTGAGCAATTTCCCAAGACCCTGTGTCTGGACGGTGTGAGCTATGTGCTTCATTACCATTTTGAGCCCGGCCATCCCGAGGATGGTGTAAATATTACTGTTCCGCTTTCGCTTTTACATCAATTATCAGAAGGGCGTTTGCAGTGGTTAGTTCCGGGCATGCTGCATGAAAAATGTGTGGCCTTACTAAAATCTCTTCCTAAAGCTTGGCGGCGTCAAATCGTGCCGATCCCGCAAACGGTGACTGAATTTTTAGCTAAGACTCCTACAGAAAACCGATCTTTGACTTTGGCTCTGAGTGATTTTTTAAAGAATAAAATTGGTGAAGTCGTGATGGAATATGAATGGCCGGATGATGCGATTGACAATTACTACCTTTTTAATATCCGTGTTGAAGATGAAAAGGGAGGCCTAATTGATCAAGGCCGTGATTTATTGCAGCTTCGTGATAAATATCGGCATGCAATTAAAGATACACTTTCAAATGAGGTGTCGGGCTTCAAGTCCAAATTGCTGGAAGCATGGGATTTTGAAAAATTGGAAGAAAAAATTGAAATCGATGCGGGTGCGGTCAAAATGCTGGCTTATCCGATGTTGGTGGATAAAGGTTCGAAAGTGGAGTTCACCGTCCACGATAATCCCTTGGAGGCTAACTGGTATTCTGAACGCGGGAAAGCGCGTTTGCTATATCTTCAATTAAAGCAATCAGTAAAATACTTGCAAAAAGAATTGTTGGTATCGAAGGAGATATTGTTGAGTCCGTTACAGCTGGGCGATAGAAAAAAGGTCATTGAAGATATTGTTCTTGGATCAATTTTATATAAGAGTGATTTAAAGACGATTAACACGCAAGTGGAATTTCAAATGGAAGTTGAAAAGCTTCGAGGCAGTCTTATTGAATTGGCTCTTGAGTTTGAACAGCTGTTTGTTGAAATTGCTCAGAGACTCATCAGTATTCGTAAGCTTATGAAGTCGAGTAAAAATGCCCTGTCAATGGCTTTCGCTTTTGCCGATATTAATACGCAATTGGAGGCGTTGGTCTATCCGGGTTTTATTTCCCGTGTCCCATTTAGGTATTTACAACAGTATGAGCGTTATTTGCAAGCAATACAGATTCGATTGGAAAAAGCCCCCATGAATATACAGCGAGACCGCTTGCACATCGAAGAGATTAAGCAGCATTTTTCCTGTCATTTGGACAAATTGCAAAAAGAAGGCGAAGCAAAATACTGGGAAAGCGAAGCTTGGCAACACTATCGTTGGATGATCGAAGAGTTCAGAGTGTCGCTATTTGCACAACAACTTAAAACTCTAGCCCCTGTTTCCAGCAAAAGATTGAAAAATCAATGGCAACAGGTGCAAGATGCATGATTTTTTAGATAGAATGCCCAGCGCTAGGTAATTCAGAGAGATTAATTACCCTTATCAAAAGGAACTGTTACTGTGAATCGCTCACTTTTTTATATTCTAATCGCTGTATTGCTGGGTGCATGTACATCCAATCCGCAAATGGATGCCACGGGAAAGCCAGACAGGTTTGAACCTATTAATCGTGCAATGTTTTCGTTTAATGATGGGCTCGATAGGGCGATTTTAAAGCCCGTAGCAAAAGGCTATAAGGCGGTTGCGCCAAAGCCTGTTGAAAAAGGAGTGAGTAATTTTTTTAGTAATCTGGGTGAAGTTAAAAACGTTTTTAACGATGTCCTGCAGTGGAAGTGGAAGCAAGCGGGTAACGATACCGGTCGATTTTTGCTTAATTCAACAGTGGGGATTTTGGGTTTGTTCGACGTCGCCAGCAGCGCGGGAATGGAAAAAAGCGATGGCGAGGATTTCGGACAGACTTTGGCAAAGTGGGGTGTGCCCACCGGGCCATATCTTGTGTTGCCCTTTCTTGGACCTTCTACGATCACCGATACTGCTGTATTGCCCGTCAATTGGTATCTCAATCCGGTCGCCTATGTGAATCCCGATCGCGATCGCTATCTCATCACGGCCGCAGATGTCATTCAAACGCGTGCTGAATTGTTGGAGCTGGAAGATTTGATTTCGGGTGATCGCTATACTTTTATACGTGATGCCTGGTTGCAGCGTCGCCAATTTCAAATCAATGACGGTGAAGTTGAAGATGATTTTGGTGATGATTTCGGTGATGAATTTGAGGAAGAGTTTTAACTGACTTAATTTTTAAAAAGAAAAAAACCACGAGGCCTTTAACAATAATGAGCAGGCCGACCAGTTTTGTTTAAACTTGCTTAAATACTCTGCGAGCTAAAGCTTGAGAAGGCGCAAGTTAAACTATTTTTAATGCAGCATCTCCATGATTTCCATACCGAGTTTGCAGGTGGTGTTTTGCAAACCTGGTTCGGCATCAACGCGAATGATACGGGCTCGAGCGTTTAGCATTGGACTGTGACCGTGTTGAGAGCTAAGACAAACTTCTACAATCGCTCCAACAGGTAAAGTGGCTTTAGCTTCCACCAATAATCCGCCACCGCTCAAGTTTTTACAAACGCCAGTCAAGGCATCATCTGTAGCATCGGATTGCATCTTAACGGGTGTATCTACACGCATACGAATGAAGTTGCGTTTCTCTTCGTATTGTCTGCTTGTTATTAGATTCATGTTGTTCACCAAAGGCTTGTGACGCGGCTACGGTAACCTAAATAATCGATTTTGGGTAGCTTGCGCAGGCACCAATATAAGAGTAGTGTAGAAGGTCTCCCCCCGCAAAACAGACTCATCGGAAAATCTAATATTTGCCAATGTCAGAATCTAAACCGCAGTTAATGGTAATTGATGATGACCACGTTGTTCGTCAAGGCATCGTAGCCTATTTGGAGGACAGCGGTTTCGAAGTGGGTGAATATTCAGATGGCGATCAAGCCCTCGAAAATCTGGCCAATAATTTGGTGGATTTAGTCATCACTGACTTTAAGATGCCGGGAAAAGATGGTCTCGATATCCTGAAAGCTGTTCACGAAATATCACCTGAAACCCCCGTTATCATAATTTCCGGCATCGGTGGCGTGCGCGATGTTGTTGAGGCCTTGCGATTGGGCGCCGCAGATTACCTGTTAAAACCTTTAGCTGATATTGAAGTGTTGGTACTCGCCATCAACAGGGCGCTTGAGCGCACCCTTTTGGTGAAGGAAAATTTGGCCTATCGCAGGCAGCTCGAAAAAGCCAATAAAGAATTGCGTGAATATGTGCGTGTGTTAGAACGTGATCATCAGGCGGGCCGCCGATTACAATCCAAATTGTTACCTCGCAAACCCGTAAGCCTTGATAATCTTACCGTTACACACAGAATTTTCCCCTCGCTTTATCTCAGCGGAGATTTTATTGATTATGGCTATGTTTCAAACCGCTTTCTGTCATTTTATTTGGTTGATGTGAGTGGGCACGGCGCAGCACCGGCTTTTGTTACAATTTGGCTTAAACAATTGGTGCGTCACTATATGCGTGAGCGTGCCGTGTTTAGCGACCCGAAACAATTTAAACAAGATAGTGTTCGGTTGTTAAAGTTAATCAATAAAGATGTGATCAAGTCACAATTTGATACACATATGACGTGTTTTGTTGGCGTGATAGATACTGAGACCTACGAAATGCGCTATGTTGTGGGTGGGCACTTACCTCTCCCATTATTGCTGATAGACGGTGAGGCAAGCTATTTGCCAGGCAAGGGCAAGCCCGTGGGTATTTTTGAGGACGCCGAATGGGAGGGTGAAGTCATTCAGCTACCTCGAGACAAGAATTTCAGCTTAATTGTTTTTTCAGATGGGATATTGGAAACTTTGCCACAGGAAGATCTCATCAATAAGGAAAACCAATTGAGACGCCTCGTTTCTCGTATGGAAGGAGGTTTGGACAATTTGAGTCAGATTTTAGATTTAGAGAAGGATTTTTCATTGCAGGACGATGTTGCAATCTTGCACGTATCTGGAGTCGTTAATTAATGCAGTCAGGAGTTATACGCGTCGCTGATCACAACGGCGTGTATGTTATCAAAATGGAAGGCGATGTGAGGCTTACGCTTTGCTTGTCTTTTGATTCTTTTATTGACGAGATGTTTTCGTCAGCCGATTTTTGTACAGTGATGTTCGACTTGTGTACCGCACAGGCTATTGACAGTACTACCCTGGGTCTAATGGCAAAAATATCCATTGGGGCGCGACAACTGGGATACGAAAAACCTTTAGTGGTCTCGTCCAATCCCAGCATCACTCGTCTGCTGGTTTCAATGGGCTTTGATGATATATTTAACATTGTTCAGGAGTGTGATCTGGATTTGAGCGAAAGCACAATCCTTGCTGCGGGAAGCTCGTCAGAAGAAAAAGTGATGGAAAAAGTGCTTGAAGCACACCGCGCACTTGTGGCCCTCAATGAAGAAAATGAAAATACCTTTCGTGAACTAATTGAAAGTTTAGAGAGCCAGCAAAACACCAGCTGGGCGAGATAATCAGGGACTTCCAGCCATACCATTTTCAAGCATTCACTGGTAGTCTTGTGCACTTTTAGCTAGCCTGATTTGCACGAGAGCACCATGGCCTATTTAAAGCATCTGTATAATGGCAGCACCATCAGCGTTTACGAGCTGGGGGACTCCACAATTATTGGCCGTCAGGCTAATTGTAATATTCATGTCGAAGATGCCACGGTGAGTAGCCGTCATGCACGTATTGAGAAATCTACTTTGAATGAAGCAGTAAATTGGCAACTCTTTGATTTGGGCAGTACCAATGGCGTGTTCGTCAATGGCAAAAATGTGACGGAGATCACTTTGGAAAATGGCATGGAATTTACTTTAGGCACACACTCTTTTGAATTTCATATTGATATTCCCCAGCAACTCGATCAAACACTGAAAATAAAAAAGAGCTGGATACCGGGCGTCTATTACACTGAATAATAAATACAGCAACTCTGAGTCAGCGTGAATATTTTTTCCTTGCTAAATCGGGCGCTTCTTATTTCTGGCAAACTTCATTTGCGTGGGATGATATTTATCTTAGGGCTCGCGTTAGTGCTCAATAGTTGGCATCCCTGGTTTGTTAAAAGATTGGATGCCTGGATTTTTAAAACCAGCACTCTGTTGATGGAGGCGCCAAAAGGCGCAACTGGTATTCTTATCGTGGAAGTGCCACAAAAAGATATGGATACCTGGCAATCTGATATCAATCAAGCTGGTCAGCTTGGTGCACTGCTGTCGAATATCTTACACAGTTCAAACACCCTGGTTGGCCTCGTTTTGGATTATCCCATTGATGCCCGTACAGCGAGTGCTGATTCACTCCTGGATGAGATTGCAAAACTACCGAAAAGTGAAAATGAAAGCCTGGCCAAAGCGCGAGAGATGAGCCAACGCAAGAGCTTTTTACTGGAATTTCTGCGCAATCCCCGGGTTGTTGTAGGAGTCTATGATCGGCGCTTTCCTGGTCTGACGCCTTATGGCCAGGACTGGGGTAAGCTGAATCTATTACCCGAATTTGTACGCCGTTGGCTCTGGTCTAACGAAGACTATGACGCAGTTCCTCTGCCAGGTTCTCTGGTTGATCATCACCCGATATACCGTAGTCCGGACAATGAGCGTGTATTGATCGTGGAAGCGAATGGCAGCGAAGCCAATGCAGGATTTATTTTACATTTGCTCGATGCGGATCAAAGCCTGAAGGGCGTGGAACAGCAAGACTTTATTTGGCATCGCGACGGTAGGCTAAAGGTGGGATCCCTGGAATTGTCACTTTCGCCGAGTGGGGCAGTTTTACCGGTGTTTGGTGCTACAGCACGCATGACACCGTTGATTGAGCGTATTTCTCTGGAAGAGGCACTTGCTCGAGGCGCGTTTCCGCAGCGCGTGTATATCAGCACTGAAAATAGTGAGCTCGCTTCTACCATTGCCATGACCACTTACAGCTTAGAGCAGGAAAGAAGCGCTCACTCACCCTGGTGGTACAAGCCGTTTGAAAAAATCTTTTTGGTTCTATTAACTTGCTACCTGGTGTTTGTGTTACCGAAACTGAATGCCTCAACTGGCATGGTGTTAAGCACATTTTTTATCGTGCTCATGCTTATAGCGCAAATCGTTGCTCAGGCGACTCAAAAACTCTGGCTTCCACTTTCCCTCTCGATGACATGGTTACTGTGTGGCCACTTACTAATTGTGATTTGGCAACGGCGCAGAGCCCAGTGGCAAGCACTTGTTGAGCGGGCTGATGATGCTTGTGTTGATCAAACACGTTACCTGATTGAACGGGGTGACCTCAGTGATGCTAGAAGTTTATTGCAGCCCTGCGAGACCCAAATGCGCGTTTTGGCTGCAATGTATGAGTTGAGTGGTGCTTTTGCGAGCAAACGGAATTACAAACAGGCCATTGAAGTCTTAGAAGATTTGGAAAAACGTAAAAGAAATTATCGTGATGTGCGTGAAAAAATAGCCGCCTTAAAATCAATGCTCGCCACTTCGGAAAAACCGCGAGACATTATGACGCCAATGGAAAGCACAGTTGTGTTGGATGCATCGCAAGTCGATAAACCCATTCTAGGGCGTTACCAAATTCAGGAAGAATTGGGGCGCGGAGCAATGGGTACTGTATTCCTTGCTTATGATCCCAAAATTTCTCGTCAGGTTGCGATAAAAACACTTAGCTACCATCAATTCCAGGGCAAAGAGTTAGAAGATATTAAATCGCGTTTTTTCCGAGAAGCTGAAGCTGCAGGTCGATTGAGTCACCCCAATATTGTTTCAGTGTTTGATGTAGGTGAAGAGCATGATATGGCGTTTATCGCGATGGACTTCGCTGATGGCAAACCACTCAATGAATTTGTCACTAAGGAAGCGCTCCTGCCAATGTTTGAGGTATACCGCATTGTCGCGGATGTGGCATTGGCTTTGGAATATGCCCATAACAATAATATTGTTCATCGCGATATCAAACCCGGTAACATTATGTATAACCCCTCGCCCTATCAATTGAAGGTGACTGATTTTGGTATCGCAAGATTGGTCGACAATTCGAAAACCAGCACCGGTGAGATATTGGGTAGCCCTTTGTATATGGCCCCCGAGCAACTAAAAGGTAAAAAGGTAAATCACCTTGCGGATATTTTCAGTTTGGGCGTAACTTTTTACCAGTTATTAACTGGGAAGTTACCATTTCAAGGAGAGAATTTGGCAAGCCTAACTTATGAAATTATTCATGGTAAGCATAAAAGCCCAAAAACCGTGCGAAAAGATTTGCCAAGCAGTGCCGCGCGCATTGTGAACCAGGCCTTACAAAAAGATCCGGATGATCGCTACACTTCTGCGGCAGATATGGCTATGGTAATTAAGAAGGCCATTAAACGTGACTTTGCACAAGAAGCAAAGCGTGCAGGCATCATTTAGACGTGTGTATCAAGAGGTGAATTAAGATGGCAGTGTTGGCGCAGCTGGTTGATGATGTAGTAGTTCATAAATTTGAGCTTGAAGGTGAACAATTAACTATCGGCCGGCATCCGCAGAACGATATTGTTGTTGATGATGGCGCGGTGAGCGCACAACACGCGATTATAACTTTTGTACCTAACGCCCATTTTCCGCAGTTTTACGAGTTTTACCTCGAAGACCTAAGCAGTACCAACGGGACATTTATTAATGACAAGCGCTTGAGCGGCAAACAGCGTTTGCACACTAACGATATATTGCGAGTGGCTTATAACAAGTTCAAATTTATTGACGATAAAGAGGAAGATCTTGCAAAAACCGTTCATATGCTTCAGCAGTCAAGATTTTAATCAGCAAGCGCAAAAGCAATTCTTTGTTTTTTATTGTCTATATTGACTAGCTTTACCTTCACTTTCTTGCCGATGTGCCAACTTTGATCATCAACTTTCATCAGCAAACGCTTCGCATCAAAATTTTTGTTTAGTGATTTGTCTAACTGTACAAAACCGTCTATTCCTATATCGTCAAAGCGTGCACCAAAACCCTGCGGTGTCACTATGCGAATAGTCGCCTCGCCAACTTTGTCCTTGAGCTTTTTTGCGAAGTTAATGATGAGTGTTTGCCTAAGTTCACGATCAGCTTTACGACCAATTTGAATTTGTTCATTAAGTTCAAATAGTCGTGTCTCGTCAAACGGTGTAGTTGTCTTTTTCTCAAGTATTGCCCGCAGCATCCAATGATTATATAAATCTGCAAAGCGTCGAATAGGGGATGTAATTGTTGCGTAGTGTTCCAAGCCTAATCCCATGTGGGCGGAAGGCTCGGCAGATAATCTGCTGGCTTCCGACATTTTTCGAAGAGCAGGCACAATTATTGATTGCTCATTATCACGACTGAGTTTTCGCATTAGACTCGAATAACCTTCGAGGGTGTCGATATTTTCTTCCGGCAGGTTTTCTTCTTTAAGCAGGGCGCGAACTTCTCCTATGCGATCACCGCGAAAGCCACTGTGTACCACATGCAAGCCACACTGGTGGTTGGCGAGAAATTCCCCCGCGCAAAGGTTGGTTAAAAGCATGCACTCTTCCACAATTTGATGAGCGCGGGTTTTTGTTTTAGGAATAATCTCCTTTATCTGCCCTTGCTCATCAAGTATGAACTGATAATCAGTTTGTTCGTTGTAAACGAGATTGTGGTTTGTTCTATATTGTGCGCGCAGTGTCGAAAATTCTTCCAGAACGCGTAAGTTTTCAAAGATTTCTTCGCTAATTCCAAAGGCTTCTGAGTAGTCCTGTGTTAGCCATTCCGTTACATTTTCGTAAATCAGTTTGTGGCGGGGTTTTATTGTAGCAAATGAAAATTCGTAATTTTCTGGTTTTGCTTCTTTGTTTAAAGAGATTTTACAAACCAACGCCGGTTTAATCTCATTCTCAGTTAAGGAAAATGTGTTATTTGCCAAAGCTTCTTCAAGCATTGGCAAAACACCGCCGTTTAAATAAAGAGTTTGTGATTTCCTTTCCGCATGTTTTGCCAGGGGTGAATCCTTGCTGATAAAACTGGAGGGGTCAGCGATAGCGACTTCAAGCACAAAACCGTTGTCATTTTTTTCTATTGTAAGCGCATCATCCATATCGCGTGTGCTTGCAGCATCAATGGTCACAAAAGGTTTATCGCTGAGATCAGATCGATCACCAAAAGACTTGCTGTCAAATACCTTGTGAATATTGGAAATGTCTTTTTCAAGATCTTTTGCTAACGGAAGATTTAACGCATATTTTGCACAAACAGCTTTATAAGCAAAGAAAGCATCATTTTCTTGTCCAATGATTTCCAGGATTTTGGCTTGAGCTTTCCCGTCTTTCCAAGGGTGTTGAATCACTTTGGCCACCAGCACCTGGCCTTCCTGGGCGGCTACTTTTGCTACGGTGCGATATTTGGGTGCGACGAAGATCCAGCGATTTACATTTTCCGCAAGGGGTTCAACAAAATGCGCGTTTCCCTTCACGCGGTAGTGAGCAATAAAGCGCTTTAATTCTGAACTGATGAGCTTTTCCAAATGCGCTTCAAGTTTGCCCTCGCTATTTTGCTTGAGTTCAACTTTTACTTTGTCTCCTGGTAAAACATGTTGCATTTTTTCCGGGGATAAGTAAGCATCGCGCCCATCTTCTAATCTGACAAAACCAAAGCGTCCATTTGTACTGGCCACTGTGCCTTCTGCAAATTCTCTGGATGAGTGAATATCAGCTTTTAATTTATTGAGTTGTGATAAGGTTTCCTGGTCAAACATGCGCAATTGTGTAGATTATTTCGGGGCTGGGGATTCTACCAGATATCGAAGAATACGTGGATAAAGTCTAGCCTTGTCCTAGGCTTTAACTTATATCTGGCTAATATGGGAAAAAACATTAAATTGTTTAATGTAATGAAAAACTGTCGTGCTGTCATTGTCCTTATATTGTGCGTGCTTTTTGTTGAAGCACGGAGTCAGGATGTGCCTGAAAGCTCAGCGCTGCAGGGGGCAGATTCGGCAGAGGGCTTAACCCAGGGTGCCTTGGTCATGGAGGATAAACCAAAGCACACTACCGAGGGCCTACCGGTAGCCGAAAACGTAGTTTTGAAAGAGGTGGTGGCAAAACCAGAAGAATCGCCCAAAGCTGGGAGTAAGCAGGCGCTGGAGCAAACTGAGAAAAACGCCAAAAAAATCGAGGAGACCACACAAGCCCTGAGTCAAGATCTGCAGATTCAGCATCAGGAGTCCTTATTGCTTTTGGATAGTGAGGTCAAACCAGGCACCTCAGCGCGTTTGGCGTGGGAACCGTCGGTATCTTTTATGGGAATTTCTGCTCCGACAGCCGTGTTGGTTGTGAATGGAGTGCGCAAGGGGCCAACCCTTTGCTTGATGGCAGCAATACATGGCGATGAATTGAACGGTATCGAGATCGTGCGCCATATTCTTTATAACATTGATCCAAATACCTTATCAGGAGCAATCATTGGTGTTCCTATAGTCAATCTCCAGGGATTCAGGCGCTCGTCACGTTATTTACCCGATCGGCGTGATCTCAACCGTTACTTTCCAGGTAATCCTACAGGGAGTGCCGCTTCGCGCATTGCCTTTTCATTTTTTGATCAAGTGGTGCGGCATTGTGATTTGTTGGTTGATTTGCATACCGGCTCCTTCAAGAGAACAAACCTGCCACAACTGCGGGCAGACTTGGCTTATAAGAAAGTCGCAGACCTTGCAGGAAAAATGGGTTCCATTGTAGTGGTACAAAGTAAGGGACATGCGGGGAGTCTGCGCCGTGCTTCAGCAGAATTTGGTATTCCCTCTGTAACCCTGGAGGCAGGAGAGCCGCATATATTGGACAAAGAGGCAGTAAATTCTGGTATCAAAAGCATCCAAACCTTGCTTCATGCTTCAGGTATGGCCAAAACGCTCAGCTTTTGGGAGCTACGACGTGGACCAGTGTATTACAAATCTCGCTGGGTCCGTACCGTCAATGGGGGAATTCTATTTAGTGATGTTGTTTTAGGTGACCAGGTAAAACAAGGTGATGTACTGGGCACGGTCACCGATCCGATTACCAATCTCAGTACCGATATCGTTTCACCTCACAATGGGAAGGTAATTGGTATGGCATTAAATCAGGTGCTCTACCCAGGTTACGCCGCCTATCATATTGGATTGCAGACTCCGGTGGATGAAGCTGCACAAGACCCTTTGGATGAGGATGCTGTGCCCAATTTACCAATTGAAGAGTTGAGTGATAGCGAAAATCAAGGGCTTGATCAGGAGCGACTCAATGAGGGTGAGTTGGAGCAAGAAAGTGAAGCGGTAATGGAAGTACAAATTCTGGAGGACTCGGAGTAAGGCCTAATTTTCATCCACGTCATCGGCATCAACTTGCCCTGATAATCTTCGGCGCACATGTGACCACGACATTCCCAGCGCTAACAATGCCGCAATTATCACGAGAATTACCCAGGTCATGACAGGCACATTTTTTAAACTCAATATATTAGCGTCAACTAAAAACCAGATTAAACACGCAAATAAAACAGACGCCAGCAACAAGCCCACCAAGCCCAAAGATCTGAAAGTGGCCCTTACGTATATTGCCCAGCCAATCGTGATGGCGACGCCGCTAACAGCCAAAGCAGGTGTCAATTCAGGTAGGGAGTGGATCAACCAATGAAACCACGAGTAGCCACTGGGGTTGTAACTACAAAACACCAAAAGTAGAGCAAAGAGAAAACGCAATGCGATACCACTTGGTCCAATCGGTTTCACTTCGACTTTCCTGATAATAAATGTAGTGGCAAGTTTATCATTAACGCGCCTGTTGGTAATCGAGTTGACGCCAAGCCTCATAAATAATAACTGATGCGGCGTTGGATAAATTCATGCTACGACTCTCCTCCAGCATAGGTATACGCAAGATGTGATCTGGCTTAATGCTTTGCAGAATGTCAGATGGCAAACCTCTTGTTTCCGGCCCCAGAACCAGAAAGTCTTCGGCAGCAAAATTAGCGTCACTGTGCCAGCGCTGCCCTTTTGTTGAGATCGCCCACAGAGTTTGAGGTTTGCAGTGCTCAAGAAAGGCATTCCAATTTTTGTGACGATGAATGTTTTTCCATTCGCCATAGTCCAGTCCTGCACGTCTTAACCTTTTGTCATCTAATTCAAAACCCAGGGGTTCAATAACATGCAGGCGGCAACCTGTATTGGCTGCCAAACGAATAATGTTGCCGGTATTAGGCGGAATTTCAGGTTCAAACAACACAATATTGAACATTGATCAAAACTCTCAGGCTTGCTCCAGGGCTGACTATACTAAATGTTATGGAAGGTCGGCCGATTATATTCATTAGGGAATGAAAAGATAAGGCAATTTATACGACAGTGCCTGTATGCGATGGGAGAATGGTTTGAGTTGGTTCAGGAAATTTGCACCAAAGAAAGGTGTTGTCGGCATAGAGCTTAGCGACAAGGGCTTGGCGATTGCTGCGCGTAATGAAAACGGCGACTTGCAGGCATTGGCGGTTAACGATTTGGAGCTTCAGCTCGAACAAAGTAATGAAGACTTCCTGAAAGCCTTCGTGTCTTCTCAAGGTCTGGAAGGTGAAACCTGCCACCTGGTTATTCCCTACTCAAAATATCAATTGCTTTTGGTTGAGGCACCGGATGTGCCGATGGAGGAAATGCGAGAGGCCATGCAATGGCGAATCAAGGATCTTTTGAGCACTCCTGTAGAAAAAACTGGAATAGATGTTTTCTCGCTACCTGACAACGGCGCGAGGGGAAGGCACATGTTGTACGTTGTAGCGAGTGACAAGGATTACCTCAACAAATGTATTGAATTTATTAATGAGTCAGGCTTAAAGCTGAACAGTATTGATATTAATGAGTTGGCGCTGCGAAACATTTCACTCCTACAGGAGGGTGGAAAAGTTGCAGGACGTGGTATTGCGCTTGTCCGAATCACTTCAAAAGAAAGTAATGTCAGTTTGTATCAGGAAGGCAACTTGTATTTGTCACGTTCTTTTAATGTGAATTATAAGGGAGGATTACTGGAAGATCTTCCCGTCGATAGTTTGATGTTGGAGATACAGCGTTCGCTTGATTATTACGAAAGGCAAATGGGTCAAAGACCCCCTTCATCTATCTATTTATTCGGAGAGAATATCAGTGAAGATAAACTTACTGACGACCTGTGTCGCGGTTTATCCGGCGCCGTTAAAATTTTAGATTTAAGTGATCATGTAAAGAATCGTGAAGACCTGCCTCTTGACCTTCTTGCACCTTGTGTCAGCGCTATAGGTGCGAGCCTGAGAGGAGTTGTATACGCATGAGTATGCAGGAAATCAATTTATATTTGCCGGAATTGCGGCCTAAAAAACTCAGTTTCAGCGCAAACTTTGGCGTGGGTGCAAGTGCGGCACTTTTGTTGGTATTTATAGCAATTCAAATAACCGCGCATAGCTCGCTGAAATCTTTGAAGGCTAATGTGCAAACAATTGAAAATCAAAAAGTTGCGACAAGTGAGCGTGTATTAAAAATTAAAACGGCTTCGCTGTCGAACAACTCGGCAATTTTAGACAAACGCGTCGCGGAACTAAGAAAGCAAATCAGCGACAAACAACTCGTGGGAAAAATTATAGAGTGGCAAAACCTCGGTAATGAAGAGGGCTTTGCTTCGAATTTAGAAAGCTTGGCAAGACATTCCAATAATACATTTTCACTTGAGAAGATTCGTATAAGCGCAGGTGGAAAAATGTTGGAGTTGTCGGGAAAAACGCGTAAGGCCGAAGAAATTCCGCTTTATTTGCAAAGCCTTCAAGCCGAAAAAAATCTCCGCCATACCCGCTTTGGGTTGTTGAGTATGGGTGGAGAAGGGAAATTAAAGAAATTTTCTTTGGGTTTCGACACAGTATACGAACACGCAGGAGACAATAAATGAATTCCCTGCTCGAAAAATGGAACCTTCTGGCTGAAAAGCACAATGCGAGAGTCACACGGGAACGCGCTTTGATTATCGGTTCAGCACTGATGTGTATATATTTAATTTGGGATTTCGCATTTTACCAGCCGGTGGCTAAAGAATACGCCAGCTATGAATTGCGTCTGGAAGCCGCAAAAAAGGATCTGGTGAAACTCACAGCAGAAGAAAAGGTATTTACAGACAGTTTGCAAAATGATCCTGGCGCAGCAAAAAAACGTGAGTTGGTGCGCTTGCAATCTGAGTTGCAAAAGTTAAATGAAAATCTTGAGCAATTAGCGGTAGGTTTAATTTCGGCCGATAAGCTCCCCCAAGTGCTTTATGAAGTGCTTGAGAAAAGTGAAACACTTAAATTCAAAGGGATGCAAACCCGGGCGCCTGAAAAATTGAAGTTTGATCAAGGTGTTCAAGTTGTTGAAGAGAGTGATGAACAAAGACCTGAAAATCCGGAAAATTCTGGGACAGGTTTTGTCGGTGTATTTAAGCATGCAGTTCGAATGAATTTTCAGGGAGATTATTTCTCGGTTATTCGCTATTTGCGCCGGATAGAAAATCTGGAGTGGAAGTTATATTGGAACCTGCTTGATTACGAGGTGGATAAGTATCCAAGAGGAAATGTAGTGTTGGAAGTCTTTACGCTCTCCACGGAAGAGGGAGCCTTTGGTGAATAAAGTACTGTGTTTGTGTGGGTTCTCTCTTGTGTGGTTTGTCGGATTGGTGATGCCCGTTGCTGCAGTTGAAGTATTGCGCGATCCAACAATTCCACTGCATGCGGTTGCGCAAAAATCAACAAAGTCTAAGCTTGAGTTACAGGCAGTGTTTAATCGTCAAGGTGAAAAGGAAGCAGTCATCAACGGAAAAACAGTTAAACGAGGCGCTATTGTCAGTGGAATTGAAGTTTTATCCATTGGTGAGAAATCTGTGCGCTACAGAAAGAATGGCAAAGAAGCCACGCTTTATTTGCGTACCAGTGTATTAGATAAGCGTGATTAGCCGGGAATTAAAGTATGGACAGTAAGATGAGGGATTCGTTTTTGAACAAAAAATATCGGTTCAGGATAAGAGAAAAAGGCTTGTTAGTGCTTGTTGTATGCTTGAGCATTTTGTCATCTTGTTCCAACGTTAAAAATGAGCCTACTCTGGCGGAGCGTGCTATAGATGACGCAATAGCCCAAAATGTCGGTCAGAGCGGTACCCCTGAAATTCCAGATGAAATATCGGATGTCTTGTTACAAGGTGCTGAGGGAGCGCAAATTTTCGTCCAGGATCGTTTTGATATATCAGTGAATCAAATTCCTGCGCGCACTTTCTTTTTGAGTCTGGTCGCAGATTCGGGTGTGAACGTGGTGGCGCACCCTGATATTAATGGAAATATTTCGCTTGAATTAAAAAATGTCAGTGTTCAGGAAGTGCTGGATGTCACTCGCGATGTGTACGGTTATCAATACAAGTTTGCGAACGGTATTTACACCATCTATCCAAGAAAAATTAGAACAGAAATATTTCATATTAATTATATCGATGTCGAAAGAAGTGGCAGTACGGATACCAATGTATTGATTGGCGCTATTGTTTCAGATAACCAAAATAACAGATCAGGTCGAAACTCCGGTTCTAGCCAAAATAGTCGCGAGGAAGTTTCAGGTTCGCGTGTCAAAACAGTGAACAAAACAAACTTCTGGAAGTTGTTGGAGCAAACGCTTACAGCAATTGTCGGTGCAGAACAAGAAGGTCGCATGGTGGTGGTAAATCCGCAAGCGGGTTTGGTGGTGGTGAAGGCAATGCCTGCTGAAATACACGCTGTGAGAGAATTTTTAGACAAATCTGAATTAAGTGTCCGACGACAGGTGATTCTCGAAACTAAAATTCTGGAAGTGAAGTTGTATGAAGGTTTTGAAGCGGGTGTGAATTGGAATCAAATTCAGGGCCAGCTTCAGTTAACCAAGAATGTTGATAGTTTTGAGCCACCGGCCTCTATTCTTGAGGCCAGTGAAGCCACGGGCGAAATTTTTGCCTCTATTTTTCGGGTTGGTAACATTCTTGATTTGATTTCCTTGCTGGAAACCCAGGGAGCGGTGCAGGTACTTTCAAGTCCGAGAGTGTCCACCGTGAATAACCAAAAGGCAGTGATACGTGTGGGTTCTGATGAGTTTTTCGTAACGGGTATATCAAGCAATCAAACCAGCACCGCTGCTTCTACAACAACTTCGCCAAATATTGAGTTAACTTCATTTTTTAGCGGCATTTCTTTGGATGTCACACCGCAAATTGCAGAGAATGGCGATGTGATTTTACACGTTCATCCCATCGTCAGTGAAGTCGTTGATCAGGTAAAGGACTTTACTGTAGGTGATGAAGAATTTTCCCTTCCAATGGCATTACGCGATATTCGGGAGTCGGACAGTATTGTACGAGCAAGAAGTGGTCAGGTCGTTGTGCTGGGCGGTTTAATGAAAGAGATGCTTAACGATGTAACTAAAAAGCAACCCATTTTAGGCGACATTCCTGGTGTTAACGCCTTTTTCAAGAAAAAGCAGAAGATGTCTGAAAAGACAGAACTGGTAATTCTGATGAGGCCAGTCATTGTGGATGAAGAAACCTGGACTAGTGATGCAAGTGGAAGCCAGGCACGGATTCGCTCGCTTTCTGACGAGTTTCGAAATCGATAGCGGGACAGTTTATGTATGAAGCGCATTTTGGTTTCAACGAGTTGCCTTTCTCGATAACACCCGATACGCAATTCTTTCTAAATCAACAAAGCCACAAGGCGGCATTGAACACGATGCTGCTTGCGTTGCATCACAGCGAAGGTTTTATAAAAGTTGTGGGGGAGGTGGGTACAGGAAAAACCTTGCTATGTCGCATTTTGCTGGCTCGTTTAGGAAAGGATTATGTGAGTGTTTATCTGCCTAACCCATGGTTAAGTCCTGAAGAACTTAAAGCTTATGTTGCCAATAGAATCGGGGCAAAATTTTCTTCGCATATGCCAGCACATGAATTGTTATCAGCGATTTACCGCCGCCTTATGCAATTGAATCGTAATGGTCAGCGTGCGGTACTTTTAGTGGATGAAGCGCAAGCTATGCCTTGGGAAACTATCGAATGTTTACGACTGCTGAGCAACCTTGAGACAGAAAAGAGAAAGTTGTTGCAGATTATTTTAGTGGGGCAACCTGAACTGGATAAGGTTTTGGCGAGACCGGATTTGCGCCAGTTGAAACAACGAATTATTTTCTCTGAAAATATTTTTCCCTTGACGCCCGGAGCGGTAAGAAAATATTTAAGACACCGTATTTTTCAGGCGGGAAGTACTTATCAGAAGGTATTTAGTAACAGTGCAGAGTGGTTGCTGGCAAAAGGATCTGGCGGTGTGCCGCGCTTGATTAATATCCTTGCACACAAGGCACTGATTTGTGCCTATGGTGAGGGAAAAAAATCTGTGGGAGTCTTTCAGGTTGCAAAGGCTATTGCTGATACTTCAGAGAGCAGTCTGATTGGAAAGATATGTGCCTGGAATTTTCGTTTGGCTTCGCCTTTACACGGCAAGTAAAAAGGTAACACTCATGAGCTTGCTGAATACAATGATAAACAACTTGGAAGCACGCCAAGGCTCGCTTGGGAGCGAGAATCCTTTGCCTTCGTCTATATCGGCGGTGAAGGAAGACAAAGGAAACATTAAACCCTATTTTTGGATTGCGGCTTCTCTTGCTCTGGCTTTATATTTTCTCACGGATTTTGATCGTAGTAGCACAAGCGTGGTAGTTGAGAATACGGTCAACAAAAATGAAAATACTGCATCAAACATAGGTTCAGCTGATATTTCCGCGCTTAACTCGGCATTTTCTTACTTGCACTCCGAGAGTAGTTTTAATTTTACCTTGGCCTATCTGATTGAATCTTTCGCAGCTCCTTTAATCGATGGGGCTGTTGAAGTCTGGCAAGCAAGTAAGCAAACAACAAAACCCATCACATTTTCCGAAAACAAGGACTATTCATCAAAAGAAGTTCGCCCAGATGTCGAAATTCCGTCAAAAGAATCTGAACTTGAAGTGAATAATGTTGCGAAAATGTCAGAGCAGAACTCGCAGGAAGGCGAACTGTCGTCTCTTCCTTCAACTGCTGCAGGCAAGAAAACACTTGAGCCAACCAGAAAACTCAATGCCAATGTAACAACACGGCTTGACATTGTTCGCTCCTCGGAATCAAAGGATAGTGCAGTTGCGGCTAAAGCAGAAAACCTGGTTAAAAAAGGTCAATATACCCAAGCGGAAATACTGCTTAGAAATCGAATTAGTGAACATTCAAATAGTCCTGTTTCTTTGCGAGTGCTTTCAGATTGCTACTACAGTCAGTCAGCGCGAGCTAAACTTTATGAGTTGGCTTCGACAACACATTTTCACAACCAGGCAGTCCGCAACTATGTTTTGGCGAAGCTATATGTTATGGATGGCAAGACCTCACTCGCCATAGATATTCTTGAGAACACTACTGAATTAGCTCCCATTGAAGTCGCTTACCAAACCTTGCTGGCTGGCCTATATCAAAAGAATCAACAATATGACAAAGCAGAAGCGCTTTATTCAAGGCTCCTTCGAATTGATTCCGAAAATATTTCCTTGTGGTTGGGCTATGCGGTCGCGAGCGACAAAATGAATAAATATTCTCAAGCACTAAATGCGTATAAAACTGTACACCATATTGGTTTGAGCAATGAAAAAGTTAAGCGCTATGTGGAAAACAGAATTAAGGATATTTCCTTAAACGCCATGAATAAGGGATAGCGATGCAACGGATTAGAATTGGAGATTTATTGGTAGCACAACAGCTGATAACTGACGAGCAGCTTGGAATCGCTTTAGGTGAACAAAAAAATACTGGGTTGAAACTCGGTAGACAGTTGGTGGAGCTAGGGTTCGTCGAAGAAAATACCTTGTTGTCGCTGCTTTCAAAGCAGCTGGACATTCCCTTTATTGAGTTAAAGAATTTCCGCTTCGATAGGGATTTGGTTAAATCCTTGCCGGAATCCATTGCAAGGCGCTATCGTGTGATGCTGCTAAGCGAAGACGCGGATAGTGTGCTACTTGGAATGTCTGATCCTACCGATATTTTCAGCCTCGATGAAATTCAAAAAGTTGTTTCTAAAAAAATAAATACTGCAGTGGTGCGTGAGTCCGAGCTCCTGGATATTCTGGATATTGCCTACAGTAGGGCCGAGGAAATAGCCTCTTTGGCCGAGCAGCTACACGAAGAGCTGGAAGAGTCTGCTGTAGATATTTCCGATATTGTTACGGATGCGACTGATTCGGATGCGCCGGTAGTCAAACTTCTGCAAAAAATATTTGAAGAAGCTATTAATACTAAAGCTTCTGATATTCATATCGAGCCTGACGAGCAAGTATTGCGTATTAGGCAACGTGTGGACGGTGTTTTAATTGAGCAGGTTATGAATGAAAAACGCATTGCCGGCGCTTTGGTTGTGCGTTTGAAGTTAATGTCTAACCTGGATATTTCAGAAAAACGGTTACCACAGGATGGGCGTTTTAATTTGAAGGTGCATAAGCACAATATCGACGTGCGCCTTTCAACAATGCCTGTTCAATTTGGCGAATCGGTTGTTATGAGAATCCTGGATCACACTGAGGGTGTTTTGCCTTTAGAGCGTGTCGGTATGCCGGAACACTATATTCGACGTTTTCGAAATGTGATCAAACGCCCCCACGGATTGGTCTTGGTTACCGGGCCAACAGGTAGCGGTAAAACAACAACACTGTACGGTGCGCTATCTGAATTGAATACCGCTGATAAAAAAATTATCACAGTGGAAGATCCGGTGGAATATCGTCTGCCGCGTATTAGCCAGGTGCAAATACACGAAAAAATTGGTTTGGATTTTGGAACTGTGCTGCGCGCCACGTTACGACAAGACCCCGACATACTACTGGTAGGCGAGATTCGCGATGGCGAATCTGCGGAGATTGCACTGCGTGCGGCGATGACGGGCCATATGGTGCTTTCTACACTGCATACTAACGATGCGGTGACCTCAGCACTAAGGCTGGTTGATATGGGGGTAGATCCCTTTCTGGTAGCCTCCAGTTTAAAAGCCATTGTTGCACAGCGTTTAGTGAGGCGTATATGCGATCGTTGTTCTGAACCTCACGTACTTAGAGATGACGAGGTCGCGTTTTTACATAACCTTCATAAAGACAAAGAGATAAAAACTGCTGATTTTAAAAGGGGGAGTGGCTGTCCGCATTGTCTAAATACTGGATACCGCGGGCGCATAGGTGTCTTTGAATTGTTGGAATTAAACGGACGTATGACAGATGCGCTTCGAGACAATGATGTGTTGGGCTTTAATCGCGCAGCACACGCGCACCCTCATTATCGTACGCTGGGTGCCTCTGCACTTGATTTTGCTTTACACGGTGTAACGACTTTGGACGAGGTTTTGCGTGTATCCGCTCAAGTCGAAGACGAAAGCTTGGCCGAAATTGCTGATGAAGCGAACGGTGAATAGCGGTGAGCCAATTTAAGTTTTCGGGTCGATCAGCACAGGGGCAATCTGTAAACGGCATGTTGGAAGCCGCATCTGCTGACGCCGTTGCCGCTTCCTTGTTAGGTCGCGGGATCACTCCGGTTAAAATTGAAGAAATTACTGTCGCTGCGTCCACATTGAGAAAAATCAATCGTCTTCTGGGTGTGGATAAAGTTACTGATACAGATTTAATCATGTTTTGTCGACAAATGCAGACGGTCTGCAAGGCGGGCATACCTTTGACTCGGGGCATACGTGGATTAGCAGCAAGCATTCATCACGAGAGTTTTCGAGACACATTGAACAATGTTGCAGATCGTTTGGAAACAGGAATAGGCTTGTCTGCCGCCATGCGTCATCACCCAAAAACTTTTAATCATCTTTTTGTTAGCATGATTAACGTTGGAGAAAGTAGTGGAAACCTCGATGAGGTATTTCGACAAATCGGGTTTTATCTCGAACGTGACACTGAGACCAAAAAGCGGATTAAGTCTGCTTTGCGTTATCCCAGTTTTGTAAGCACTGCACTTATTGCTGCGATTACTGCAATTAACATTTGGGTGATACCGGCTTTTGCCAATATGTTTGCAAAGTTTAATGCTGAATTACCCATTCTGACCCGAATACTCATTATGACTTCGAACTTTTTTGTCAATTATTGGCCCTATATGTTGAGTGTAATCGTTATTGGTGCAGTCGCCGGGTATAAGTTCTTGGAAAGCGAACAGGGAGCATTATTATGGGGAGAAAAAAAGTTACGCATGCCTATAGTGGGCGAGTTAATTGAAAGGGCCTCTATGGCACGCTATGCGCGCAGCTTTGGTTTAATGATGCGAGCCGGCGTGCCAATTACCCAGGCGCTAAACCTTTGTGCTGCGTCGATAGATAATCCTTGGCTTGCTTCAAAAATTATTCGAATCCGTGAAGGAATTTCGCGAGGTGATAGTTTGTTACGAACTCATTTGCAGGCAGCCATGTTTACTCCTCTCGTGTTACAAATGATTTCGGTGGGTGAAGAAAGTGGTCAAATAGAAAGCTTGCTTACCGATGTGGCTGAGTTTTATGAGAGAGAAGTAGATTACGATCTTAAAACCTTAACTGACCGAATAGAGCCGCTGTTAATTATTGTTATGGCAGGCTTTGTGACTGTATTGGCTTTGGGTATTTTTCTCCCCATGTGGAGCTTGTACGAAGTACAATCCGGTTAGGTGCTAGCGATGAGTTTGGATGCTCGCCACCACTGCAGGGAAAAAGGCTTCAGTTTGTTGGAGCTGATTTTTGTCATTATTATAATTGCTTTCCTATTGTTTATTGGTTCTGAAGTCTATCTGAGCGAAATTGAAAATTCGAAAAGGGAGACCTTGCTTTTTCAGGCGAATACTTTTTCGAGAACAATTAATAATCTTCGTGCCACTGCACTTATCCACCAATCCAAATCAGTTGATTTAGACAACAAAAAAATATATCTCAACGAGAAAGGATGGCCGGCAAACACAAAAGTGAATTTATCGGCCAAATCCTGGGATCAGACCTCAGAAGAGTGCCAACAACTCTGGTTTGCGTTATATGAAAGGCCGCCAGAAAGTATTTTGAATATAAACGAAAAAAAATCATCATCTCTTTACTTTATTTCCTCAATAAACGGTCGAATTTGCCGATATGAATTATTGAGAAAAGAGGAAGGGGCATATTTTTTTGACTACCATTTAGATACAGGTGAAATAAAAACAAGTATTGAGAATTAACTTGTTTTTAAGGGGCGATGACGGTTTTTTGTCGCTTTTTGCAAATGTGATTTAAGGTGGTGGCCAAGCGTCGGATTTTCGACTAGAGGTTTCTCCCCTGCTAATTTTTCCGAATTAATGGAGAGTGAAGTTATGTTGAAACAACAATCCGGTTTTACCCTGATTGAGCTGATTGCCGTACTGGTAATCCTGGGTATTTTGGCTGCGACAGCAGTTCCAAAATTTATAAATTTGTCAGACGAGGCGGAAGTTGCTGCAGCAAATAGCATTGTGGGAAGTATTGAAAGTGCTAGTGCGCTGAATCACGCCGTTGATATTGCAGTGGAAGCTGGTTTAAGTTCAGATGCTTTTGAAACTATTGATACTTGTGATGACAGTGATTTGCTTTTAGCAGGTGGACTGCCAACAGGTTACACCATTACTGATACAACCGCTGTTCCTGATAAGGATACAGCAGTGTGTAGTCTGACGGCTCCTGATACTACGACCTATCAATTTACCGTAATTGGCGCAGCACCCTAATTTATAATTTACATCTATCCGAGCCCAAGGAAGGGTGAGGACTCAGGGCGTCGCATTAATTACAATGGTATGGCTATGATTAATGCGTGTGACACATCTAAGGGTTTTTCAACGGTCGAACTGGTAACAGTTCTGGTAATTATCGGTATTCTGGCTGCTTCATCGACCGTCTTTCTCACGCCTTCTAGTTCAATTCAATTGCAGGCAACGCGCGATCAAATAGTTACCGCGATATCAACTGCGCAACAACGTGCTATGTCGCGCAATCTCCCCGTACGTGTGACAACTTCAGGTAATCAAATTGATATTCAGGATGACGGCGATGGCGACGGCGATTTTTCTCCCTCCAACAGTGTGTTTGTTGGTGGTATCCAATACCCTCTTACTTTTGCGGCAAATCAAAGCCTAAACACAAGCAGCTTTGTTTTTAATCGTCTCGGAGAAACACTTGGTGGGACTATTACCCTAAGTCAAAGCGGTGCTTCGGTTACGATTGAAGTGACGGATTCCGGTTATGCGTATTAGGCGCTACCAGGGTGTGACCTTAATCGAAACCATGGTATTTATTGTGGTGATCTCCATCGCACTCGTTGCACTCGTTAAAGTATTTAACTACAGCTTGGTAAGCAGTGTTGATCCCATCGTAAAAGTGCGCGCTTTGGAGCTGGCTCAAGCTCAGCTTGATGAAGTGCTCGCAAGAAAATTTGATGAAAATACACCTACCGGTGGCGTACCTGCCTGCGATTCCCCGACGGGGACTGCTTGTTTGGGAATTGTTCCTGACGCGGATTTTGATGATGTAGGTGACTTCGATGGTTTCAGTGACAGTTCCTATTCAGGCTACAACATAAATGTCTCAGTGAGTCAGGCGGGTGCCGATTTGGGCTTAGCAGCAAATCAAGCCAGATTGATTGTTGTGAACGTATCGATGCCCGGTGGTGATTCACTGAGCTTGTCTTCATATCGTGTGAACTTTTAAGGTTTGAAAGAATGAAGATAAAGAAGCTGCAAGGGTTTACATTCGTTGAAATGGTAGCCGTTCTGGTTATTTTAGGTGTGCTCGCAGCTATCGGAAGTAGCTTTTTGATTTCGACCATTGATTCTTATCGCATTGCAGAGTTGCGTTCGAAATTACTTGCACGCGGTCGAGCCAGTATTGAACAAATGACTCGCTACCTACGTTCTGCAGCACCTAATTCTGTCAGAGTCAGTACGAGTGGATCTTGTGTAGAATTTTTGCCAGTGGTGGTTGGAGGGAATTATTTGAATTCAGTGCCAGATTCCGAAAACGGGATGAGTTTAAGAAATTTTATTTTAACGGCACCACTCGTTGCGGGCATGGGTAATCCTCAACATGTTCTGGTCGGAGGGCTAAGTTCAATTGAAATTTACAGCAGCACTATGCCCTCAGCGAGAGCAGGGTTTTCAAGCTTTAACGCGAGCCCAGCGACACGAATAAATTTGACTGTAAATCATCAGTTTATTCGTAATTCAATTAACAAACGTGTGTTTGTAACTGATGATCCCAAACGCTTTTGTCTTGCGGCAGGAAGGTTATTGCAATACCACTCTTACAGTTTTGATACGTCCACACTCAATGATGCTAATCCAGGTGGCGCGACAACTATTTTGGCCTTTGATGTCAGTGCGCGAGGCCGGGCTTTTTCTCTTTCTCCGGGAAGTGAAGATCGTAATGCGGCGGTCAATATCAGTTTAACATTCAGTGCTAATGGAGAGCGCGTTAATTTAAATCAAACGGTGTTAATTCGAAATGTTCCCTAATGTGCTGCCTGGCTTCAAATTACAAAAAGGATTTTTGGTCCCCCTTGCTGCATTTATTGTGGTTGGGATAGCGGCGCTTGCTATTGCAATAAGTCGCTTTGGCGGACAAAACACGATGAGTACCACTCAGGAAGGTTTATCTATTCAAGCCTTTTACGCGGCAGATTCGGGAGCGCAATACGGTATGAGTAGTGTCTTTTTTAGCGCGACGGATCGAGCTGCAACGGATACTAATTGTCTTGCTGTTAACGGCGCAAGCTTAAGTTTCAGCGTAAGTGGCTTATCGCTTTGTTCAGCGATGTTAACTTGTTCTATCGCGAATGACTCAGCGAATACAACAAGTTTTTACACTATTCGCAGCGCAGCTACTTGCGGTACGTCGGATATTTTCGCTGAACGAACCATTGCGGTTTCCGCATTTATGCAATGATGAAGAAATGAAAAAGCAGCTGATTCGATTTTGGATAGGTTTGGTCGCAGCAACGGCAATCAATGTTGCAGCGCAAACCTGTGACTCAGTTTTTCCCGGTCCCATACAGAATGCAACCAATGCTGGCAGCATTACTATGAATTGGCGTTCAGAAGTTGTGGGTGCCAGTGGGAATGTTATTGCAACAACAAACTACAGCGATAACACGGGTCAGGGAGCAAGTTGCGATACTGGTTCGTGCAGTGCTTCGGGTGTTGCTGCGGCAGATGGGAGTTATTCAGGAACGTATCCGGGTGGAAGTGATGTTACGACAAATTGGGGTGACGATATTAGTTTGTCACCTGGCAATTATGGAAATTTATATCATGGAGGCAACGGTGTAATTTCGATGGCCCCGGGCGTTTACACCTTCAGCGGAACTTTTTCATCAAATACCTTTGCCGATATTGAAATTTCTGCGCCGGGAACTGTAACGATTTTTGTACAGGGAAATATTAGTTTGGGTTTCCGTTTTGATTTTAATGTTAACAACAATACCGATCGCTACGTTTTTTTGCATTCAGCTGCAACTATCACGATTGGGAACCGAGCTGAAATTAAAGGGCTGGTATTTGGAGAAAACGTTAATTTAGATTTCCGCTCAGAGGTAACGGGAGCCGTATCAGCAAGAAATAATTTAACAATGGCAAATGAATCACTTGTGACCTACGACAGTGCGCAGCTGAGCACTACGGACACCAATGGTTTCTGTAATGTTGCGCCTCCTCCCGCAGTAAGCCCAATAGCCGAGTGGAGGATGGAACAGGCTTTGTGGAGCGGTGCGGCAAATGAAGTTGAGGACTCATCTGGCAATGATTTACACGGCCGCGCCGTTGCAGTAAATGGAAATTTTCCGACAACTTCCATCATTAGCCCAATTGTGAGTGGAGATCCTGGTACTTGTTTGTACGGTGAGTTTGATGGAACAAATGACGGTTATTTGCAAATTGATGATCCCGGAACAGGGTCAATTTTGGATTTAAGAGATAATTATACCGTTATGGCCTGGGTGTATGCGCGAAGTTGGCCGGGCGCAGGGCTTTACACCATCGTTTCCAAAGATGAAAACTTTGAATTCCATATCAACGCCAGTGGTCAGATTCATTGGTGGTGGGGAGGTGGCAGTCGCGAACTAAATACTACTGCAACAGTATCAACCAATGCCTGGCATCATATAGCTGTAACTTTTGAGCGTGGAGATCAGCATATCTATTTGGATGGTGTCAGTGTTGCCAATTTAAATACCAACAGCCGTGCAATTGAAAATGATGATCCTGTATTTATAGGTACAGATTTGAACTTCAATAGCCGAAACTTTGATGGCTATATCGACGAAGTGCGTATTTACGATGAGACATTAAGTGCCGCACAGGTCGGTGTCGCCCTGTCTGATACACATCCTTGTACTGCAACACCCTTGATAGATCACTTTGAAATTGATGTGGGCGGCGGAACGGCCAGTACCTGCGCAGCTGAAAGTATTACGATTACTGCGATGGATGTAAGCAATAATGTTATCGCTGACTACGCAGAAACAATCACCCTGACAACTTCAACAAACAACGGAGACTGGGCAGACAATTTTACCAATGGTGTGTTTGTCCCAGGTGGAAGTGACAGTGGCAGTGCAAGTTATAGTTTTGCCACAGACAGTTCAGACAACGGCGTCATTATCCTGGATATCAGTAATTCTCATGCGGAAACCATGACAATTACGGTGACCGATGCCTTAAATGGTGTGAGTAGTACATCGGGCAATATAATTTTTACAGATAATATATTTGTCATTGATGTTGAAAATATTCAGATAGTTAATCGCGACACGGCAGTTGAAATTAGTTTGATGAGACGTGACAGTATTACCGGAGACTGTGGCATCGCCACAGCCTATACAGGTAATCAAAATATCAAAGCCTGGTTGATTGAAGATGTGGCCGATCCGGCTGGTGCCGCGCTAAGTTTGAACGGGGCACTATTGCCGGTAAGCAAACCCGCTACAGATAATGTGATACTTAATTTTGCGAGCGGCGTTGCAACAACGACGCTGATTGATCCAGATTATGTAGGGAAATATCAACTGTATATTGAAGATACCGCTTCAACATTTACTAACGGTGAGGACATCAGTTCGGATAGTGCGACTTTAATTATCCGGCCCTTTGGGTTTTACTTAGATGTGATTAGTAATCCCGCTGCAACTGATTCTTCGGGTAACCGTTTTACTGCTGCTGGTCAGACTTTTAGTGTCCGTGCCAATGCGGTGGCTTGGGATGCTGCCGATGATGTGAATGACGATGGCATTCCCGACGGATTTAACGATACTAATCCCGCTAACAATGCTGATTTAAGTAATAATAATCCTGCGCAAGGCTTCGGCAATGAGACAGCAAGCGAAAGCATAAATCTGATTGCTTACCTGGTGGATCCTTTGGGTGGCGTTGATCCAGGATTAAATGATGGGCCGAGTTTAGGTGATGGTCGGCAGCTGAGCAGTTTTGTCCTTGATAATTCAAGCAGTCCACCACGTTGGACTGCGCTGACTAACGATGTTCAATATCCTGAAGTGGGAATTGTAGAATTATCTGCAAGCATCCTGGATGGAAGTTACATGGGTAGTATTGAAAGCGCTGATATTTTAGGAAAATCCGGATATGTAGGGCGTTTTAGTCCCAATCATTATGTGATTTCTCCCAGCGCAATCGACGCAGCTTGCCAGGCAGTGCTTGATTATTCTTACATGAACGAAGATTTTTTTGTGAATTGGCAAGTGCAAGCTTTTAATGCAAACAATTTTGTCACCAGTAATTACGAAGCTGGATTTGTAAAGTTGAATGTGCCTGGTCAAGTAGACTTTGCAGCGATAGATGGAAGTACGACGCCACTCAGTGCACGTTTAAATCACAGCGCAACAGTTTTTTCATGGGTCAATGGAGTGGGTAATTTGGGCTCAACCCTTCAGCTTAATCGTGACCTTTCACCAGATGGACCTTATGATCAACTCAATCTAGGCGTGACCGTTGCCGACAGCGATGGCATAACAATTTTACCTGGCAGTTTAAATTTGGATACCAACGCAGATACGACTAATGATCATGTTAACGTGGGACAAACTGAAGTGCGTTTTGGACGTTTGGTGTTATCCGAAGCTTTTGGTCCGGAAACCGCTGATCTACCCGTCAATTTTGTAACGGAATTTTGGACGGGCTCAATTTGGCAAATAAATAATGACGATAGTTGTACTTCTATCTCTCTTGCAGAAATCGATTACCCCGACGGAAGTATCGATACACCGGCAAACTTAAATGTGTCGATTGGCTCAGGTTCATCGACAGGAAACTACGGTTCTCTGCTAGGTTCTGCCGTTAATTTTACTAATGGAGATGCGGGGCACTTTTTTTCGGCGCCCGGCGCCGGCAACATGGGAGAGATCGAAGTAAACGTCGATTTAAACTTGTACCCGTGGCTGCGTTATGATTGGAATCAGGATGGCGATTTTTCAGATGCGGTGCTGCCCGCTGCAAAATTTACTTTTGGTTCTTATCGAGGGCACGATCGCGTAATTTATTGGCAGGAAGAATTACAATAAAAAGCGTTTAAATATTTACCCAACTATTTAAGGCCGGCAATTTAAATTGTTGGCCTTGATAACTTAAGATGACGCCATCTTCTAAAATCTGATCGATGCGAATATTTTCGCTCAGGTTTTGTCCATTTGTTTTTCTTTGATCATTAATAGTCACATAACTTCGGCCTTTGTCACCGAGGTATTGATGAGCGACGTAATTCAGTGATGGTAGCTCGTTTAATGTTGACCAGGGCAAATCATTTATACCGCCTACATGAGGAAAATCCTTGAGCAAGTGAGCTGTGTTCGGAGTTTCTCCAGTCTGAGTTTTTTCAGCTTCCCTTGTGTTCACGGAAGCGGGTTTGCTTTTTGTGGTTGCTGAAGAAGAATTCGCATTCGCTGCTTGCTCCCTGCGATATAACTGGCTTACATCACTTGCACTGGGTTTAGTCACTTTTTGCGCAGTGGGCTGAATGGTGGGTTTGATTGTGGGTCTGTTAGCTGGTTTTGAAGCTTCTTTATTTACCAGAACGGGTTTTGGTAAACCAGGTATCTTGGTGCTTTTTTTGGGTTTTTCTGGTGTAACGACCACAGGTTGTTCTTGTGCTTTTTTATTGTCAGCGGAAAAAAAGAAAAACCAAGTTCCCAAAATCACCAGAATAATAGCGATAGCAAGCGCGATATAAATCCAAATTGGTTTACGGTTTGGAAAAGCAGAGTGTTGATGAACACTGTGAATACCTGGCGGGTTATTGGCATTTTGCCTTTCTTGGTCGGCTTTATTGAGTGCGTCTAGAATAAGCGACATAGTAATAACTCTTGTTAATGCTCTTCAATTTGCGCAAGTGTGACATCAATGCCCAATGCTTCATTTAATTTCATCAAGGTTTGTTGGCCAACTATGCCATCATCCGAAAGCTGATTGTCTCTTTGGAATATTTTAACGCGTTGTTCCAGTTTTTCATTGAAATAGGAATTGGTAAGCGGGCTTTCTTGTCCATCAATGCTGGCAAACTGTTCAGCGAGCCAACGTATGGTTTCGTTTCTCTGGCCCCGCGTAAGAGGATCTTTGAATCCTGGTGGGCGCTGCCAAATGTAAAAAATTTCCCCTGTCCACATCGGTCCAAGGTTTTTTAAGTCCACGCTGAAGGCCTGATTTGCAGTGTTGATTAGATTCGCTTTTTCAGAGTTGATGCCGGTAATCAAGGCATAACGTAAAAATTTATCTTCGCTCGTCAACGTTAGTACCGCTGGCCGATTGATTTCTATTAGATCCGACCAGTTTTCCAGATTGGATCGACGACATTCAATATTCTTCTCAGCGAGTTGCCAGCAAGGGTAATCTTCATCATTCACTTCCATTTCCAGCCACGCAAAAAGAGAACGCTGGGCGCTGCTTGAATTATCAAAAAATGGATCACGGTTATCGCTGGTGGCGGGAGGTGCAATATCATTTACCAGGGGAGCCACTGGAGTTGTTTGAACTTCGGAAGAAGTTTCATTGAGATCAACTACTGGTGCAATAGTTTCCCCAGAGCCCGAACCAAAAATGAAAAAGCTGGCTGCAGCTACGAGCAGCGCGGTTGCCACAACGGCACTAATAAGCATCAAGTTAGAGCGATGGGCTATCGTGTTTTCTTCAGGGTTGTGCCCAGTCACTTCGCGTTTGGCGAGTTGAAATACTTTGTTGTCGACCCTGGACTGGTTGTGACCGTAAGCACCAATTAATATGCGTTCGCACAAAATGTTGATTTTTCGGGGTATACCGCCAGTGAAGGCGTGGACACGTTTGATAATACGCGGCGTAAATGGATTGCGGTCTTCAGGCATCCCGGCGACTTGCAAACGATGATTAATATAGGCCCAGGTTTCTTCAATGTTTAAAGGCTTGAGATGAAAGCGCGCTGTGATTCTTTGAGATAGTTGACGCAATCGAGGTTGCGCTAATAGAGCATTCAATTCCGGCTGGCCTACCAACACGATTTGCAAGAGTTTTTCAGTGTTGGTTTCCAAATTGGTTAACAGGCGAATTTGCTCAAGCACTTCCGCCGAGAGGAGTTGGGCCTCGTCGATAAGTAGTACCGTGTTGCGGCCTTGGCGGTGATTTTCCAAAAGCCGTTCCTGCAGGGCATCAGTCAATACTTTGATACTTTCGCGGGTTTTATCGTACTCAATACCGAGTTCATCACAAACTGTACTGAGGATCTCCTGGGCTTCTGCCATAGGATTGAGCACAATCGCTATTTCGGTGTTTTCTGGCAATTGCTCCAACAAGCTACGAATGATTGTGGTTTTTCCAGTGCCCACTTCTCCGCTCAGTAACACAAAGCCACCACCTTGAACGCCGTACAGCAAATGTGCCAAGGCTTCCTTGTGCTGCTGGCTCATGTAGAGATAGCGCGGATTAACGGCGATGGAGAAGGCGGGTTCTTCCAGACCGAAATAGTTGTGATACATCATACTTGGACTTGTGGACTCTGCTTATTATTCGTCATGTTAAGTTGTGCTATTTTACATAGATTGGTGCCGCGCAACAGCGCTGCCCGCATTTGTAAGCCAGTTGGAGCCGTTTATGGAGATGAACATCACAACCCCGAGCCTGTTATTCCCAGCCATATCCCTTTTGATGCTGGCATACACAAATCGTTTCATCACCTTGGCCAATGTAATTAGGCACCTTAGCAATCTTGAAAATGCGCGTTCAGAAGGCTTGGTAAGGAGGCAAATCGAGAATTTGCGTAAGCGTTTGCAAATTATACGCGCTATGCAGACTTTCGGAGTGCTTTCCTTCCTGATTTGTACCCTGGCAATCTTTGCCTTATTCCTGGGATGGCTTTTTGTGGGTCAGGTGATGTTTGGCTTAAGCTTGGTGTTACTGGTGGCTTCGCTATTATGCTCACTCTACGAAGTACAAATCTCAACACATGCGATCAATATTGAAATAGAAAAACTGAATTTCTAGTTTAAAGCTTCCAGGGAGATGTCGATGGCCAGTTGATTGGCGATATTTTCCAGTTTCTCCTGAACATCATGTATTTGCACGTTTTCTGGTATTTGTACCTTGCCCTCAGCTTCAAATAGGGGTTCGCCGCTGTAGGGCATACTTGAGTATCGGGTATTGATTTCGGAGACGTTAATATTGGCTTCCGTGAAGATGTGTGAAAGCTCCTTGACGATTCCGGGGCGGTCTGGCCCGACTGCATGAAAACCGGCTTCTCGAAATTCGACTGTTTCAGAGGCGTCGGCGGCTCCCTCAATAATGATATTTATCCCTTGCTCTCGCAAGTCACGCAATGCCAGTGTCAGTGCGGCTCTGTGAGTTTCTTCTACCTGCAATCGCACAACACCCGCAAACTTGCCAGCCAATTGGGTCAAGCGACTCTCCAGCCAATTGCCTTCGTGAGTTTTTACGGTGTTAGCCAGGGTTTCGACGATGCCGGGTTTATCGTCACTGATAATGGTGAGAACGAGATCCGAAAGCATGTTTCTATTTCTTTATAATTAAGAGCCAGTAGTATAGTGCGACTTTTTACAGGTCAACAAGCATGCGAAAGTTAAAATGCTGATTATTCCTCCGCAGAAACTCGATGAAGCCACGCTTCAAGCCCTGCTGGAATCTTATATCGGTCGGGAAGGGACTGATTACGGTGACCAGGAGCTCAGTCTGGAGGAGAAAGTTGCAATACTGCGACCTCAAATTTCTTCCGGGCAGGTTTTGATTGTCTACGATGAGGAATCGGAGGGCTTTTCATTGATGACGCGTGAAGCCTATCAGGCTCAGAACTTGGCTTAGGGCTAAGTTCAAGGACCGGTGTTGAGGACGAGTTTAAGGGCAGGGTGTTTAAGGTAAGGGCAGGGTTTTATGAAGAAAGAGCATGAACGACTTGTGGACGCGAAGGGCTTGATTTGTCCTGAACCCGTGATGATGTTGCACTCGGCTGTGAGAGATGCCAAAAAGGGTGAGGTGATTAAGGTATTGTCTACTGACCCCGCGTCCAAGCGAGATATCGAAAAGTTTTGTCAATTTCTAAACCATACCTTAATCGACCTGAGCGAACAGGATGATCTGTTTGTGTTTAGAATTAGAAAAGGCGGGGGCTAGAAATCGGGGGAAGTTCATGACTCCCCCTTTAATTGAAGAAGATACTGCCTACTACACTATTATCGAGATTCTTCAACCAACAGTGAAATAGCGGCCAGTGCCTCGGGATCCTCGGACTTAATTTTGTTCGCAATGTGATGTTGGAAAAAATAGCGGAAGCTCGTATCAACTTGTGCCGGGTACAGACAGTCATCTCCTGGCAGCACGGGGGTGCTTACAACTTTTTTTTCATCGATCAGCATGCCACATATTTTCCCATCGTTGTGCAAGCGCCAGCTTACTACTTCCTGCAAGATCAGATTTTTATAAGCCGAATCTGATCTTACTGCGTGCGTGCCGATGGTATCCGGAATTTCCTGGATAATTTCATCACCTTTCTCGCACTCGTATTCGTAATACTCTGCGGCGGTTTCCAGTTCCACAACTTTGTGAATGGGTGGTTCAAAAAACAGTTCATCAATACCGGGGTCGTAATACCCTTCCCACGCACCGTTAAGAGGATCTTCAATTTCGGGGCAAGCGACAATGTCATCTAACCACGGAACGAGACCCACAACTTCTCCGTTGGCACGCAGTCCCCAACACAAAATTTTCAAGCTAAAAAACTTATCTCCACTTGCTTCGTTGGAGTAAAGCATTTCTAAACCATCTAATTCTGGGGCAAGGCGTATAATGCGAGAGTCGCTGAGGGAAGACCAGGTTTTCCCGGTGAAAAGATCGATCACATTGTCTGAGCTGTGACCATTGTCTGAGGTTTTCATAATACCACCTCCGAGAGTAGGTCCATTGCTTGCCGATATTGGCTGTCTGGACGTGGTGATTTAGCATCACCGATATATACAGTATAGATTGTTTTCGTCAAACACAATACTTTGTGGGAATAATTTGACTTTCTTGCGATAATTTCCCATCTGCGCACAAAAAGCGCTTTTAACCACCAAATATGATGCTACAATGTTCGACCCAGCTACTTCAAATTCCCCTAATTCCCCCGCCAAATTAAACAGATTAATTAAGGTCTTCGATGAGGTTCTTGGTGGTCCTTATAGGACTATGATTTGTGGTGGTGCTAAAGAGCCCTTGTATCAACCCGCCGCTTGCGCACAAGATTTCAACAAAATTTATTTTACACTTGATTATTTCTCTAGTGCTTTACATGAAATTGCTCACTGGTGTGTGGCCGGTGAGTCAAGACGCAAACTAATCGATTATGGCTATTGGTATCAGCCAGATGGGCGAAACTCTCAACAGCAAGCAGAATTTGAAAAAGTTGAAGTTTCGCCCCAAGCGATGGAATGGATATTCAGTCGTGCTTGTGGTCATGTTTTTCGTGTGAGTGCGGACAATCTTGAAGCAAAATTTGGAGCGAGTCAGTCGTTCAAAAATGCGATACACCAAAGAGTCTCGTTTTTTTGTATTAATGGATTGCCAGAACGTGCAGCTAATTTTACACAAAAACTTGCAGACGAATTTAAACAGCCGGATCCTTTCAAGCTAGCTGATTACCGTTTGGAAGATATTTAAGTGAATAATAATACTCCGGCGTATCTTATAGATGCTTCGATATATATTTTTAAATATTATTTTTCTCTTCCTGATAACTGGTGGAGTCAAAACAATTATCCTACAGCCGCTGTGTACGGTTACACGCATTGGCTGTTTCGATTTTTAAAAGAGCGGCAACCTGTGAAGCTTGCGGCATGTTTTGATGAAAGCTTACAAAATTGTTTTCGAAACGAAATTTATCCTCATTATAAAAGTAGCCGTGTTTTGCCAGATGAAGCTTTGGCGTTTCAATTAGAAGCATGTAAATTAATAACGGAAATCATCGGTATTCCCGTTTACGCCTCGGATTCTTATGAGGCGGATGATTTGCTGGGAACGCTGGCCAAAAGGGCGCGAAAACTGGGCCTGGAGGCGCAGATAATAAGCAGAGATAAGGATCTCTCACAGTTATTATCGAATAGTGCCGAAAATCTGTGGGATTATCCGGATGGCGTGCGTATGGATCGCAGGGAGGTAAAAAGTAAATTTGGGGTTTACCCCGAGCAAATTCCTGACTACCTGGCATTGGTAGGCGATACGATAGATGATATACCGGGTGTGCCTGGAATCGGATCTAAATTAGCCGCACAATTATTGACAGAATTCGGTTCCTGGAAAAATATGCGAAAAAATATCGCTGGAATTGAAAACAGTTCCGTGCGCGGTGCCAGAAAAATCTCCGAGAAGATTAAGATATTTCATTCGCAAATTGATATCGCTTTAAAATTAAGCACAATTAACTGTAATGCGCCGCTGGGTCGCAGATTTTCTTTGAACAGGAAAATAACAGATTACGATAAATTGAATGAATTTGGGCAGTATTTAGGTTTTGGTTCGCACTTTACGACATCGGTCAAGAAGTTGCGTGAAAATATTGAAAGCGTGAAATAAGAATAGCTCTATGACGGCCGAAAAAAAGTTAAACATTGTTATCGATGAAAATATTCCTTATGCAGAAGCGTTGTTTTCAACTTTTGGAAATCTCAGCGCTCTTAAAGGACGAGATATCTGTGCCAAAGACGTCGAGAATGCAGATATTCTCTTGGTGCGCTCAGTGACAAAAGTCAATCAGGGATTGTTAGAAAATTCAAATGTGAAATTTGTTGGTACTTGCACAATAGGCGTTGATCATCTTGATACTTCGTGGCTGGATCAAAACGGAATTGCCTGGGCCTCCGCGCCGGGTTGCAATGCCTTGGGCGTTGTTCAGTATGTTATGAGCTGTTTGGCTAAATTAAATGTATTGCATAGTAAGATGAATGTTGCGATTGTGGGTTGTGGTAATGTTGGAGGAAAAGTCTATCAATACCTAAAAGCGTTTGGAAAAAATTGTTTTTGCATTGACCCATTTAAAACTCTGGAAGAAATAGAAGATCTAAGGGATTTTGAAAAAATATATGATTGCGATCTAATTTGTTTGCACACACCATTAACCCGGAAAGGCCCGTTTGCTACTCATCACTTGATTAATAAAAATGTGCTGGAAAGATTAAAGCCCGGCGCTATTTTGCTCAATGCTGGGCGGGGGGCGGTAATCAACAATAATGATCTGTTTGAATTTCTTCGCTTGGGTGGTGATCTCAATGTTGTATTGGATGTATGGGAAACAGAGCCAGATATTAAAACTGATTTGCTCGGTTATGTGCGGATAGCTACTGCCCACATAGCTGGCTACAGTTTCGAAGGTAAGGTGAACGGATCATTAATGATTTTTGACGCATTGGTTAAATACTTACAGAAATTTGATGTGGGTTTGATTGATAAAGTGGCTGGCCTCGGAGAAAGGGTGGTAAAGGAGGCTTTTGGAGAACAGGAGACGCTGTTTAGCAAAAGATTGAAAGATGCGATTTTGGAAGCTTATGATGTTAGCGATGACGACAGGCTCTTACGAGCTGCGGTAGATGAATTACCAGGTAGCTTTGATGCGTTGAGAAAAAATTACGCAAAGCGAAGAGAGTTTTCGCACTTTCGATTGTTAAATTTGAATAGTCAAGATTATACGCAAGCAAAATGTCTGGGTTTTGGATCGGGCTAATGTCAGCTACTGTCAGTAGAAAATTGCGTGTAGGGTTTTTGCTTAATCCGGTTGCGGGTGCCGGTGGTGCAGAAGCATTAAAAGGTAGTGATGCTGCCGCTACGCGTGAAGCTGTATTTCGGGGTGAGTATTTTTCTCCGGTAATTGAAAGGGTAAAGATCTTTTTTCAATCGCTGTCTGCCGTACAGGACAAGCTTGAAATACATTGTGTTGAAGGCCTCATGGGTTCTGCAGCCCTGAGTGGCTCCCCCATTTCATTGCAGCTTCTTGATTGTAAAGTAAAAGACAGAAGCGATGCTGAAGATACAAAAATTGTTTGCGCTGCGTTGTATACGCGCGGAATCGATATATTGGTATTTGCCGGTGGTGACGGAACGGCGCGTGATGTATTCGATGTGGTGGGAACCCGGTGTTTATGTTTGGGCATTCCTGCGGGCGTGAAAATGCAAAGTGCGGTTTTTGGTGTTCATCCTCATGCCTGTGCAGAGTTGCTTCAGGCTTTAATTAAGGGGACGGCTGTTAATGTCGATCTACGTGAGGTGCGAGATTTGGATGAGTTCGCACTTCTGACGGGGAAGGTGAAAAGTCAGCATTATGGCGAGATGAAAGTGCCGGTATTAAATGATCTAGTGCAAAATGTAAAACAGGGAGGTGCAGAGATTGACGAACTGCTGATTATTGATATGGCAGAGGAATTAAAAGAACGCATAAGTCATCTTAACAATCCACTGTTGATTTTCGGCCCTGGTTCAACGACTCAGCGCGTACAAAAAGAGTTGGGTTATGCGGAAACTTTGCTAGGTGTAGATGTGTTTATCAAAGAAAGGTTTCAGCTTGATGTGACTGAAAAACAATTGTTCGAGTTGTTGGAAGCGCATTCTGGCGAGGTCAGGCTTGTGCTTACCGTGATTGGAGGGCAAGGCCATCTAATTGGGCGAGGGAATCAACAGTTAAGCGCGAGAGTGCTTGAATTAATTGGTCGTGAAAATATTTGGATAGTCGCTGCGCCGCACAAGTTAGAGCAGCTGGCGGGCAGCGCTCTAATCATAGATAGCGGTAGTAGAAAATTAAATGAAGATTGGTGTGGTCTTGTTGAAATTATTACGGGTTATCAGTCTGTAGCGCTTCATTATCTCAAATAACAAAAAATAGTTGGATAGGATCCTTGTCTGAATTTATTGCAAAAGCAATTCAAGAAAATGCACATCGATTCCCATTGGGGGAGAGCTTTAGAGTTTTTCACGGGAGAGGAAAGTGTTTTGCAGGCCATAAAGGCATAGCACTGGATTACCATTCCTCCTGTTTGTTGTTGCTGATCTATGAGCTTGAAGATGAAATGCAGCTTGATTTTTTGGTGCAGGAAATAAAATCCTGTATGCCATTGGAAGGTATTAGCTCACTGTTAATTCAAAGAAGAGACTTAAAGCGATACAAGCTGGAGTGTATATTTGGCGATATTCCTAAAAATTTTGTGGCTAAACGCGAGGGGGCGGTGTATTTGCTTTCCTCTGAAAATCAAAACAGTGGCTTTTTTATGGATATTGAGCCCGCACGAATTTGGTTAGAACAATCGGCGAAAAACAAAAAAATCCTGAATTTGTTTTCTTTTACATGTAGTTTTTCTGTTGTTGCATTGCAGGCCGGAGCGAAAAGAGTTGTGAATGTGGATATGAGTTCCTCTGCGTTGAATGTAGGAAGACAAAATCATCGTTTGAATGAAATCGATACTGATGATGTGGAATTTATTCCTCATAATGTTCTTCGTTCATGGGGGAAGCTTAAAAAGCGTGGTCCTTATGATCTGGTCATCGTAGATCCGCCTAGCTTTCAAAGAGGGAGTTTTGAGGCAGAAAAGGACTACAAAAAAGTCATTCGAAAGTTGCCTGAATTATTGTGTGGTGATGGTTTGGCATTGTTGTGCTTGAATGACCCTGCGACATCGCTGGAGGAATTTTCTACACGAATTGAGAGCGCGGATGCATCACTGGATTTTGTGGAAAGTTTAGCAGCAAATGAAGATTTTCCAGATTGTGCGGGTGGTCAGTTAAAGATGCTGGTTTACCGCTGTCACTCTGAGTTGTTGCCTACACCTTTATAAAAATTTACTGCATTTTCCAGTGGCATTGGCTTGGCTAATCCAAAACCTTGACCGAGATCTACGTTAAGTGGAATCAGGGTTTTTAACACTTCATCATCTTCAACGTACTCTGCAACAGTTTTTATTTTCATTGCTCTACTAATATCTGCGATGGCAGTTACCATTGCGCGATCAATCTCATCATTAACAATATCACGAATAAAAGTGCCATCAATTTTAAGATAATCAACGTCAAGATTTTTTAAGTAGCCTAAGGATGAAAACCCTGTTCCAAAATCATCAAGCGCAAATTTGCAGCCCAAAGATTTTATTTCGTCTATAAATTCGACTGCGTCTTTCATGCTGTGAATTGCGCTGCTTTCAGTAATCTCAAAACAGATTTTGTTGGTGGCGAATGGTAAATTCTCCATCAACAGTTTAATTGCGCTGCGCGTTTGGTGGCTCCCAATTGAATGTGCGGTTATATTGATCGAGCAGCAACTTAAGCTGGCAGTGTGCTCCGGATTTTTTTGCAAAAAATCAAGGGCGGAGGTGAGAACCCATAAATCGATTTGATTGGCGATGCCATATTTTTCAGCTGCTGGCAAAAACCTCTCTGGGCTAACGTTGCGCCCATCATCGCCAATGTAGCGGATTAATAGCTCGTAGTGAACATAATTGTTAAGCGGTTCTTTTAAATCAATAATAGGTTGAAAAAACAGGGCTAGTCGGTCATTTGAAAAAGCTTGCTGAATGCGGCTAACCCACAGCATGTCGTTTCGGCTATCTTGGCCCGCGTCACGGCTTTCTTTATGAAGAACAACCCGGTTTCGCCCAGATTCTTTTGCTTGCGAGCAAGCGGCATCTGCTGCTCCAAAAATGTCGGTTAAAGTACAAATGCGGGGTGAAGTGATCGCTACGCCGACACTGATACTTTGTCTGAAACTGTGGTCATCCCAGGAGAAGGTAACATCTTCTGCAGAACTGCGAATTGTTTCAGCGAGTTCCATGGCATTTTCAACCGTTACATCTTTGACGACAATTGCAAACTCGTCTCCACTAATGCGAGCAAACATTTCAGTTTTGCCGCAATATTTTTTTATTACCGCTACCATTTGCTTGAGGAGTTCATCACCCGCAACATGGCCGCAGGTATCGTTGACAATGCGGAATTGATCAACGTCAAAATAAATTAATCCGGCGGGTTTGGTAAATAGTGATTGCTCTTCAAAAACTTTATTCAGGCATTGCTCCAGCGCGTGTCGATTGTAAAGTCCGGTGAGTTTGTCTTTAATGGCGTGGCTAGATATTTCAGCTTCCATTTCCTTTGAACGACTCACATCCTGACACACAAGAAGTAAGTAGGGCTCATCATCAAAATCGCGTAAAACCCGAGCAAAAATACGAATCCAAAGCAGCCGCTGACGTAAACTTATTCGAATCTCGCAGGGTTTTTGATCAGGTGTTTCGTAAGCCTGATCGAGAAACTGACTGAACTCGGATCTATCTTCCGGCTTGATGTAGTTTTGAATAATCTTGCCGATCATGTCGCCACTTGATACGCCGAGCACTTCGCCAGAGTAGTGATTGATTTCCCGTATGGTGAGATCTTTATTTAAAGAGATAAAAATGCCCGGGCTTTCGTAAAATAAGGTGTGATATTTTTTCTCGCTAAGAAGAAAAGCGAGGTGTATAAGTGAGGGGTCATGAACAATTTTTTGAATTCTTGGATTTTTGACTGAAAGTTGGTTGATAAGGTCTCCCATTCTCAGTTCGAGTTGCTTGCCACTGAAGCCCTTTGTTTGAAATTTCGCTTTGTAGGTAAACAGTTTCAATAAGGCAAGTATTCCTCCTGCAACCAGGCAAGTACCAAATAAGAGAAATAATTTGTACAAGGCATGTAGGTGTGTCTGTGCCAGAGTTTGGGATAATTCCGAATCGGGCCAATACAGTTCGCTGATTCTTGTAAAAATATCGATCAGTGCGTAAATATTTAAAATCGCGAGGCCTAGAAGTATGAAACGAAAACTTAAATTTAATCTCTGTAAAGATATGAGAAAGCGCTCACGCCAATAAAAATAGAGCACAACAAAGAAAAATGCTGTGAGGGTGAGTTCAAGAAAGATAATTAATACGTTATCAAAACTTTGCATGCTATGTCATGTTTATCGGCGGTATTGCTTAATAAAATCTCCAAAACTTTCAACTGCTCTGGTCAGGTCGATTTTGTTTGGCAAAAACACAATTCTAAAATGATCGGGTTGCTGCCAGTTAAATGCAGTTCCCTGGACCAGAAGAATGCGTTTTTGAATTAGGAAGTCCAGAATCAATTGTTGGTCGTCCTCAAACTTATAAATCTTTCTATCAATTTTGGGAAACAAATAAATGGCGCCTTTGGGTTTCACGCAGCTTATGCCGGGAATGTCGCTAAGCCCTTCCCACGCAACATCGCGTTGTTCGCGCAAGCGACCACCTGGCAACACCAATTCGTTAATGCTTTGGTAGCCGCCGAGCGCAGTTTGTACTCCCAACATTGCAGGTACATTTGCACATAGACGCATGGAGGCCAGCATATGGATTCCTTGAACAAACTCCGCAGCGCGATGTTTTGCACCACTAATAACCAACCAACCTGAGCGAAAGCCTGCTAAACGATAGCACTTGGATAAGCCGTTAAAGCTGACGCAGACCACGTCCTGAGCCAATCGTCCCATGGGAATGTATTCAGCATCATCGTAGAGAATCTTGTTGTAGATTTCGTCTGCAAAAATCACAAGATTATGCTCAGCGGCAATTTTGATAATTTCTTCCAGTGTTTCCCGAGTGTAAACCGCGCCAGTGGGGTTGTTAGGATTGATTACGACAATAGCGCGAGTGCGATCAGTAACTTTGCTTCGTATATCTGCAATGTCCGGGTTCCAGTCACTTTGCTCATCACAGATGTAGTGCACCGCCTTGCCGCCTGAAAGGCGCACTGCAGCCGTCCAGAGTGGATAGTCAGGGGAAGGAACCAATACTTCGTCGCCGTCATCAAGCAGGGCTTGATTGGCCATGACGATGAGTTCCGAGACCCCGTTTCCGAGAAATATGTCTTCGATTTCCACACCTGGAATGTCCAGGCGTTGGCATTCATGCATCACCGCTTTACGGGCGGGGAAAAGACCCCTTGAATCGGTGTAGCCCTGAGCATCACGAATATTGTGTATCACATCAGTGATAATTTCATCGGGCGCATCAAAACCAAAGGGGGCAGGGTTGCCGATATTCAGTTTGAGTATTTTGTGACCTTCTTCTTCAAGGCGATTGGCGTGGTCTAAAACGGGCCCGCGGATGTCGTAACAGACGCCATCAAGTTTGCGTGACTTTTTTATCTGCATTTTCCGATTCCGGGCGATGGACTGATATCAAATATGGGTTTTGAGCCCCTTTAATGAATAGTAGAATACCTTCCGTTGCTCACTACCACGAGCCGCCAACCTTAACATAAACTATTTCATTCTGCTTCTACTTGTTTGGTGTAAGCTCTTGAAAAGGAAGAAAAACCATGTCTGACGAAAACCTTAAAGATGATGAATATTGGCGTTCACGTTTAAGTGACGACGAGTTCCGAATTTGTAGAGAGAAGGGGACCGAGCGACCCTTCACCGGTGCGCTGCTCGAAAATAAGTCGGATGGAACCTATGTGTGTAAATGCTGCAAACAAGCCTTGTTTCAATCCGGTGCAAAATATAATTCGGGTTCAGGCTGGCCCAGTTTCTATGAGAGTATGGACAAGTCCGCCATTGTTGAGCATGAAGACAGGTCTCACGATATGCTGCGCGTGGAAATAACTTGCAGCAGATGTGGAAGTCATTTGGGGCATGTATTCCCGGATGGCCCTCAGCCGACGGGGACGCGATATTGCGTTAATAGCGCTTCTCTGGATTTTGAAGACCTTCAATCGTAAACATTTTTCTTCTTCCAGATGTCTTGATCTTCGCCAAATTTTTCCCATTCTTCAGACACCTCACTGGTGTTTGATTTAGATGGGGTTTCAGCCTTGTCCTCTTGTTGTGTTAACTGTTCCTTGAGTTCGGCTACAATTTCTTTTAAACGTGTGATACTCGCGGCATTGTCATTGTTGCGTTGCTCGCGAACCAGCAGGTTAAGTGCGAGTTCGTAATAATGCAGGGAAAGTTTGATCTTGTTTTTTTGGCGTGCGGTTCTCCCATTGAAGGCATAGCCATCAACGGTTAACTGCAGTACCAATTGACGAATCTGATTCCGAAAGGCTTCGGCTTGATTGCGTGCTATCACTCTTCTGCTTTCTTCCTGAAAAACAAAACGATGAAGTTCTTCCAGGCAGGCCCGCGCATCCTTGATTTGCTGGGGATTTTGCAAAGAAACAGGCTTGGCGGGGCGGTTTTGTCTTTGCGTTTCAAGCAGCTGAGCATTGACTACCTTGAGGTCTTTGGTATGCGAATCCACCTTGGGTTCCAGACGACTTAGCTGGGAAAGGACTTCGATAAGTCCGCGCTGCACTAAAACCAATAACTCTTTAGGTAGAAATCCGTCAGGACAACCATTCAGCATAAAACTGAACGAACGTGATCGGGCTTTTAAGGCTGCTAGCAAGCGCGCGCGCTTTTCTCTTTTGTGCTGAACCGTTTGATAGACGAAGGCATAACAAACCAAAGCGGCCAACATAACAATTAGCGTGGTGATTATGGCGACAGTGGACATAGTCAATCCATTAAGTGTATATCTTAAGGCTAGTCAGAACCGCAGATGCTTGCAAACCCACTCATCATGCTATTACCTAACTTGAACGGGTCTCTAGCCCTAGACTTGGGGTTTGCGCACGAGCAAGGTATTAGGTTGGGCGTTTTGACGGAAAATTTTAGGGAAATCAGGTGCTTTGGGGCCTGGCTTTAAGTATTGACAGCTGCACAGAGGCTCAATAGAATGCGCCCCTCTTCGCGAGACGACACGTCATTGTCCCCTTCGTCTAGAGGCCTAGGACACCGCCCTTTCACGGCGGTAACAGGGGTTCGAATCCCCTAGGGGACGCCATGCGGGAATAGCTCAGTTGGTAGAGCACAACCTTGCCAAGGTTGGGGTCGCGAGTTCGAGTCTCGTTTCCCGCTCCATTTCATTCGTTGAAGCAACGAAAATGTGTTACTCAATACCCAAGCTCTTTGCGAGCTTGTGTTACCTAAACTTTATCAGGCTCTTCTTCACTAGATACTTATATTTTTAGTGTCAGGTTTTTTAACATTTTAGTGTTTGTAGTTCATACAAACCAATCCTCTTATTTACATTAATAAATTGTTTCGCTTTAAGTTATTGAAAATGTTTACAAAATTAATGTATGGATAATATTTGTGCACGCTGGCACAGCGCTTGCTCAGGCTGAACTGTACTTGGATTTAGAAAATAAACAATAATTTAGAGTGAGGAAGTATCAGTGAATAAATCTATCTTAAAAATGATGGCAGTATTGGTCGCTTTTGGTTTTGCCTGTACCGCAAACGCAGCTCTTTTATGGGACAACGGAAGTAATACAGACAATATTGGCGGTTTTTGTGGTTCATGCGGGCCAATGGATACATATACGATGTTTGACAACTTCAGCTTAACAGAAGACGTTTCAAACATGATTGTTGAGTGGGATGCAAGTTTTTATAATGTGCTGCCTACTGAAGTAGACTCTCGCAATATTCGTCTAAGTATCTGGAACAGCTACAATGCAGATCAAGTCTGGACCAATGTTTTTAATTTTCAGGAGCTCGATCTACTGTCAACTAACGCAGAGAGTGGTAATCATGCCAATTTGACTGTATCTGCACTGTTGGGAGGAATAGATCTTCTCGCCGGAGACTACTGGTTATCATTCTCGGGTGACGATATGCATTTTAGTACTGATGGAACAGGTAATGCTGGTCAGGTTGCTTTAGGCGCTTTGGGAACAGGTGGTTCTTCATCAAATCTTTCAGAGTTAGGTTTTAGATTGCACTCAACTGAAGTGCCGGAACCCGGTAGTTTATTTTTGTTAAGCTTGGGCGTTGCCGGTATTTTTATTGGTCGTCGTCGAATCAACGGAAAAGTATAAGTAAGTTTGGTTAACCTCTCAAAACCCCGTTTTCATGGCGGGGTTTTCTTTGTAAGGGAGAATCATCGTGCATGAAATCTGCTGCCGAACGCAGCAGCATTGCGATGGTAGGTGATGCAAAAAGAAAAAACGCGTTAAATGCCGCACTTCCTGAGGATTATTCGCTGAGGGCTTCCAGTATACCGTCATAAGCCGCTTTGGGTTCATAAGGCCCATCGCTGGGGCCGCTAAATAACAGCGGCCAATCGTCAACATTTTCTCGACCAGAGAAACTAAGCAGCCAACTATCGCCGTCCCACAAGCCCCAAATAGTGATGCCACCGCGCAACTCAGCGGGTACGGTGCTCAGGTAAGTCGCGACAATGCTCTTATAACGCTGCTTCTGCAAATCGGCGACTTCGTTGGTGAAACTGGTGTATTGCGGAAACGGCGTCGACGTGTAAGGGTTGTTCACTGGTACATCCAACTCGCTAACCTTCACCTTTAAACCGCGATCTACAACAGCCTGAAATGCGCCTGCAATAGCATCGGTACCGGGGTAATCAATTTGCACATGCATCTGAAACCCAACGCCGTCGATAGGCGCACCGTTAGCCACCAAGTCATCGACCAGCTTCAACAAACACGTGAGCTTGCCAACATTACCCCCCTCGGTGTCATAATCGTTGTAGTACAAATCGGCATCCGGGTCAGCGGCTTTTGCCGCAATAAACGCATTGGCGATATAGTCTTTGCCGAGTTTCTGATAAAACAGTGAATTGCGCATACAGTTCGCATTGCTCTCATCAATCGCCTCATTCACGACGTCCCAGCTCGCTACATCATCGCTAAAATGATCGGCAATCGTGGTAACGTGCTCATTCAACATGGCCTCGAAGTCACCTGTATAGTTGACCATCCAGTCAGGCACCTGATAATCAGAATGCCAAATAAAGGTATGACCATGCACCGTCATGCCGCGCGACTTGGCCCAGTCGATCATGGTATCTGCCTGGCTAAAAGTGTAGGTGTTCTCACTGGGGTGCAGATAACCCATTTTCATGATGTTACCCGCTGTGAGTTGATTGAAATGTGTTTCGATGGTGTTTTGCTTTTCGGGAATACTCAAGAAACTGCGGTTCTCGGTACCAGCTGACACAGCGATCCCAATTGGAAATGTCGCCACGCTCGATAGGGTACTATCAGGTTCTGGCGGCGCGGAGCCACTGCTTGACGATGAACTGGAAGAAGAACTTGAGCTCGAAGATGACCCAGTCTCTGGTCCGGACGATGATCCACCGCCACCACCGCAGGCACTCAAGGAAACTGTGCCCCAAATTAAAAATAAAACCAGTACTTTTTTATTGTATGCCATCGACTCTTACCTCTTTGCGTCACATAGCTTTGTTCTTTATAGGGAGGCTTTGTGCACGATCTATTTGGGGTGAATTTGCGCAGTCAAAAATGATACCTCATTCCGACATTAAATCCATTCACATTTCCTGCATCCATACGTTGCTCTAAATCGGGTTGATAATTTGTGTAAGCAGAAAGTTCTAAGCCATTTAATACCCGCTTTTGTTTATCTGTCTACGGCTTGTTTTTCTCGCCAGTAAACATGGCTTTGACCAGCTTTTCATTGTGTATGCGACTGGAAAAAATAACCCCGGCGATATGCAGTAGAATAAGTAGCAGCATAAAGTTAACGGCTGCTTCGTGAATTTCTTTCCAAAAGTCTTCGCCCTCGTTTTCATCGCCTTCGCCATTATGATGGTGGTCGTCATCATCGTCTGCATAGGCAGTTGTCAACATCGACACCTTAAGATGTTGCGCGAAAGGTCCTGCTCCCTCTTCAACGGCATAGAGTTTTAAACCACTAATAGTAATGGTTAACAGAGTTAGCAGCATCACGACCACCATCAGCCCGCCGAGTGGATTGTGGCCCAGGTAATGTTTGGGTTGATCACTTCTGAGGCTTTTGATGTAGTCAAGCGTTGCTTTGGGAGAGCGAACAAAATCACTGAAACGAGCGTATTTACTGCCAATAAATCCCCACAGAATTCTCGCCAGCAGAAGCCCTACAATGGCATAGCCCGAGTAGATATGGACAATAGTTTCCTCTTCGCCCGTGAGGTAACTGGTAATAAATAAAAGAACCAGTGACCAGTGAAACAGGCGGACAAACTTGTCCCAAACATAAACGGTATTATTCATAAATTCACTCCCGTGTTTGTACTAGGCTGCGATGCGAAAAGCTTAGGGAATCGCTGAAATATGCAGAGGGTACCGGTGCTTGCAAACAGCGATTAATCTCATATGCTGAGTGTGCGTTACACTGGGTGCAAAAGAATCGGGCATATGTCCTATAGGTTGAATATTGGTCAATTAAGGCATGTTATGGGTTTGCGATTAACACAGGATTACTTTCTCGTCGTTTTTCTATTGTTGGTGGTACTCGCCAGTGCTGGGGATCTGCTGGCGGATGTTAACGCCGGTGCAAGTAATAGCCATCTTCTGCAGGAGGGGGCCTTGCTGTTGCTGGCATTAAGTATCCTCGGTTGGATTCTCTGGGAATTCCGCCAAAAGCGTTTGCAGTTGAAGGCATTACATAAAACACTGGACGCAATTCGCACTATGCCTATGCCGGTTTCTTCCGAAGTTGCTGAGGCTAGGCTTTCGTTAAGCCGCGCTATTGCCGAACAGTTCACCCAGTGGGAACTCACTGAGAGTGAACGGGAGATTGGACTAATGTTATTGAAAGGCTACAGCCAAAAAGAAATTGCTTTGCTGCGTGGCACTACGGAAAAAACGATTCGTCAGCAGGCTTCTACTATTTACCAAAAATCGAGTTTGCCGGGTCGGCACGCACTATCGGCGTGGTTTATCGAAGATCTATTATAAATTAGCTCTGGATACCAAGCGCTACTTTTATCCAGGTTCAATTCAACTGGGCTGATTTTTGGGCGCTGATTCGAGCGGCCGAATACCCGCCCATTATTTATACCGCGGCCAAATCAAACAAAAAGGTCGTGCCTGCGCGCTCCTGACTCACTACGCGAATGCTGGCATTGTGCAAATCCAGCAATCTTTTCACAATGGCCAAGCCCAGCCCGCCGTGAGCACTGTTGTCGCGAACACTATTGGCCGCTTTATAGTGAGCGTCGAAAATATGCGGTAAGTCCATGGGTGGAATCCCACGGCCACTGTCCTCAACCTTGACGGTGACTCGTCCTTGATCCAGGGATAGGCCAACACAGATAGTGTCGCCACTATCGCAGTGGCGTATGGCGTTTTCAATCAAGTTGCTAAATACGCGTTCCAGTTTTTCAATATCCGCCTCTACCATAATGGCCGGATCTTTAGGTCGAATATCCAGCTTCACGCCCTTTTCTTCAGCGTCCAATTGAAATTTTTGCAGAACATCCTGAACCAGCTCCGCAATCGCAATCGGCTCACAAGCAACTTGAACATTATCGCCATCAAGATAGGCAAGCTCGAATAACTGATCAACCAACACATTAATTTTTTTCGCGTTGTTATGAGCCACTTCGATGTAATGCAGACTCTCTTCTGGCGATAACTCATTATATTTTAGTAACCATGTTTCCAAAAAGCCGCGCAACGACGCTAGGGGCGTGCGTAGATCGTGGGACACATGGGCCAATAAATCTTTGCGTAAATCGTCCACCGACTTCACTTTGGTATATTGCTCGCGCAAGGATTCTGACAGGGCCGCAAATGCACAACCTAATCGGTGAATGTCGTTTTTTGCCGATTGATCCCACTGGTGTAAGTGTAAGCGACCGTTATCCAAACCCTGTTTTTGAAATGTCACGACATCACGGCTTAGTTGACGTAGTGGCCGGGTCAATAAAGCAATCACCGCCAAGGTTGCCAACAGCCCAAATAAACAGCCCGCCACAATGGTGCCAATTGCTGTCACAATTGTTTGGTTGTGTTTGACAGAGGCAGCAACGGTATCCGCAATTTCACCACCGATAATTACGTACAGGTAACCCTGCAATGTATTTTGCTGCATGATCGGTGCTGCTGAAAATATTTTACAGCCGTCGACAGAACGGGGATCCTCGCCTTCTAAGGGCAGGGCCAGGGAAGCGTCACCCTGGATAAATTGCAGCAGAGGCTGCAAATCAACACGGTCGCGCTTAATGCTATCGGGCTTCGCCGAATACGCGAGAATACGGCCTGTCTTATCCAGTAAATAAAACTCAAAGGCGGGCCCCAACACCATCATATGCATGAAGACACCTTTGGCAGTTTCATTCTCTGACTGCCCATCGATAAAAAATGTGTTTTCGTCCACGATGTGTTGGGCCAATGACTGGTGAAGGCGCTGGGTAATTTCCAGTTGCGACGTTTGGGAAACGGAGCGCAGTAAAAACACAAACAGCGCGGCCATCACCACAAAACCAACCAGTAGCGTCAGGGCAATACGCCGATAAAAACTATCGCGAAGTAAGTACATCATTAAACTTGTACCCAACACCCCAAACAGTTAATACAAAGACAGGGTTAGCCGGATCAACCTCAAGCTTGGTACGCAAGCGATTCATGTGCGAATTCACAGTATGCTCATAGCCACTGTGCCGATAGCCCCAAACAGAGGCCAATAGCTGCGAACGGGTAAAAACTTTTCCCGGGTGCTCAGCAAGATAGTAGAGGAGATCAAATTCCTTGGCGGTTAACTCTATGACTCGACCCGCCAAAACGACCTTGCGACAGGCCTTATCAATTTCCAAACTGTCGAAAGATAAGCGTGTTTCATTAGTTTCCAAAACATCAGTCGCCTGAGCGTTGGCGGGCGCCAATAAAGCCACGCGCCTCAACATCGCCTTCACGCGTGCCTGTAACTCACGCACGCTGAAAGGTTTTGTTAAATAATCATCTGCACCCAATTCCAAACCCACCACTCTGTCGGCTTCAGACTGACGCGCCGTTAACATTAAAATGGGTAGTGTTGACCCTTCGCCCCGAAGCTGACTACAGACTTGCAAGCCGTCCAGTGAGGGCAGCATCAGATCGAGGATCAACAAGTCGAAGGGCTCATGCAACGCGCGTTGCAAGCCCTCCGAACCATCGACACAACATTCTACTTGATAGTTGAGGGACGACAGGTTAATGGTCAGTAAACTGCTGATTTCAGGATCATCTTCAATAATCAATAATCGCGGCACAACAGCTTTTTCAGAACCCGACGCTGAATCGGTTTCCTGACCCAACATCGACTCAAGGTGGACATTGGCTGACATAACACTCTCCTCTAATTAAAGCCTGAATTAGGGTCAGACTTACTCGTCGCGTGTAACTTGAACAAGCATAATGGGGTTATCCATCCGTTGTGAGTCATCCAATGCAGACGCCATATAACCGTTTGCCTGAGTGACCACACCGGGATGCCGACTTACAAAATTCACGACATCGTCACGCTCCGCATTAAAACCTTCACCACCTGCAGCTGGGCCGGGCACAGTCTCAGCAGTTTCGCTGTTATATTCTGTACCGGCATCGTACAGCGGTGTAGCGAGGGTCATGGTGTCACCTACCTCCAAGCTAGACAAGTCCCATTGCGACACACCGGTAAAAGCATCGTTAGTGTTAACAGGCATACTCGCTACTGTCAACATAACAGTGTCTTGCATGGTAAAGCTTAGCTCCACAGACGTGCTATCGCCCGGTGCCACAGGCATATCACTCGCAGGCATGGCCGCATAGGCGCTAGCCGCATCCAACAACATAGCCGGGCTGCCAGATTCAGCGAGCATTTCCAATTCAGCTGATGCCTCAGATCCAATTGTCCAGGCACTATAGTCTGCGTCATGGAAAATAACCGCAGCGGGCGCAAGCGGCTGACTGTGAGTGATATTTTTTAAGGTGACCGAATAAGTCTGCATCACAGCTGGAGCTGGCGTAGGTGGTGAAGGTGGATTATTTTCGCCAGCGCGATGATTGGCTCCACCGCAGGCAGACAGCAAAGCCAAGCCGACCAAGCCACCCGACACCGTGATTATTTTTGTTACTGTGTTGAATAAATGTTGCATATTTCACCTCCACCTATTGCACTGTGACGACGACTTTCAACACAGGGTTCAACCACCGATGAATGCGACTATCCACATCACTGATGCCACCATCCGCGTCTACGTCACCAACGTTGCCAGGGTGAATATGCACGGTGCCATTTACTTCTGTGCTTGTCACACCCGTAGCATTGACACCACCGTTACCACTTGGGTTGGCCGGAATACCTGGCATACCGGGTGCGCCACCGCTAGCACCAACAACCATTTCGTCATTGGCCTCTGTGCCCGCATCATAGGCGTTCACATAAACGGTATATTCACCCGCTTCCATCGGGATTGGCCAAGCATCGATCGCTGCAAAACCATCGTTGGTTGGCAGCAACATAGAGGCCAGTGATAAATAGCCAAGATCTCCATTAGCAATGGTAGTTGTTGTCACACTCATTCCCGGAGGTAACAAGTTGCCATTAGCTGCGTTAGGGTTGGTAATGCTAACCGCACCAACAGCATCGGCTTGAGTTAATAGTCCGGACACATCGCCACCTTCAGCCATTGCTTGCAGCTCGGCAGAAGCAGCATCACCGACCTGAAAAAAATGAAAATCGGCATCATGCGCAGTCACAATAAACGGCGTAAAAGTTATACCCTGAGTAAGGTTGGTAATAGCCACGGTAACATCTGCACTGGCTGCGGCGCTCACAGCCATAGAGGCTGCAGCGAGAACTTGCTTTATATTCATAAGAAACGTCTCCGGTTGATTAATATAAAAAACCTGTTGAGATACAGGCTTCGAATAAAATCAGTCTAAAGAGAGTTTGTTGAGAGATATTCACGAAATTGTCACGTTTTTATCACGAGACGGCTATGCGCAAAAAACGCGAAAGAAAAAGGCTTTAGTCCTGCTTTTTCAATTAAAGCTCTAATCTTTTTTCCTCAGTCTATTCTGCAAAGATACCTATCAAAAATGATGCGTCCTTGCATATTGTTCATCCTTTTTCAATTTTATATAAACAAATAATGTGGGATTACCAACTTCTTCGTGCAGACAAAAGAGATATAACAATTTAATAACATTTACTAGTTGCCTGTTTAAGCGACTGCCTTGCTGTTTTAGTATCAGAAGATCACTATCGGGTAAATATTGAGGTGCTCTTATGAAACGAAATGTATTCCAGCGAATTGTCGTAGCTTTATGGTTCTGCTTTTTATTTCTAATGAGCGCTAGTGCCAGTGCCCATGTACGTTGGGATCCCAACGGAGCTATTCCACCGCGCGATCAAGGGTTTGCGTCTTGTAATGTCGCTCCCGGCGACCCCACTTTTCTCACTTCGGGTACGGCGATTACAGTTTCCTGGGAAGTCGCCATAACCCACGGTCAAGCTATGCGTATCGACCTAATCTATGACGGTGGTGATAGCTCTACGCTGGTTCAAGACAATATCCCGGAATCACCGGGATTCAGTTCTATGGCGATTACCCTGCCGGACATTGAATGCGATGAGTGCTGGTTGCGTATATACGGTAGCGGCTACGAATCCTGCGCCGACGTCCAGTTGACGGAAAATGGTATGCCGCCGTCAGATCCAATGGACACACAAGCGCCTGCCGACGTTTCGAATTTTAGCGAAATTAGCACCGCAGACACTCAGGTGGTACTTGGTTGGAGCAATCCCGCGAGCGATTTCAGTGGCGTATTGGTTTTAATGTCTGAAATGTCACCCGATACTTTACCTTCAAGCGGTACAGCCTATGAGTTGGGTGATCAGATTGGCAACGCCGAGGTGGTGTACAAGGGTGCTGGTGAAATGGCATCAATATCAAATCTGACGCGCAATACCAGTTATACCTTCAAAGTACACAGCTACGATTTCAGCTTGAATTATGCTGATGGCAGCGAACTTAATGTGCTTACAACTGATGTTGGGAATTCGCAACCCACGGTGGGCTTAAACGTCCTGCAAGGAACTGATTTGACCACACAAATTAGTATCGACGGTGGACTGGTTATTGTGCAAGCTGTAATCAATGACCCGGACTCCGGTGATACACACACGCTTGATTGGAGCCAAACAGATGGAGCAATCAGCGATGTTGATTTAATCGAAGACACATTTTCATTTGACCCTGAAATGGTGGCAGCGGGAAATTACACTATACGAGTCGAAGTCTTCGATAGTGGTACTCCACAGTTTTCCGCTAACAACGAAGTGCAGATTGCAATCACCGAGCCGCCAGCTCAACAATCTTCACCTCCGGTGCAAGCAGACAATGGAGATTCTGGTGGTAGTGGCAGTTCAACACTAATACTACTATTGATGTTGTGCATAGCGGCTTGTCGAAACATTTACCTGTCCATCAGATCTTGCTGACTCTGGTTTAGTGACTTAGATGGATGAGTTTTAGCAGTAGTGCTATTTCAATCGATGGATTGTCGGTAAATGAACCCTAGTGCCGCGCCGGTCAGGATGAACTGGATAGCTTGAAACACGGTGTGATAGATCAGAAACGGTGCAATCGGTTCGATACTGAATTTGGCGGCCGTGGCAAAGCCCATGGCGGTATAGGTCATCAGGCCGATAACCAGGTTGAATTTAATGCCGTGTAGAATGGGATTACCCTCACCCTTATTGTAAAACGGATAAAGGTAGCCAATCGTAAGTCCCTGGACAAGGATGGCAAGGATACCGAGCGGTATGATCGGTTCAGCGCGCTGAATAGCGCCCCAGGCTGCATACAAATCGTGAAACCAGATGAGGTGCCAGGAATAGGCCCAAGCCATAGTAATCACAAAATAGGCGACAACAAATAAGCCGAGCTTTTTAACATTCATCTTTATTTTCCTCGTTATCAGTATTTGAGACTAAAGGTTTCGCATCCATAATCCTCACCTCCTCTTCTTTTTTGCTGGCAATGTAGCGACAAACCTCTCGGCCGTCGCCAGCCATTCCACCAGCTTAGTGCCGTGACAGGCTTCTTCGGTGACGTGCACCAAGCCACCCATCGGCCTACCGGTCAGGTCCATTTTAGATGTGCCAGGTTCTTTAAGCGCTTCGCCTTCCTGCTCTTTACCGACGCGAAACATATAGCGGCCCACTTCCACCCCGCACAGCATATTGCCGTTGAGGAAGAAGCAGACACCACCGAACATTTTCTTTTCGGTAATCTCTGGCCTGTCCTTTGCCAGATCGCGAATACCTTGTGCCAGATGTTCGTCATAGGCCATGATTTTTCTCCGAAAGCGCTTTCAGCATAGGTCCGAATAGTGTGGCAAAAAGACGGGTTATCGGTAATCCTCTCATTGCTTGTTATCTCGATACTTCTATAATAGAAGTATTATCGCTAACCACTTCTATTATGCAAGTATTTATTTATGATCGCCAAAGTTGAGCATAAACACCGCACCGGCTGCCCAATCGCCTGTAGCCTGGATATTATTGGTGACCATTGGACCTTGTTGGTTATTCGTAACCTGATGTTCCTGGGGCTTCACGAATACAAGGACATGCTGCATGCCGAAGAACAGATCTCCAGCAGTATTCTCACCGACCGGTTGAACAAGCTTGAAAGAGCGGGACTGGTAGCATCTTTGCCCCACCCCGATAGCGGGCGCCGCAAGTTGTACTACCTGACCCCCGTGGGCAAGGACTTGATTCATATGATGACCGAGCTGGTGGTGTGGGCGAACCGACATCTGCGGGAGAGCGTCAGGATTCCACCGGAGAGGAAGGCGTTGATTGAAAAGGATCCCGCTAAATTCATCCGGCTGACCTTGCAGGAACTGGAGCACTGGGAGAAAACCTATATCCAGTGAGTTGCTATCCATCAAGCGCGACAGGCATTGAATACAATTCGAATTATTATTCGTGAAAATTGAAGATTGGATTTCTGGGAATTCGAGTAACGGCAACAATCATTTGATGTTGATTTTACAAATTGCCAGCGTGAGGATTACATTTGCGGCATTATTGATGGGCGAGAGAATTGAGATAGGCTTGTCGACGAGGGGTTCACCAGAGAAAGTAGGGCGTTTATGCTCCCTTCACCCTCCATACGATAGATAACCAGCAAGCGAATTTGCTACTAAAAGGGCATTGAAACTCATGAACGAAAGTCATGTGGAAAAGGAAAATCTTATTCCTCTTATATACGAAGCCGCAGAAGATGTGGAACTGTGGCCGAAGTTGCTATCTGCATGCAAACAGGAGTTACTGGATAGTGGACACACAGAAATCGGCGACGATGAGAAACTGTTGAGTCATTTGCAGCGTGCCCTGCGTATGAATCATCGTATGGAACAAATCAGCCACGACATGGATTCCGCGCAAAAATTATTAAATTACCTACCAATGGCAGTAATAACGATAACGCAAGACTTAAAAGTTCTCACAAAAAACCGCCTGGCTGAAAATTTACTGGCATCATCACAAATATTTAATATTGTTAATGAACGTTTGCACACATCAGACTTAACAGTCTCGCAGAAATTAAAGAAAATTGTAAAAAACGCAGTAAAAGAGAACAGCCAAGGTTGTAGCCTCAAAATCGATAACCCGCAGGGCGCGATGTCGATATTTGCCCTGAGCTCCAGTGAAACAAACGAATCCCAAAATACATTTTGCACCTTATTTTTCGCCAGTAATGCCTGGTCGCAGCACGTTTCTGCGGGCGCGTTGCAGGAGTACTACAATTTAACTGCAGCCGAAGCGCGCCTGGCGTTAATGCTCGCGTCAGGACAATCCCTGACAGAGATATCCACGACTTTAAATCTGAGCCAAAATACCGTCCGCAATCAACTTAAATCCGTGTTTGCAAAAACAGAAACAAGCAGGCAAGCAGAGCTGGTTGCGTTGATTATGTCGACGCCAACTGGATTTACTGCGAAGCAACCCACCGCTGGGAACGGCAACAGTGACATCATTATTCAGGCAAAGAAAACGCCGCTGATGAAAGCAATAGTGTTACGCGACGGCCGCCACCTCAATTACAAACTCTATGGAGACCCCGAAGGTATTCCTGTGGTTTATCACCACGACGTAGTAGCCTGGGATTGGTGGAGCCTGGTTGATCCTTCTGCGCTTTTTGTTAACAAAGGAATACGATTTATTCACCCCTTTCGGCCGGGATACTACGGCACTGACCTGCATGAAAAAACAAATATGAAAATGTGGGCAGAGGATATGGAAGAGTTGTTGAATTATCTCGACATCGATGAATTTTACGCACTAGGATTTTCTTCTGGAGCGATGTTCGCTGCAGCCAGTGCTTATTACCTGAGCGAACGTTGTAACAAACTTTCATTAGTCAGCAGTATGGCACCGATTGAAAACATGGGCGAACTGGAAGGCAGCAAACCCGCCATGTCACGCTTACTTTTGGGCTTCGCTCGCGTTGCGCCAAGGTTATATCGCAAATTTTTTAATTCCCTCTTGCGCACAATTGGCAGAAACTCATCAGATTATTTGCGTAACTATATTTCTAACTGGTCAAAAGCAGATCAAATCTTTACTGATAACAGAGCGTTCCTCGACAGCATTAACCGCAGTTTTCAGGATGCAATTAAGAGCAAAAGTCCCGGAATCGTCTACGAATGTATTTTTGCGGTACGCGACTGGGGATTTCAGCCTGAAGATATTCAAATACCGACAGACATTTGGCGTGGTGAAAATGATAACGCCATCGCTAAAAAACTGGCAGACAAACTATTAAACATCCCCAATCACACCTACAACCTCCAGACGAATAGTGGACACCTGTTAATTGTTGATTTCGCTGAGATCATTCTCGAATCGCTGATTGCAGATAGCAAGCCACTACACAATCCATTTATCACAGGTGAAAAATTAAAAGTAATTTAGTTTTATAGCCCAAATGGGTCATGTTTTTCGTGTTTGTTTTTAATATTCTTGCTGCCATCAACTAATACGTCGTCAAGATCCTCTATTTCAACGACGCACTTTGTCTGGAGCTATTCAATGAAGCATTTTTGTTTTTCTTTACTATCACTATTTTTTGCTATTTCACCTGCTATCGCCATGGCGAATGATGCTTATATGGACTTTTCCATTGGGCAAACAAAATTTCCCGGCACAGGAACCGCGCAAGGTATTATTTCTTCAGTAGACGACAGTGATTCTTCATTAACACTCACATTTGGCTATAAATTTAATAACTATATCGCAGTACAGGCGGGCTACTACGATTTCGGTGAATACTCCTCGACATTTCGACTTGATCAACCTCCTTTTGATCAAGGACCAGATGCAACACTCAGTTATGAAATCCGAGCTTATTCCGTCGCTGTGGTTCCGCAATACCCGATCTCGGAAAAGCTCTCCGTCTTTGCCGAACTGGGAATGCACAGTTATAGTGCTGACGCTCAAAACCAATTTCCCAGCTTTGAAAACGGCGTATTTGATTCCATGATTGTTGAAAAAAGCTCTCAGGACGGTGAAGAGTTTTTTTATCAGGCTGGTTTAGCATACCAATTTACGGATTCTCTTTTTACAAGCATTAAATACGGTCAATTTGACCTCGATTCAGATGACTTCAGTAACACTTCAATTTCAATCGGCATAAACTTCTAAAATATCGAGGACTAGAGATATGAATTGTTTCTCAAGAAACATCTTTTTATTGAGTGCAATTGGTTTATTGATTTCCGCCTGTGGCGGTTCTGCAGACTCAGAAGACATTCGTACACCGGGTATACGTGCCGAAATAAAAATTACCGCCAATGGCAATGGTAGATCCAATGTCAGTGCTGATCTTGAAGTTGGCAGTAGCGGCGGTCTTGGCGCTACTGATCTTAACTTAAGCGGCGGCGACTCTCTCACAGCAACGAGTGATTCAATTACCAAACCATTGTTGCGGGAAACAGATTTTTTGGGTGAAATAACTTACGAAAATAGTTTCGACAACGATGCCAGCGGTACTTTATTCACCGTGTCCTTCGAACGCTCAGGTGATACCAGTGCACCCAATTCCTGGGTTGAACTGCCCGATTATCTCAACGTGAGTTTGCCAGAGGAAAATCAAGTTTTTGACCTTGGCGACAATATAAACTTGACTTGGGAAGCCTCTTTCACCTCCGACGAATTTCAAGTGGAAACAAACAGTGCTTGTCCTATCACCGGCGGTACATCTTATTCTGGTTCCAGCTTCACAACTGTTGACGATGGTAGTTTTACAATATCAGCACAAGATGCATTGGGTTTGGCTTCTGACGAATCGCCCGCACAATCTCTATGCGACGTGCAAATTGTATTTCGCCGCGTGAACAACGGGTATCTGGATCCTAATTATGGAGAGGGTGGAAAAATTGAAGGCATTCAAAAACGGACTGTAAATATCAATATATTATTATAGTGTGAGCAAATACAAATCCCGCGCAAATATGTGTTAAAAGATTAGTATTTAATTATTCTTCGGAAACACATGAATAAGCTTCGGGGCCACCCAGAACTCCGCCAACAATGCAGCCCTCTGCATCTATAGCAACCAGATCGGTTATCGCAGACCAGGTACCAACCATAGCCGCAGAGCGATTTAAGCTTTTGAACCTGGAACGCCCAATGTAAATAAGGAAAAGCTTTTCGTTTTTTTATTTGCAACTTTTTCCCACCCCTTCCGTAAGTTTTCCCAAATACCAACAATCGTGGGGAAACCGACAATGGACAACTCCTTAGTTCAGCAGTTTAAAATCCTGAGTATTGCACTCGCGGCCGTCGCCTTGGCCGCATGTGGTGGAGGTAGTGGCGGCAATAATGGCGGAAGTAGTAGCAGTTCCAGTTCTTCCTCTTCGTCATCAAGTAGTTCGAGTTCATCGAGCTCGTCCAGTTCCGGCGGGACTGCGCCACCTGTTCCGGTTCAAAAAAGCACTGGTTTACTAAATGATATTTATGTCGCTGATGGTGAAGTCACTGTCTTGCTATCAGATGGCAATACTGAAGATAGAACGGATCTCGACGGCTTCAGTTTATACATATTTGCACCGGATGTTCCCGGCACGGGTGAATCAACTTGCACTGGCGACTGTATCGACAACTGGCCGCCACTTCTCGCTGGAGAAGATGATGTTGATGAGCCTCCCCTGACTATTGTTGACCGTGAAGATGGTTATCGCCAGTGGGCGCTGCGTGATAAGCCCTTGTATTTTTTCGCTGGAGATAGTGCAGCGGGAGAGGTGACAGGACACAATGTTAACGACGTCTGGTTCGTGGCTGCGGGTGCACCCCTTGCTGCGGGCACAGCCAGTATTGGCGGAGAAGATCACGATGCCTTGGTTGCCGGCTACGGTGCCATAAAAGTTGACGATGGTACTGGTGCAGTCAACGTAAACAAGGAAGGTTTCGTTGTGTATACCTTTGCCAACGATGTTGCCGGTCAAGCTTCAAATTGTGATGCAGGCTGTCTCGCAAATTGGCCAGCGCTGGTAGCTGAAGAAGGTGAGGTTGCAGTAGCGCCATTTAGCTTGATCGAGCACCCCGATGACAACGTGGGCATGCAATGGGCTTATCGTGGAAGGCCTTTGTATCTTTTTGCAGCGGACACCGCAGCAGGAGAAGGCGTAGATAATGTAGCTTGGCCTCCGCTTCTGCCCGCGCCTTTTCAGGGTCAAGCTGGCACAGTTCTAAGTGCCGTGGGTGAAACATTACAAGCGACAATAGCCGGGGGTGCAGAAGAAATAAACAGCGTCGCAGCACATGGCTTTACGCTTTATACCTTTGCCAACGACACAGCGGGCGCGGCGTCTACTTGTACTTCCGAAGATTGCCTGAATGCCTGGCCTGCATTAATGGCAGGTGAGGGTGCAGAAGCGTTCGGCCCGTTTAGCTTGATCGAACGCGTAGCTGGCGGAATGCAGTGGGCGCTCGACGGGTTGCCTCTCTATTTCCGCGCCGCTGACAGCGCACCAGGCGAGAATAACGAAAACGCAACCTGGCCTGCGGCACGAATTCTTCCCGCGACAAATGATGGGGGAAGCTTTGTCAGCAATGGAGCAGAAGTTGATGGTAGTGCAGTTCAGGCAGGCATGACCCTTTATTTTCGTACCGACGATAGTGCAGAAGGTACAGTATTATTCTCGGACATTCAGGATCAAATTTTCGATAACAGTTCAGCCGCCCAACGTTGTCGTAACTGTCACACCGGAGCTGATGCGAGTAGTGGATCAGGTGGTATGAATCTCGATCCCGATTTTGCTTACGACGAACTCACCGATCCCTCAGACCCACGTGTTATACCTTTCGACTCAGAAAACAGCCTGATTATTCAGAAACTGGAAGGCACGGGCCCTGGATCACAAATGCCGCTTGGTCAAGCACCTCTGTCCGCTGGTTTAATCCAGTTGGTTGCTGACTGGATTGACGCTGGTGCACCAGAAACCGGATTGGGTGGTCCTGCGCCCTGCGCAGGAGCTTGTTTAACTTCCTGGCCCCCCCTGCTTGCTGTTGAAGGTGCTATCGCCGTGGGAGATTTCAGCATTATTGAAAATGCAGAGGGCGACGATCAGTGGGCTTACGACGGTCAAGCGCTTTACTTTTTCAACGGAGATAATGAGCCGGGTGACGCAAATGGTGAGAGTTCAGCTTGGCCCTTGGCAACAGAATAAAAACATAAAATCGGTTCGGGTCATACCCGAACCGTTAATTGCATTGTTTGATGTGGAATGAAACATGAAGAACTATTTCTTATTGCTTGTATTTTTTTTCCTCACCGCTTGTGGTGCAGGATCCGGTGAAGGTTTGGATGAAGATGGCAATCCAGTAGGCCAGCAAAACAATACACCGGAACCTCAGCCAGAACCCGAGCCTGATGTCGAAGGTGTGACACTGGCAGATTTAGTGAACAACATTTTCAATAATCAGGCGCTCGGGGACCAGCGTTGCACAATTTGTCATTCGGGCGGTTCACCGCTCGGCGGGCTGAACCTAAGTAGCGTTGAATTAGCCTATGCAAACCTGGTAGGTGCAAATGGTGAAGGTGTGAGCGCAAACGGAAATGCAAATTTCAGGCGCGTACTGCCTGGGGAGCCCGATGAAAGTTACATCATTTTAAAACTTGAGGGGGATGCGCGCGCGGGCAGTCAAATGCCTTTGGGTAGAGCACCACTTTCGCAAGATCAAATCAATATGGTGCGCGATTGGATTGCCAATGGTGCGCCTGCGGGTGGAGGCGGCGCTGCTCCAACAGTTGTTAGTAAAGTAAGCGCCGAAAACAATAAGGTTAACTTGCATTTTTCTCGTAAGCTAAACGCAGAAAGTTTTGAACAGGGCTTGCAAGTGTATTTCGAATCAAATGGCACATCGTGGCTTGCCGATTCCAGCGAATACAAAATCAATATAGAAAACCAGGAATTACAAATTCATTTTATGCCGTGGACGGAAAACTTTGAGCGCGTTGCGCTGGTTTTAAACGATGAACGTGTGGCAGCCATTTACGATAGCCGCGGCCGTTTGTTGGATGGCAATAAGGATAAAATTGATGGGGGAGCTTTCCGCTATGAATACAGTTTTTAATCGTTTTATAAAAGACCCGGTTTTTGTTAGTGTCATCCTGATTTTTCTTTTTAGTTTACTTTTGAATGCTAAAGTTCAGGCTGAACCCTACCTCGCAATGCGAGCAAATCAAAAATGCTCGGCTTGCCACGTTAATCCACTGGGTGGTGGAGCACGTAGCAGTTTTGGTGCTTATTACGGTTCGCAAGTGTTGCCAGCAGCGGCTGGCGATAACGCCAGCATAGATGCAGGACAAATAACCGAGCTGTTGAGAATTAGTGGCGACCTTCGTGTTAACTTAAACGCAAGCTCCAACGATGCGAATGAAGATGCACGAGGTTTTAATACTCAAAGCAGTCAACTCTACGTCACTATTCAACCGAAAAACTCGCCTTTTACTTTGTACTTTGATGAACAAATCGCACCGGGCGGCGCACTAAGTCGTGAAGCTTGGGTTAAAGCAAAACTCGGTAAATCGAACCACTATGTTAAGGCTGGTACGATGATGCTGCCCTTTGGTTACCGTTTTGAAGACGATAATATTTTTGGTAGACAAGCCTCACGTGTGACATTTGATAGTAATGATACCGGTGTAGAACTTGGTCTTGAATATGCAAAAGGTACTATTAATTTTGCGGTCACTAACGGCAGTCCGTCTTCAACTAACCCGGATACCAAGTTTTCTTATGCGACACGAGCTGAATTTGTGGGAAATAACTTTCGCGGTGGCGCGAGCTATTTACTTAATCAAACAGAACAAGCTGGCGTTGAAGGCGAGAGTAATATGTTTGCCATTTTTGGTGGATTCAATTTCTGGGGATTTACAGTTCTGGGTGAGTTTGATTCAGTCGCAGAAGAGCTTGCTGGCGATGAAGTTACTCAGGAAGCCATATTGTTGGAGTTTAACCGGGAATTGAAAAAGGGTTACAACTTAAAACTCATGTTGGAACAGTTGGACCCCAATACCGATATTGATAATGATGAACGTACCCGAAATTCTTTATTGTTGGAAGCAACGCCTTGGGCCTACGTGCAAATGCGTGCGGGCTTGCGGATGTATGACGATATTCCGCAACGCGAAAGCGGTTCGGGTGAAGAGGCTTTCTTTCAAATACATCTTTATTATTGACCCAACGAAATAGCTCGATCGCGTCAGTCCTGAGTTCCCGCCTTCGGGCGGGTTTTTTTCAGTGTGAGTCACCTGGTAATCGGTGTCCTTAAGCAGGAGACTATCTGTTGGAAAAAATTATAAATTATAGGACCAGGTCAAACTTAAACTTTTGTAATCTTCAAAACGAACAGAATTATTTTCAAAATTAGACAGGCGTAATATCAAAGTTTGATCATCAGTTGCCTTCCAGGTAAGGTCGATATCTAATTCCGTTCCGAAGTCGTCACCTGTTTCGTAAGATTCAAAGAAATGGTATCGCGCATCCAGACGAAAAGGATTAAATCGCCAGTCGAGTTGTAAACGCTTATCGACGACGCCATCCGGAGGCGTAATAAAGAACGCATCCGCCCAACCCTGAAAATCGACTATTGATCCCAAGGGAGTAATAAAGCTAGCGCCATTGTCACTGCCGAGATTTTCCTGGCTCAAGTGTAGCTCTAAAGAGTCAAAACCCAAGCCGACTTCCAAGCGATGGTAAGGAATACTATTGTCACCTAAGGGGTCGCGTTCTTGCATGGCAATATCGGCTTCTAGCATATATTTTATGGTCGAGGCTTTGTGATTAAAGCGGTAGCCAATGCCGGAAGTGGTGTTGGATAAAATAGCAGCCGTTTTATTTTCAATGTCATAGTGCCAGGCGAGTACTTGAGAATAATCCCATTCTTTTATTTCTAAATGAAGTAAATGTGTATCTTGCTCATGATCACCAAGTGTAGGGGCAGGGCGAATTCCCATAAGCGCATCAAAGTTTATGTCAGATGGGCGTAACCGAGTGCCTGCATCTTCGCCCCAAAAACGATTGACGTTGTCGATATATATATATTGCAAATTAGTATTACTTAAAAATGCGTAGCGCAGTCGTAATGCATCATAAGTTTGATCGTTTTGCCAAAAAGAAACGCTGCCTATAAAACGCTGATTGGCAAGTTCAATGCGTTGGCGACCAATGCGTGTTTGCCATTGACCGCTTCGCCATTGTAAAAATGCCTGGTTAATTTCATCACCGGGAACATCTGGAACCAGGGGCTCGTTGTTAAAACGCAAGCCATCACGGTGTTCATCCTGAAACCAGGTTTCTGCAGAATCGAATTCGACAAGTGTAGATAGTTGAGGGTTCCATTTCGCTTCCCAATCCAGGCGCACTAAAAGAGAAGCTGCTCGGCCATTATTCTCCGCCTCGCTAACATCAGTGTAGCGACCGCGTAAACCAAGGTCAAACTCATGCTCGCCCAGAGCATAGCCCTCGGCAGTAAAAAGTAAGGTGCTTAGTGCAAAGAAATTAAAGAGTTTATTGCCAGTCTTCTGCATTGCCATCGTGGAGTATCGTCATGTTGGGCATTTTATCCATTTCCTCGTACAACTCGTCGGGCATGGGGTTTTGGCGAACATCCATGTATATCAGGGCCGGTAAAGAATGGATATCAATGGTTTCCATTTGATTGTCAAACATGTAAATTTTCTGTAGCGAAGGCAGGTTGGAATAATGGAAATAATGAACGCCAGCGGAATTTGCTTTTAGCTGTTTCAGTTTTGGAAAATTGTTAAGTTCCAGATCTGAGAAACGATTACCAAATAAATAAAGCGTTTCCAGTTTGGGTAAGTTGGAAAGTTCAACTTCACTTAGTTTATTGCGTGCAATATTAATCTCTTTTAAGTCCTGAAAATTTTTTAGAATTACCTTTTTTATTTTGTTTTTGTGCAGTGAAAGTTTTTGAAGTTTTGAAAACTGTTCAATGCCTTCCAGGCTTTCAACGCCTTTGTTGTGACATTGAATTTTGGTTATGTCGCTAATGCTTTGCCATTTATTTTTTTTCACTAAGGTATTCACGCAGTCTTGCAAGCGGCTATCTGCCAATTGAATGTCGAGGGCCCCTACATGCATGGGGGCAAACAGGACGCAGATCAGCGTGATTATCGTTGTTTTTTTGTACATGCTAAGTAGTGTAACCTGGCAATGCAAGGGATGAGGTGAACGCCATATTTGTTGCTAAGCGGGATTGTAACGCAACAAAGTGAGAATATTGACGCTAAAAGTGAATATGTTATAAAAAAGTGAGTTAACTATCACCACCGAATCTGACACAGACACCGCGAGCGATAAGTTCTGCACTGGGTTCGTCAATGGCTGAGCCACCGGCTTCTTCTCGGGTGAGAATGAGGAAGGAAGAATCGCTTACAAGGCGGAAACTTGTTTCATTCAAGGTCAATTCTTCAAGTTGTTGGCCTTTTTCAAATACAGCCAATGAGCGTATCTGGCCGTCACGTTTTGACACAGCCCAAAGCTGCAATGCGCTGTTGTCATCAGAGGCAGAATCAGTGACTTGGGGTTGCTCCTCCCATTGAAGCCACATGCGGTTGTTGCTGGCAGTTGTAAGTGCAGTCAAAACTGCTTGGCCTTTGGTGTCTGTGAGTACAGCGATATAGTCGGTATTCGGAGCTGCGTTTCTAAACGGGCCGAAAAATACCGCTAACAGCAGTAGGCTGGCAACGCTAGTGCTCACCCAGGCAAGCCAGGTAAAGGCCGTAGGTTTGTCGACTTCTTTACGCTGTGGTCGAATGTGGGCTGCGATTGCGGCCCAACTGGATTCTGCTGGCTGAAGTGCCGGAGTGAGGAGATCCAGTTGCAGCAGCTGTTCTTGCCAAAAAGCCACTAAAGCGCGTTCTTCAGCTGATTTTTCCAATTGGCGTTCATAATCCGCACGCTCCCCGGGGCTGAGCGTACCAGCCACATATTCAAAGGCAGCGCCTTTATGTAAAGAGTCTTGCGGATTCATAATTTTGTTTCCAAACACTCTCGCAGCTTTTCAGCACCGCGCCTTAACCAGGACTTTACGGTATTCACCGGACTCGCGAAATGCTCGGCGATTTCATCCCGGGAATACCCATAGAGATAGGCCAGCTTAATACAAGTTCTCAGGCGTTCACTTATGGTTTGTAGGCAATCATTTAAATGCGCGCTCACCTCGCTGTCTTGCACAGCGCGTTCTACGTTATCGGCACTCACATAGTTATCCAGTGCGTGAAGATCTTCGTCATCCACACGCTTATCCTGATGCTTTTTCTCCTTATCCAGGCGGTCGAGTGCGCGGTAGCGCAAGATACTGCAAATCCACGTGAGTGGCTTGGCCTTTTCGGGCCTGTAGCTGGCTGCGTTGTTCCAAACCTGCACAAAAGCCTCCTGAAGTACATCGTTACTGAGTTCAGCAGATTTTAATATGCGAAAAGCGACCCCAGTCAACCAGGGCGAAAGCTGGTCGTAAAGCTGCTTTAGGGCGGCTTCATCCTTTAACGCACAGCGCTTCAGGAGTTTTGCCAGTTCTTCGTCCTTCGCATCCATATATACGGTGGCCAGATTGTTTAAGTTGCAGTCGAAGCTGAGAGTGCATTCTATACTACAAAAATCCCCGCATAGAGAGTCAGCAAAAACCACTTGTGTTAGGTAGTAGAGTCCTTGACGCAGATTAAAGGCTGAAACGACAAGTCAGCGTGATTGAACTTCTATGCTAGGATCATCCTTGCGATTTAACGAAGAAATACTAAATACCAACACCCGGTGTACACACCATCCTTGATGGTTCGGGTGACGTTGAATTCACTAGCACCTAGGCTCCCCAATAAAATATCCGGAGTGCTTCAAGATGATGTGTTCACCTGAACAGAAATATTTATTGCTCAGGGCATTGATCAGAAGTGAAACCGTAACCGAAAACAAGG
>JBNKVX010000008.1:0-68601 GCA_050299435.1 Cellvibrionaceae bacterium | reverse complement strand
CCATGGAAAGCACCACCGACATGGAGCGCGCATCATACGCAATTGTTGATGCTATCGACGCTGAGCAATTGAAACGTTTTGGCGATACGAATGTTGCTGGTGCGATTGCCCGCATAGCCGGTGTAAGTGTTAACGATGATAAGTATGCCGTGGTGCGAGGATTGGATGGGCGTTATATCTCGTCAACATTAAATGGCAACTTAATGCCTACCACAGACCCTTTGCGCAGGGATGTGCAGCTAGATCTATTTTTTGCCAACATTATTGGCAATATTGAGATTCAAAAAAGTTACACCGCAAATATGCCTGGCGATACAACCGGCGGGTCCATTGGCATGAATACCAAGGATGTGCCCGACGAGTATATTCACGAATTATCGCTTGGCCTTGCTTATCTTACTGATGTCACGGGCGAAGACATTGTCACTTATGAAGGCAGTGATTCAGATTGGTTAACCTGGGATGACGGTTTAAGGAAATTGCCAGACGAGATTAATAGCACATTTCAGGGTTTTGTCGGGCCCTCCACCTATTCACCCAATACCTGCAATATCAGTGGCTGCGATATAACGTTTGAAGAAAATGCGCGCTTGGCGCAACAGTTCCCGGTGATTTACAACATAAAAAATGAAGCGGCTCCTGTCGATTTTAATCTTGGTTATGCCTTGGGTAATGTACACGATATCAATTTGGGTGGGCTTGCTTACTACGGCTCACTTTCTTTCAGTAACAAAACAACTGACAGAGTCGATGCATTCATCAGTGATGAAAATGTCAATGCACACTACAACCGCAGTAAGAAAAGTGCGGCAATGGGTGCATATCTTGTTGTTGGTCTTGAAGATAATCACGATGGAAATTGGGTAAGTAAGACAATATTTCTTCGTCAATCCGATGATGTTACTCGCTTTGAATGGGGCTACAACGTAGACGATGAAAATTTTTATGAAACAGCAACCTTGCATTGGGTAGAACGCGAATTTGTTGCTCAGCAATTTTCGGGTGATAAATTATTTGCGGACAAGCATGAAATTAAATGGCGTTTTGGTGTTTCGCAAACGAATTTAATTGAGCCAGATCGTCGCACCTGGGGATACATCGGTGATGTATTCATTCCCTCACAAACTGAACGCCGCTATTCCGAACTCACAGAGGACGGAATGGATTTGGGTGTTGATTATGAAACGACCTTCGACTTCAGTGGATCAGTTAGCACTGATTTTAGCGCGGGTTACCTTTACAACAATCGAGATCGTGAATGGTATCTGGCTCGATTCAGCTTTCGACAAGGTCAGGGAGGTTTGCCGCCGGATCTAAATGCCGATCCAGAAACGCAACTCTCTTACAATTATTTGCAGGCGCACTACTATCAAATGTTCAAAAGTACAACGAACACAGACAGTTATCTTGCCGAAGTCAAAACCAACGCATTTTATATTAACACCGTAACAAATTTCGAAAACGGTATTAGTTTAATCGCGGGTGTGCGTTCAGAAGATAATTTACAAGCACTTTCCTATCCTTTTGATCCCGACGGCTTGCGTGATGTGCTGGATGAGACTCATGCTTTGCCGGCTATTTCACTGTCTTATGATTTAAACGATACCTGGAAATTTCGAAGCTCGTATAGCCAAACCGTTTCGCGGCCGGGTGTAATTGAGCGTTCACGTTCAACAATGTATGACCCGGAAACAGATGAGCTCATCATTGGCAATCCCGATCTTATAACTGCTGAAATCGATAATATTGATTTTCGCGTTGAGTATTATTTTGCTGATGGTGGCAACGCATCTCTCGCAGTATTCAATAAAGCCATTGATAAGCCAATTGAAAGAACTGTTCCTGACGCGTCAGGATCTGCTGCGCGCAACAGTTATGAATTCCGAAACGCACTCAGTGCCGATCTGAATGGAATCGAGTTGGATTTTTTTAAACAGGTTTTTGATGGAGATACTTGGGGTGTGCTGGTTGGCGGCAACATCTCGTTTATTGATTCAGAAGTGTCCCTTGATGAAGAAAGCTTAAGACTCGAAGGCGATGACGCGCAAGGAAGAGAATTGCAAGGTCAATCGCCGGTGCTCGTCAACCTGCAAATTGGACTTGATCATTTGCCTACAGGGCAATCTGTTACGCTCCTGGTAAATTCCTTCGACGACAAAATGTACAAGGTTGGTCGAGGTTCGGATTTTGGAAATGAAATTGAATTGGGAAGAACATCGCTCGATCTAAGTTACGAAAAGGAATTTTTAAATGCCTCCAAAATTACGTTCAGGATTAAAAACTTGCTTGATGAAAAAGTCGAGTACTCACAAAACGGTAACACTATTGAGGGATACTCAAAAGGAACAGCAATTTCTTTGAAGTATGCGCATCAATTTTAACAAAAGCGTCATACAAATTTGCTACTTAAACTAACTGTAATTGATAACAGAGATAGAAGAGAAAGCTATGAAAAAACTCAAACTCCTTTTAGCGCTCTCAAGCGCTACTTTGATACTTGCCGCTTGTGGTGGTTCAAGTTCAAATCCAAATCCAGGAGGTGGTTCCTCATCCAGCAGTAGTGGTGGTGTAACAACGTCTTGCGAGACTTCACTCCCCTCATTTGTCACTTGTACTGAAGGTACAGCGACTTCAGATCCGGATATCTACACCATTGCCGGCGCAATTCTTGAAGATTTTACAATCGATATGGATGCCGCAAAAGAATGGCGTTTAGACGGTACAGTGACGGTAGGTAACGGTAACACGACAACTGTAAACAATGATGCAGATGTGACCGCTTTGCGCGATGCGGGTGTGACCCTAACTATCGAAGCCGGTGTGAGCGTCGGCGCTTTTGATGATGCCAAGTTAATTATTACTCGTGGTTCCAGTATTGATGCACAAGGAACAGCTGCAATGCCAATTACTTTTAGTTCTGTTGCCGATGCCGATTTTGATGGCGAAGGTGAGTGGGGCGGTATTGTTGTTCAAGGTTTTGCTCCGCAATACGGCGCGGGTAACACGGGCGCATGTTTCGGTACTGGCACGACTTGTAATGTTGACGGTGAAGGCGGTGATGACATCGGTGTATACGGTGGAAACGAAGAAGCGGATGATAGCGGTATTATGCGTTACGTTCGTATTGCAGAAGGTGGCTTAGTTGCTGGGCCAGATAACGAAGTCAACGGATTAACTTTGCAAGGCGTTGGTTACGGCACAACAATTGAGTACATCCAGGTTCACGGAAATCTGGATGACGGTATCGAATGGTTTGGTGGAACTGTAAATGTTAAGTATGTGGTTTTAACAAACAACGATGACGACGATATTGATTTTGATGAAGGTTATGTTGGTAACATTCAGCATGCAATTGTGTTGAAAAACCAAACCAAGGCTGCGCCAACGGGAAGTAATGATCCGCGTGGAATCGAAGCAAATAGTTCTGACGAAGATTATGTTCCGCAAACTACAGCAGTGTTGGCAAACGTAACTGTTATTGGTGGTGACGTTAACAATGCTAGCGGATCAGAACAGCCTGGTATGCGTTTGCGTGGCTCCTTAACTGCGTCTGTTTATAACTCAGTTGTAGAAGGTTTTGATACTGGTTGTATACGCATTGATGATTCTGACATTGATGGTTCTGGTTCCGGCACAACAATTGTTAATTCTGACGTTACTTTGGTTAATGTTTTGGGTAATTGCGAAGATGGATTTTACGATCGTCGTGATGCAGATGTTGCCGTTAATGCGGTGGGAACCACAGTAACTTTTGATGACGCTTACGCGATTGTTGAGGCTACAGGTTCTTTACCCAGTGCAACGAATATTCCCGCTGTAGGAAATTCAGGTTTTACCTTTGATCAAACGGACTACGTGGGTGCAGTCGCGCCTGGTACAACTGCAGCCAATGCTTGGTGGGCAGGTTGGACTTTGCCTGGCACACTTGCAGATATTGCTGAAGAAGTGCTTCCGGATGAAACACCTGATTTCGTAACGTGTGACAGTGGGGTGTGTACCATCACTGGTGACATCCTTCAGGATTACACCCTGGTACCGAGCGTTGAATGGCGCATTGATGGCACCGTGACCGTGGGTAACGGAAATACCACAACAGTGACCAACGATACCGAAGTACAAGCACTTCGTGATGCTGGTGTCACTTTGACTATCAATCCTGGTGTAAGTGTAGGTGCGTTTGATGATGGTAAGTTAATTATCACTCGTGGCTCAAAAATCATGGCTGAAGGTTTATCTTATGCACCGATCACTTTCAGCTCCGTAGCGGATGCGGATTACGATGGTCTTGGTGAATGGGGCGGCATTGTTATTCAGGGTTTTGCTCCCCAGTACGGAGCGGCTAACACAGGAGCCTGTTTCGGTGGTGGCACGACTTGTAATGTTGACGGCGAAGGCGGTGATGACATCGGTGTATATGGTGGAAACGATCCTGCGGATGACAGCGGTGTAATTCGCTATGTGCGTATTGCTGAAGGTGGATTGGTTGCCGGGCCGGATAATGAAGTCAATGGCTTAACGCTTCAAGGTGTAGGCCATTCGACTGTCATTGAGTATGTGCAAGTTCATGGAAACCTGGATGACGGTATTGAATGGTTCGGTGGAACAGCCAACGTGAAATACGCAGTACTGACCAATAACGATGATGACGATCTGGATTATGACGAAGGTTATCAAGGTAATATTCAATATGTAATTGTTCGCAAAGATCCCAACAAAGCCACGCCATCGGGCTCAAACGATCCGCGTGGTATTGAGGCGAACAGTTCGGACGAAGATTATGTTCCGCAAACCAACGCGGTACTTTCAAATATTACTTTGATTGGTTCCGATATCTCCGATAGTAACTGGGGCATGCGTCTGCGTGGTGCCGTCGTTACGGCGATTCACAACAGTGCGATTATTGATTTCGATAACGGATGTGTTCGAATCGATGACGCCGATATTGATGGTGCGGGTGCGGGAACTGTAGTTGAAAACTCCGATATCACCTTTAACAACGTAATTGGTAATTGTGATGCAGGCTTTTATTCTCACGAAACTGCTGACACCGAAATGGGTACCGTGGGTCCGCAAGCTTTTACGCTTGATGCGGCTTGGTCAATCGTTGAGGCAATCGGTCAGTTAGGTGCACCTGTTGATGTGACTGCATTGGATAATGGTTCAGGATTTGAGTTTGATTCCACGGATTTCATTGGAGCCGTAGAGCCAGGCACCGCTGCAGCCGAAGCTTGGTGGGCTGGCTGGACTCTGCCTGGCACAATGGATTAATAAATCAATTACTGATCAAATTAGACACTTGGACAGTTTGAACCGCGCTTAGGCGCGGTTTTTTTTTCATAAAATGGTCATGAAATTGATTTATTGTGTAACTGAAACAATGCGAAAGGGAAATGCCACAGGGAAAGTGATAAGGAATATGTCGCACATGGATGTACACTTATCGATAGTCTTACTTAATTAAAATATATGATAAAACAATTACGATTACTTGTTGCCTGTGGATGCTTTGCTTTAACGAGTTATGCAGAAAATTCGGAAAACAGTCCCGGCCGCGACATATACCAGAATGTTTTGGAAAGTCTAAAAAATTCAGCTCAAATTAGGCCGCTTGTACCTGACGTACATCCGGTTTATACGCAATATAATCGCGAAGCAATTATTCCTCCCCAGTGTTATACGCGAACCGAGGGGCAATACAATCCTTGTTATGTTTGCCATCAAGATGCGCTACCTGGTCGTGAAAATGTTATGAACGATGGTGACTTGCAAATTGCTTACAGTTTTAGTGATTTGGGTGCGACGAATCGCTGGGCCAATTTATTTGAAGACCGGACGCAAGCGGTTAATAAAATAAGCGATGAGGAAATATTGAATTGGATTGCACAAGACAATTACAGCGATCTCGTACCTCGATTGCAGGAAGAAAAGTTTCAAGGTTGGATTCCGGATTTAGCGAATCTGCAAGTTGGAGAAAAAGCTTTTGACGAATACGGTTTAGCCCTGGATGGCAGTCATTGGGTTGCATTTAATTACAAACCTTTGCCAAGTACCTTTTGGCCGACTAACGGTGCTACTGACGATGTAATGATTCGTCTACCAAAAGCGTATCGTGAAAATAAAAAAGGTGAGTACTCGCTGGATATTTACCGCGCAAATTTAGCAATAGTTGAAGCAAATATAAAAGGCTTTGAATCAATAGGAAGCTTACCCGTCGATGAACGAAAAGTCGGAAAGGATTTGGATCGGGATGGTCAGCTAGGCATGATCACGGTTATTAAAGACACGAGTGATTACGTGGGATCCGCTGCGAGCTTTTTTAAATCCAGTTCTCTCTATCCCAAAGACACAGAATTCTTGCATACCGTGCGATATTTAGGCATTGATGATAACAATGAAGTTGGCGTTTCTACGCGTATAAAAGAAGTGCGCTACATGCGCAAATGGAAGGCGTACGATAAAAAATTATATGCGCGACAATATCAGTTGGAAGCCTTTGAAAAAGAAGCGGGCAATCTTCCCGGTTATACAAAAATAGGCGATTACGGATTAGATAATGGAAACGGCTGGTCAATTCAGGGTTTTATCGAAGCAGTAGATGGAAGCTTGCGGATTAGTACTTACGAAGAAAACTTTTTTTGCATGGGTTGTCATAACTCAATAGGTTCAACCATCGACAAAACCTTCAGTTTTGCGAGAAAACCCGATGGTGCGAAGGGTTGGGGTTACATTAACTTAAAAGAGATGCAAGATGTGCCGACTTTGGGTGAGTCTGAGGGAGAAATTTTAACTTATTTGAAACGTGTAGGCGGAGGAGGTGAATTTCGGAGTAACCCCGAAATGTTTGCGCGTTGGTTTAAGGAAAATGGTGAGGTTAACGAAGAAAAGATTAAACAAGCAAAAAATCTTTACGAACTCATTGTCCCATCGGTCGAACGAGCATTGCTTTTAAATAAAGCATATCGAACAATTGTTACACAGCAAGATTATATCTTCGGAAGAGATGCGACGGTTTCTCCACCAAAAAATGTTTATAAAGAAATAGACAACAATCGTTCGCCTACTTTGCCAGCGGAAAAAGTTTATAGCTGGGATATACGCTTGGACTGGAATAATTCAACTGAAAAAGTAAAAAATCATGAGGATTTAATATTAACGAAAAGTAATTGAAACACTTGAAACTTATTCTCTTGGTAGGTTACGTAAAAAATCCCTAGGAGATAAAAATGAAGCTAAAATTTAAATTGGCCCCTTGTTTGGCCATAGCCTCTGCAGCGCTTTGCATACAAGTTGCAGAAGCTGGAACGGAAGTATATTTCAATCCCCTCACTCAGTCTGCAGCAGTTGCCACCCCAAATCACATAAACGAATTGACTCAACCTTGGGTAACACCCGCTGGTGTTGCACAGAAAAATTTAATGAGCATGGACGAAGTTGAAGCTGATGTGAATCAATCAGTTGTGCGCATCGATTCTGGTGATACCCGTCAATCCATGTTTGACATGATTGCATACGACCCAAGCGGAAAATATTTATTTATTCCACACGAAACGCCGATCGGAGCGGGTTTATCTCGCTATGACATTGAAAATGATACGAACGTTGTTTTGTTTTCGGGCGACTTAAATGGCGCTGAAGGTAATTGGGCCAATGATTATGGAGCATTTGATCCTGCGAGATTTACTCCCAATGGTACGGTTTGGTTGGGTGAGGAATGGTCTGGAGAAGGACGCATTATAGAAGTACTTAATCCTTACGCTGATCCATCCGAGATTGAAATTCGCGAACTGCATAGTATTGCCAACGTAAGTCACGAAGGTATTCAGTTCAGTAAAAAATATAACGATACGGTTTACTATGTTGACGAAAACAACTCGGGTTCAATTTACAAGTTTGTTATGAGTAAAAAGGGTGACTACACCAAGGGCCAAACGTTTGTGCTCTCTGTGAATGAATTTGCTGGCGACCCTGCAGCGAACTATAGCAATGATGATGTAAGAACTGGTAAGGCAACCTGGCTACCCTTAACAGACAAAAACGGTCTGCCCTTGAGCGAAACAGACCCATTTGCGGCAGGTAGCTCCAGCGGTCGTGCCGCGGCTGATGAAGTGGGTGGCACACCTTACGGGCGTCCGGAAGATATGGAAATCAGTAAATTAAAAAGCGGCAACGAAGTCATTTATTTCACAGCTACGTCTGAACGAGCGGTTTATTCTGTTGAAATGCTTGGCCGTGACAATGCAAATGTTCGCTTGTTTGCCAACGATGCAGAAACGCCTAAAAACATGGGCTTCCCTTTAACGACCGCAGAAATGAACTCACCGGATAACTTGGCGATTGATGCCTTGGGCAACATTTATATCATCGAAGATGCGCCTAATGGTTCGGCAACGGGAGGCGATATTTGGTTTGCGCGCGATATTGACAATGATGGCGAAGCAGAATCACTTTATCACTTTATGAGTATTCAAGTGGATGGTTCAGAAGCGACTGGCATGATCTTTAGCCCCACCGATCCTACCAAGTTTGTGGTCGCCGTCCAACATCCTGACAGTGTAAATCTCGCAAATGTCCCGGATGGCTTTGGTGACGCAGTGTGGGAATTTGACTTGGAAGAAGTGGTTCCACCTGTGTGTGAGAAAGGGCATTGGCATTATGCCGATCCGAACAGAGTTCGCGCTTGCACTAAGGCAAATGATTATAACTATGTAAAATTGCTGAAACGCGCTGCCTATAAAAGTAAAAAGCACTGGTAACCAGCCATTAGTCTATAGTTGCTTTTCTCTAAAAGAGCCTCGCGTAAGCGGGGCTTTTCCAGTTATCCCAACTCAATTTTCCGTTTATCGCTTTAAAATTGTCTTGGTCAGGAGCGGGTCTCCTGGACCCATATTGAGTGTTAAATTGTAGGTATGAACATTGATGACCTGAGTTTTAGTGAAGACGCACTTTTAGCGGTTGAAATGCTAAGAAGTGTTGTGGATCGAATAGAAAGACCGGACATTGAATTTAACGAAAGTGTTGATGAACTGGTGCAATTGCTGGATATCGCGGCGCATTCAAGCTCAAAAGATGTTGTCGCGGCAGCCCAGCAATTTTTGAGCTACGCAAGCAGTTCCCAATTAATGTTCTTTAAAAGTGTTGGGGTCAAAGTCGACAATATCTTCATCCCCAGAAATCTGCGCGACGCTTTTGATCCCTATTCTGAAGATGATGCTGAAAATTGGTATTCCGTTTAAGCAGACGGAGGTTAATATTTAGTTAGGCCGCTTTGCTTTTTACTTTAACGTATTGAACTTCCGGCTCTTTTTCTTCCACGATTTTGGCTTCTTCTATATAGTGAATCAAGCGTAAATGGCCAGCGTGGTCTTCGATCAATGCTGTACAGCTTTCAATCCAATCCCCGGTGTTGCAGTAGGTAAAACCTGAGTTTCTGTCCAAATCACTCGCGTGAATGTGCCCGCAGACCACACCGTCATACCCTCTTCGCTTAGCTTCAGAAATGCACTGGTTTTTATAGCGCCGGATGGCATTTCTTGCGCCAGCAACATTTCCCTTTATTTGCCCGGCGAGTGAAAAATAGGGTTTGCCAAACCATTTGCGAAAACGATTCGCCCAGCGATTGATAAACAAAAGAAAGTGGTAGAGCACGTCACCCGCAAACTTGGTGAGCCAATCAAATTTCATGTACGCATCCATGGCGTCACCGTGAAATATCAGGAATGTTTTGCCATCAGCTGTTTGGTAGTCGTACTCTGAATGGATTTCCACAGGTCCCATTTTTTCCCCGACAAAACGACGAAAGGGATCGTCATGGTTGCCCGGAATATAAACGACCCGTGTCCCTTTATCGGCCAGCTCATAAATTTTCAAGAGAATATGGTAGTGCTCTTCAGGCCAGAAAATTCGTTTTTTCAAAGACCACAAATCAACGATATCACCCACAAGAAATAGCGTGTCGCATTTAAGATTGGAGAGGAAATTATCGAGATATTCGGCTTTGCAATCTTTGAAGCCAAGATGGACATCAGAAATCCAAATTGTGCGAGCGTTGACACCCAACGAAACTGACATATCAATAGTCCTCAGTTTTCGCAAAGTTTGGCCGACGAATATGACTTTTTTGTAACAGTTCTTTTAAGTTTTGGTTAAAATGCACTCACTTCTTCAGGTCTATACAACAGAGTTTTGTGTCTGGCAACAGTTTGGCGGTCTTGAGGCTTATGCCGGTATGAGGAGGAGATTACGGGCGAATTTTAAAAAAAGTACTCTAAATTTACGCAAAATATCGTATTATTACGTGCGTTTTACTGTATTCGCGTTTCCCGTACCCAAATTAAAATTATTTTTCATTAAGGCTGAGGTCAGGCTATGGAATTCAATGTAGAAGAAATTATACAAACTATACCGGAATTGAGCATTAATTACGGCACAAAGATATTATTAGCATTAGCGATTTACTTGGTGGGCAAGTGGCTCGCGCGCAGTTTTACGAGGTTAATTGAGAAGGGATTAAATGCACGAGGCGTTGACCCCACCGTTTCTCAGTTCACCAAAAATATCAGCTACTATGCATTGTTACTGATAGTTGTTGTCGCAGCCTTGGGTCAGCTTGGTATTCAAACGGCATCCTTTGTTGCCATTATTGGTGCGGCGGGCTTGGCAGTTGGTTTAGCCCTACAAGGGTCGCTAAGTAATTTTGCGGCAGGTGTTTTGTTAATACTATTTCGCCCCTTCAAGCTGGGTGACTATGTGCAAGCTGGAGGCGCATCAGGAACCGTACGCGAAATATCGATTTTCTCAACGATTTTGCAAACGCCCGACAATAAGGTGATCACAGTAGCAAATGCTTCAGTGTGGGGGAGCAATATAACCAATTACAGTGCTGAACCTGAGCGCAGAGTTGATTTTACTGTTGGCGTTTCGTACAGCGCGAATCTCGACTCAGTGAGATCAGAGCTACAAGCTATAGCCGAAAGTGATGAGCGCATTATACAAGATAAAGGCATAACTATTGGCGTCAATGAGTTGGCCGACTCTTCAATTAATTTTGTTTTTAGAGTGTGGGCGAAAACAGAAGATTTCTGGAATGTGTATTTTGATTTCAATGAAAAAATCAAAAAACGTTTTGATGAGGTTGGAATTGAAATTCCGTTTCCGCAAATGGATGTGCATTTGGATAAAGTGTAATTGAGTAAGTGGAGTTGTGAATGAAATACCTATTTATACTGGCTGGATTGTTATTCTCAAGTAGTGTTTTGTCTGAAGAAGCGCTTGAAAATTCAGACGAAAAAAAGCCAAAAAAACTACAAGTTGAAGCCGAATTCGGCATGATAATGACCTCTGGTAATACAGAGTCCAGTGCAACCGTTGGCAAGCTGGACGTGAAACAAGACTTTAAAAAATGGAAAAATAATTACATTGTCCAGGCATTTTATAAGGAAGATGATGTGACAATTAATGTCAATGGTGAAGAAATAAAGGAAACACAAACCACGGCTGACAAATTTTTCGCATCCGTACAATCAGACTTTAAACTGGACAATGAACATAAAGGCATCTTTGCTTATGTGTCTTATGAGGACGATAAGTTTAGCGGTTTCGATTATCAGGCTACAGTTGCAGTTGGTTATTCAGACCGCTTATTTGAAAACGAAAAATCGTGGTTGGATTATAGTATTGGTCCTGGTTTGGCAATTGCGAGAACTGAAGAGAGCATTGATGATAATGATCAAATAATACCCTCAGAAAAAACAGAGACTTTTGCAGTCCGTATTTCCGGTGCTTATCAATACAATTTCACTGATCACGCTAAATTTACTCAAAAAATCAGTAGTGATGTGGCTGGTGAATCAGATAAAAATACCAAAACCAAGTCTGAGACAGGCTTAACAGCCACGATTAACGGCTCGATGGCTTTAAAATTGTCCTATGTGATTCAGCACAATACACAGCCACCCTTTGATAAAGATAAGACAGACACAACAACGGCAGTGACTTTAGTTTTTACATACTAAGCGGTTATTTTACGCAAATGAAAATGGTCGGAGTGAGAGGATTCGAACCTCCGACCCCCGCCTCCCGAAGACGGTGCTCTACCAGGCTGAGCTACACTCCGCTCGGCGCATTTTAAATCCATTAATTCGTGCTTGACTAGAATTAGTGTGAGTTCTGCACTTTTGCCAAAAAGCTATTTCAAAACTTATTAGTTATTCTCTTTAGTGATTTGAAAGACTCAAGACCCCTGGGTTAACCTAATTCGCAGGAGTGTTACAAAAGGGGATTTTCATGCTTAGTTTGGGGCAAAAAAAGGTTGTTTTGCGCGAAGACAGAACAGAAGAAGGGTATTTCTATCTAGGAGCAAGCCTTAATGACAATGGGGATATTGAAATAGAAGGCCAAGATCTTGGCCCGCGAGTGAAAGAATTATTTGATTGTATTGAATATGAATGGAAGTGGACCATCAAACGTCAACACATTAATCTGTTAAAGTTTAACCTATCGAGTCGTGGCAATATACTTTTAAGCTTAAAACGCAGTTTTGCAAATGAAAATGCTACGAATCTTTATAGTTTTTTATGTGACTGCAATATACCTTTTGAAACCTGGAGTCGCACAGGGGACTAGTCAATTGTGTTATCTTCTGGCACGATCTGTGCTCAACTAAAGATAAGAGTAAGCCAATGTCTTCCAGGAAAACAATGTGGACTAAGTGGAATACCTACGCCACCGGCGAGTTCTTTGACGAACTGATGAGTAGCCCGGGTAATGCCCGCAAGCCAGCTCGCAAACTCGTTTCTTATCTCAAAACATTAGCGGACAACGATATCGCTGCGCGAAAATTGGCTGCAGAAGCGACTGTGCGCGATATGGGTGTCACGTTTACTGTATACAGCGATGAAGGCAACATTGATCGCGCATGGCCTTTTGACATTATTCCTCGCACGATTTCAAAACAGCAGTGGGAAGTGACTGCAAAAGGACTTAAACAACGTCTTCAGGCTTTGAATTTGTTTATTGATGATCTCTATCACGAGCAAAAAATTGTCAAAGACAAAGTGTTACCGAAATACATACTTGAACAATCCAAAAATTTTCGCAAGGAATGTGTTGGTATTTCGCCTCCTTTTGGTGTGTGGGCACACATATGCGGCACTGATTTGGTGCGAGATAAAGATGGTGAATTCTATGTATTAGAAGATAACCTGCGTGTACCTTCGGGCGTTGCTTATATGCTGGAAAATCGCGCGATAACAAAGCGTGTTTTACCTGAAGTATTTGAGATGGCTGATATCGCGCCTGTGGATGATTACCCCGCGAGGCTCTTTGATACTTTGAAGTCGCTTTCTCCCAGAAAAGTGAAAAAACCAGTTATTGTTGTATTGACTCCTGGTATATATAACTCGGCCTATTTCGAACACGCATTTCTTGCTCAGCAAATGGGTGCGGAATTAGTAGAAGGCAGTGACCTGATTGTTCAAGACGATACGGTCTATATGAAAACTATTTCAGGTCTTGAGCGGGTGGACGTAATCTATCGTCGCATAGACGATTTATTTTTGGATCCGGAAGTTTTTAACAAAGAGTCACAACTGGGTGTGCCGGGAATTATGCGTGCGTGGAAAAAAGGAAACGTTGCGTTGGCGAACGCACCCGGCGCTGGCGTGGCGGACGACAAAGTAGTTTATGCTTTCGTTCCACAGATTATAAAATATTATTTGGATCAAGATGCGATTGTACCCAATGTTGAAACGTTTTTGTGTTATGACGACAAGCAACGGGAGTACGTACTCGCCAACCTTGACAAACTGGTGGTCAAACCGGCAAATGAATCGGGGGGCTATGGCATGTTGGTCGGACCTCACTCAAGCCGTAAAGAACAAAAAGAGTTTGCAAAACTAATAAAAAGCAATCCTCGCAACTATATTGCGCAACCCACCTTGAGTTTATCGACAGCACCAACCATCATCGGAAAATCTAATTTGGAGCCGCGGCACTTGGATTTAAGACCTTTTATTCTGCAAGCAGAAAGTCAATATGTCACAACAGGTGGTTTAACGCGCGTTGCATTACGTAAAGGTTCATTGGTCGTGAATTCTTCTCAGGGTGGTGGTAGCAAAGATACCTGGATAGTAGATACTGAGACAAAATAAATCATGCTTTCAAAAGTAGCCGAGAGAGTTTATTGGATCGCACGCTATCTGGAGCGTGTTGAAAATACTGCGCGTTTAATAGGTGTATACGATAATCTACTATTTGATTTGCCACGAAATGTGAAGTTTGGCTGGTTTAATCTCGTTCAAATCAACAGTGCCCAAAGTGATTTTCTTGAGCGTTACACGGTTAAAGATGAGCGCAATGTGGTGAAGTTTATTCTGGGGGATAACCACAATCCTTCTTCGATTGTTTCTTCTCTTAAAATGATTCGTGAAAATGTGCGTACCACCATGGATGTTGTACCAGGAGAAGCATGGGAGCTGATTAACGAACTTTCAATTTATGTTAATGACAATATCCAACAAGGTATTAGTCGTAGTGGGCGCAATAGTTTCCTCGATGGCATCGTAAAAGGCAGTCAGCAAATTAATGGACTCTTATATGGCACCATGCCACATGATGCAGCGTGGTTTTTCCTGCGTTTGGGAAGAAACCTGGAGCGCGCTGATATGACAACCCGCATACTTGATGCAGGAGCAGCTGCTTTATTACAAATGGAAGATGACCAGGGGGCCGTAAATATTGAACAGCTCATCTGGGGAAATGTATTACGCTCTGCTGGTGCAGATCAAAGTTATCGACGCACTACCCGTTCAGCAGTAGAAGGTGAAGATGTGGTGTACTACTTGCTTGAAGATGCAGAATATCCCAGAACTATGCGGCACTGTATGAATGCAGTAATCGACTCAGCAAAAAAACTACCGCGCTCGAAAGAAGTTGTTGAATTTCTAAATGTATTGAGCGCAAATATTTTTGATGATGTTGATTATACTGAATTGGGAGAACCGCTTAGAGATTATCTGAATGATTTGCAACAGGATTTAGCCTCAGTACACACCCAGATCGCACGAACCTGGTTTCCAGAAGTCTAATAAGGAAGTATAGGTCGTATGACAATTCGCGTTGCGATACAACACAATACACTCTACAAGTTTGACCGGTATATCAATCTCGCTCCTCACGTTGTCAGATTGCGCCCCGCACCACACAGTCGAACGCCTATACACGCTTACAGCATAAAAGTTGAACCCAAAGAGCACTTCTTAAATTGGCAGCAAGATGCTTTTGGAAATTATCTTGCTCGTTTAGTTTTTCCTGAAAGAACAAAAGAATTATCGATAAGGGTTGAAGTGATAGCCGATATGACGGTAATCAACCCCTTTGATTTTTTCCTGGAAGATTATGCTGAAGAATTTCCCTTCAGTTACGACAAGCAAACAAAGAAAGAACTCAAACCCTATTTGGAAAAAGTAAAAGCAGAGCCGCTTCTGCAGGCTTGGCTGGAATCGGTTTCTCTGAAAAAACGTCGAACTATAGATTTTTTGGTGGAGCTGAATTCACGGCTTCAGCAGGAGATTTCATACTCTATTCGAATGGAGCCAGGTGTTCAGGCTCCAGATGAAACCTTGTCACGAAGAATTGGTTCTTGCCGAGATACCGCGTGGCTACTGGTGCAAATTTTACGACATATTGGATTGGCTGCGCGATTCGCATCGGGCTATCTTGTGCAACTCAAGCAGGATGAAAAATCCCTGGATGGACCTTCGGGCGCAGAGGCCGATTTCACAGATTTACATGCGTGGTGCGAAGTTTATTTGCCGGGCGCGGGTTGGGTAGGCTTGGATCCGACTTCCGGTTTGTTTGCTAGCGAAGGTCACATACCACTTGCATGCACGCCAGATCCTGTCAGCGCGGCACCAATAACAGGTGCAACAGATAAATGTGAGGTGGAATTTTTTCATAGTAATGAAGTTTTACGTATTCATGAAGATCCGCGCGTTACTAAACCGTATACAGAAGAACAGTGGCAACAAGTGCTTGCACTCGGTAATTTTGTTGATGATGAATTTCTGAAAAACGATGTTCGATTAACAATGGGGGGTGAACCCACTTTTGTTTCCATCGATGATATGGAAAGCGCGCAATGGAACACGGAAGCGCTTGGCACACATAAATTGAGTTTGGCAAAATCCTTGCTATTACGTTTGCGTGATCATTTTGCACCTAAAGGTTTGCTGCATTATGGGCAGGGTAAATGGTACCCGGGTGAAGAAGTGCCGCGTTGGGCGCTCGGCTTGTTTTGGCGAACCGATGGCGAAGCTTTTTGGCAAGACCAAAAGTTATTAGCGCGGGTTGATAAAGATTACGGTCATGACATAAAAAGTGCGCACGCATTTTCCAACAAGCTTGCCGAGCTGTTGGGAATTGAAGAAGATTATGTACAACCGTGTTATGAAGATGCAATTTACTATTTGCTAGAAGAACAAAAAGTCCCGCCAAATATCGAACTGCTTGCCGCGAAAGTGAAAGATGATCTTGGACGCAAGCGATTAGTGAGATTGTTGGAAAAGGGATTTGATCAGCCGACGGGTTATGTGTTGCCTTTATCCATGGTGGCCTTTCCAGATGTCTGGCGCAGCAGTAAATGGAAAACGCGTCGCGAACGTTTGGTATTAATTCCCGGTGATTCTCCGATGGGCTTACGTTTGCCCTTGGGTGAATTACCTTGGCAAGAAGATATTGAAATAAAAAGTGAAAAAGAGCGCGATCCGTTTGCCAATCGTGAACCGTTACAAAAACGTGAAGATATACGATTTAATGAAGCCGCGCATGCTGATATTGCCGTTCAATCTCAAACAGCAAAAAAACAGAAAGTTGAAAGCGTAAGAAAGGAAGTTGTCGAGCGCGATACAACTGAAGTTTTACGTACAGCGTTGTGTATTGAGGTGCGGGAGGGCAGGGTGCATTTATTTATGCCACCTCTGCCAAAACTGGAACAATACGTTGCGCTGATTGCTGCAATAGAAGAAAGCGCTAGCACCTTGAAAATCCCCGTGATTATTGAAGGCTATGAACCACCGCGCGATTATCGTGTGCAGAAATTATTGGTTACGCCTGACCCCGGCGTAATTGAAGTGAATATCCATCCGGCTAACAATTGGCAGGAACTCGTTGCTACTACCAATGAATTGTACGCGGCCGCGCGCGAGTCGCGTTTAGGCACGGAAAAATTTATGTTGGATGGGCGTCATACGGGTACCGGTGGCGGAAACCATATTACTCTTGGTGGTAAAACACCAGCGGACAGTCCCTTGTTACGTCGGCCGGATTTATTGCGGAGTTTAGTCACATTTTGGCAACACCATCCCTGTTTATCGTATTTATTTTCTGGTGCATTTGTCGGTCCCACGAGCCAAGCGCCACGAGTGGATGAAGGACGTGATGAAATTCTTTATGAATTGGAAGTGGCTTTTAAACAAATGCCCGATGGTCTCAATGAACAACCCTGGCTGATTGATCGCATAATGCGAAATCTGTTAATTGATATTACGGGCAATACACATCGTGCAGAATTTTGTATCGACAAACTTTATGCGCCCGGTAGTACAAGTGGACGTTTGGGTATTTTGGAGTTTCGCGGTTTTGAAATGCCGCCGCACAGTCGTATGGCCCTGGTTCAGGCCTTGCTGTTGAGATGTTTAGTCGCAAGATTTTGGAAAAATCCTTACAAGAAACCCCTTGTGCGTTGGGGAACCCAGCTGCATGACAAATTCATGTTGCCTCATTTTATTTGGGAGGATATGCGCTCAGTAGTCGAAGATTTGCAGTCCTTTGGTTATCAGTTTGAATTAGATTGGATGTTGCCTTTTCTAGAATTTCGGTTTCCACATTATGGACGCACCCGCATTGATAATGTTGAACTGGAATTAAGTTGGGCGATAGAGCCTTGGCATGTACTCGGCGAAGAAATTGGTAGTTTCGGTACCGCCCGTTATGTAGATTCCTCTGTAGAGCGTGTACAGCTTAAGGCAAAAGGTTTGATTGGAGAGCGCCATGTTCTGGTATGTAATGGCAGACGTGTGCAATTAACCAGCACGGGGCGTCATGGTGAATTTGTGGGCGGAATTCGATACAAGGCTTGGGCGCCCCCCTCTGCCTTACACCCAACAATTGGGGTGCACACACCCCTGGTTTTTGATCTGATCGATACCTGGAATGGCTGCGCAATTGGCGGTTTTTCCTATCACGTATCACATCCTGGCGGACGCTCATACGAGACATACCCCGTCAATGCATTTGAAGCTGAATCACGTCGAGTTAACCGTTACGAAAGTATGGGCTTTAGTCAGGGACCCATTTCACCCCGGCCAGAAATTGATGCTTTGAGAGAGTTCTTTCCACAAAATTACGCACCCCGCCCAATGGCGCCACCTTTGGAGGAGCCCGATAACGAATTTCCTCATACTCTGGATTTACGCCGGGTTCTTTAGGGTTAATTAAACAAAATTTAACAAAAAGTGGAAGTGGGGCGGTTTATTCAATAGAGTGCCACTAAAATTAAGGCTACGCTTACCTAATAGATTTAAGCATCCACGAGAATACATGTCGCAGCGCAAACTCTCCAGCATAAACCGCGATAGATTGGTTTACCCGCATCGAACCGATTTGTTCGATGAAGTCTATGATGCGCAGGGAGAAGTGCGTCCATCCTGGCAGTATGTGATGGAAAGCCTTTCGGGATTGGGTGTGCAAGCCTTGCGTGATCGCTGCGCGAAGGCGCGACGCATTCTGCGCGATGATGGTGCAACCTACAACGTATACAGCGATCATTTTCGCAAACAAGGCAGCATCTGGGGTCTTGATCTCGTTCCATCGGTCATCAGCAGTGAAGAATGGGGAACGATTGAATCCGGATTGCTGGAGCGGGCTGAACTATTTAATTTACTGCTTAAAGATTTGTATGGGCCACGCGATTTAATTAAGCACGGTGTACTTCCACCTGAATTGATTTACAGCCATCCCGGATTTATTCGTTCTTGTTATGGTATCCATACGCCTGGAAATCATGAGCTCATCTTGCATGCCGTCGACATGGTTCGTGGGCCCGATGGCAAAATGTGTGTATTAACTGATCGCACACAGGCACCAAGCGGTGCAGGTTATGCGCTGGAAAATCGCACGGTCATGTCCCGGGTTCTGCCTTCACTGTTTCGCGACAGTCACGTTCACCGACTCGCACTGTTTTTTCAACGATTAAGAGCGAAATTATTATCGCTTTCTTTAAATTCAGATAATCCACAGGTTGTTGTTTTAACGCCGGGCGCACATAACGAAACCTATTTTGAGCATGCCTATATTGCGAATTATCTGGGTTTTCCTTTGGTGCAGAGTTCTGATCTGGTTGTGCGCAATGGCAGCGTCTGGATGCGTTCACTCACGGGTTTAAGTAGTGTTGATGTCATATTACGTCGGGTCGACGATTCCTATTGCGACCCTGTTGAATTGCGAGCAGATTCACAATTGGGAGTACCTGGCTTAGTCGCTGCAGCGCGATCAGGCAAAGTGGTGATCGCTAATCCACTGGGTTCAGGTGTGCTGGAAAACCCGGCTCTATTGCGTTATTTGCCGGACATTAGTAAGGCATTGTTGGGTCGTGAACCAAGATTGGCTACGGTAAAGACTTGGTGGTGCGGTAATTCGCAAGATTTAAATTATGTGTTGAATAACTTTTCGAACTTGGTAGTCAAACGAATTTTTAGAGGCACGGCGAATAAAAGCGTGATGACTAACCAGTTGAATGCAGAAGAATGTGATCAACTAAAATCGCTTATTCAAGCAGAGCCCTTGTTTTTTGTTGCCCAGGAAAGTATCACTGCACCTCACGTACCTTTTTTCGATGGTGCGCAGCTTGTTCCGCGACCCTCAATCTTGCGCAGCTTTTCCGTAGCGAGTGAAACAGAATATGTGGTGATGCCTGGCGGGCTCACACGTACAGGGGCTGAAGAAAAATCGTTTCTCATTAGTAATCAAGCTGGAGCCTACAGTAAAGATACTTGGGTGCTGGCCTCAGAACCTGAAAGAAAAGTTTCTGTTTCACCGGCTGTAGAAGCAGTTAACTTACAAAACCCTGCGCTGACGAGCTTGCCAAGCCGTGTCGTAGAAAATTTGTTTTGGATGGGGCGATACGCTGAACGTGCCGAATCTTCGCTTCGCGTAATGCGCACGGTATTTATGTTATTGAATGGCGAAGAGCCAATTTCACTTGAGTGTAAAAAATATTTACTTGAAGCGGTAACTAAAATTACAGCAACGTGGCCTGGTTTTAATCACGCTGATTTGCAATTGATTCAATCGCCAGACGAAGAATTGTTAAACGTTGTAAAAGATGCAAATCGCGCGGGGAGTGTCCGCTCTAATTTAAATTCCATGATTCTATGTGCAGATGAATCCAAAGAATTGTTATCTTCTGACACGCTGCGTGTGATTAATGATATTCGCGATAATTTGGACGAGCTCGACAATACTTTAAGTCACGATTTGGCTGCGGCACCCGAAGAGGCCTTGGATCCTTTGGTGACCGCCTTGATGGCTCTGTCCGGTTTGGCTCACGAAAGTATGACACGTGGCATCGGCTGGAAGTTTATGGAAATGGGGCGGCGTATCGAACGAGGTATGCAACTTACTTCAATCGTTAAAGCTTTTATTGTGCCAGTATTAAATGTCCAGGATACTCGCCAAATGTTATTGGCTTTATTGCTTTCTACCGAAATCTTGATGACTTATCGACGTCGTCATCCGGGAGATCTTGATATAGAGTTAGGCTTAAATTTGGTGATGCTCGACAACTCTAATCCGCGTTCATTGGTATATCAATTAGAAACCTTACGGGCGTACCTTGAAAGCATGCCAAACAATGATGCCAAGGGCGAATTAACACCGGAGCGTCGAGCATTACTCGAAGCGGATACCGCTATTAAATTGTCGCGTTTACATGAGTTGTGCCACAGCGTGCAACAAGTTTCCGACATTGCAGGTGAGGTTGCAGGTGAAGGTAAAATCAATCAAGTATCGAGTCGACTTGAACTTGAGCAACTTCTAAATAAAGTAAATAAGCAATTTAGCGAAATCAGTATTGCGCTAAGTGATAAATACTTTGATCATCGTGTTGGACCTCAACAACTTGTATCTTTTTGGGGAACGAGCTAATGCGATATCGTGTACGTCACAGTACGGAATATTTCTATGAGGCACGAGTTTCGCAGTGCTATAACCTTGCGTATCTGGTGCCGCGGAATACGGCGCGGCAACAATGTGTTTCCAATCAAATTTATATAGAACCTTTTTCCACCTATTCTTTTAAAAGTGAAGACTATTTTGGAAATACTGCTTACCAGTTTGAAATTCAAGCTCCGCACGAGAAATTGGTGATTACTTCCGACAGTGAAGTTCAGGTTGATGTACAAAATACGGCCCTGCAACTGGATTTCGGAATTAGCTATGCGCAAGCTTTAGAAATACTTAAGCAGGCCAATACTGCAGAACTAAGAGAGTGCGTTGAATATATTTTACCTTCACCCGCAATTAAGATTGATGCGTATATTAAAGATTACGCTGAACAATCCTTTGATCACAACCGGCCGTTGTTGTCCTCGGTGCAAGAGCTTACAAGCCGAATTTATGAAGATTTTACTTACGATCCTGAAGCGACGACCGTGGCCACACCTTTACATGAAGTGTTTGAAAATCGTCGAGGTGTTTGTCAGGATTTTGCGCACTTTGAAATTGCATGTTTGCGCTCAATGGGTTTGCCGGCTCGTTATGTGTCAGGATACATCGAAACGCTACCGCCACCTGGAAAGCAAAAACTGATTGGTTCTGACGCGAGTCATGCATGGATATCGGTGTTCTCGCCCGGAGAAGGTTGGTATGAATTTGATCCAACTAATGACAAATTAGCGGCAGATCAACATATCATCACCGCTTGGGGGCGTGATTACTTCGATGTGACACCCTTAAAGGGGGTTATTTTCGGTGGCGGAGAAACACCCAAGCTTAAAGTTTCGGTAGATGTCGCTCGAATTTAAAAACGCGTTTATTCACCAATTTCTATACGCGGTGACGCTCCTTCCCGAATATCGAATTTGACTTCGCAAATCAGAATACGCGCTGATGCAATTTGTTTCTCGTTGATCAGATAATCCTTGAAGTTTTTTGCGCGCGCTTCTGCAATGAGTGCTTGTTCTTTTCTGTCTTCTCCATCTGATTTCGCGGCATAGGGACAGACATGAATTCTCAGATCTTTTTTATCTTTCAACAAAACAGCAAGCTCATCCATGTAAATAGTCTGATCTTCACTGATTGCAATTTGTTTAGCCTCATAGTGTAAATCTTCAAAGCGTACTTTAAGTGCATGCTCTCCGGCAATCATTGCCACTTTAAGCACATTCGAATAGGGAATAAAGGTGCTGATCAAGTAACTTTTTGCCTGATTCATTGCGGCTTTCTTGATGACCAGATTAACCAGGTGTCGGATACTAAAGTTAGGGTCGGTTAGATTGCCCGATAGGGGAATTTTTAATTCAATATTGCCATTTTTATCTTTCAGATAATTTAACGCAACATTGAGCGGTACAGCAGATTGGTCGATAGCGCTGAGATGATCTTTCTCATTGGTTGAAGAAAATTTTATTGCTTTTAGATGCAATTTTAGCTGCCCATCAAGCTTGTTTTCATCGATTGTAAGTGAGATATCGCTATCCATTTGGCCGTGTTCTACAGTAAGGCCGAGATTTTTTTGTAAATAGGTGTTAATAGGCGGTAAATCCAGTTCGCTAGTTTTTCCTTTAACTTTAAGGTTTACGGCGGGAGTAAAAGGCGTAACCTTGCCTTCGAAGGAATAACCAAAATAGTTTTCGTCTTTACCTTGAAATTTAAAGTGGCTAAATTTCTGGGGATCACTTGAATCAATATCGAGAATCTCCAGTTCTTGAATGTGAAACTTCTGTGTAAAGGGTGTTTCCGTATTAAGGTCTGTTAATTCAACATGGCCGGGATTGCTAACAATAATTTTTCCGATTTTAATATTGATTGCTGGATTTTCTGTTTTTGAAATAGTAATGGTTTCGTTAGTGGGTTTCGGGGAAGAATCGGTATTTACATCTGAATCACTAAGCTTTTTAGTTTGCTTGCTTACTTTAGATTTCTTTTCTTTCTCCTTTTTACTACTAATTTTATCTTTCGTATTTGATGCCTTTGTGCTCCTTGTCTCATCGCTAGTTTCAGTGATCGTGGAGTCAAGGGTGAGATCAATCTGTGGGGCAAGAATGTCAATTAGTTCTATTGATATTTCGCCCTTATCTTTATCGCTTAGGATTTTAGGGAGGTTTATTTCCGCAACCTGTATATCTGGATATCGGGTCTCGTCAGAAATATTATTTTCGTCCAACACATCTAAATTAAAGCTCAAAGATTTCATATTTAAAGAATAATAATCTTCCGAAAAATTCCCTTCTGCGTTAAAGCTGATGTCCAGAAAATTCCGTTGAAAATTTTGACCGCTGCCTAACCAGTTTGAAATTTCCTCTAAGTTGATTCTATCGCCAATAAAGGATAATTTAAGCTGTTTGTTAGAAGGGCTTGATTGAAAGTGCGTTTCAAAATTTATATTGCCATCAGCGAGTTTGATCATCCCTTGCATGTTGGCATTCATGCCTTGGGGCGCGACTTCAAAGTCCTTCAATGTGAATTTATCGATGTAAATCGGAAGGAGTTGAGTTCTGTCATAAGCCTTAATTTGGATATCAGTGAATTCCAGAGACTTCAAGGAAAAGGTTATTTGGCTTGGTTTTTTATCGGTTTCTGCACTTTCATCCTCTTCGGACTCACTTTTAGTCTGCTTCAATAGTTTTTCTAAAGATAAACCTGCTGCCGTGAAATCGTTATCATGGCGTTTTAAATGAAGTGTTGCACCTGCCAGGCTAATTTTTTCAACGATAATGTGTTTTCTAAAAAGTGGTAAAAATAGATAGTGGAGTGTCAGTTCGTTAATCCGAAGCCTTTCGTCCGCTTGTTTTAGTAATACTGCTTCCTTAATTACTATCTTTGAGGAAAAAACATTCAGTTGAACAATACTGTTTTCCGAAATAACTACATTGTGCTCAGCTAAAAATTCGCCCGCGAAATGTTTGGTTATCATGGGTGAAAAGCCCAGAATAAGTAGGCCTGCCAAGATGTAAAGTACGATTAAGCTAACTAAAAGCCATAAAAACTTTTTCAAATAGGTGTTCATTTTTTAACTCGATTCATGGTCAGAAAAGAAAGGGCAGTGCAGGCTCCTCATTCTAGTGTGATGGAAACTTAAACACAAATATTGTGAAAGGCTATATAAAACGAATCATTTTATTCTGAAAGGCTTTAGCATTGTTGAATAAAACCCCCTTTGCCTCATAGACAATCTTTTAGACCAAAGCTATCCTTCGAACACATGTTTGCGAAGTGGCACGGGTGCGCAAATTAGCAGCTAAATGTTAATTGTGTTCGTTAGTGCCGTCACAATATAAAAATAAACGGGGACTAATAATGAAAAACCCTAGCGCGCGCCTGTTCCAGTGGATAACGGGAACGGTCGCATGTGGCTTGCTGTTTGGCGCACAGCATGTACTGGCCGCATGTGAATACGGTATTAGTAATCATTGGAGTACCGGTTTTGTTGCTTATATAGAAATTAGCAACGACACCAATTCAACCATTAACGGTTGGGAAGTGAGTTGGCAGTATTCAAGCGACAACTTCTCAAGTGGCTGGAATGCAAATTTCAGCGGAAACAATCCCCATAGTGCAACTCCGCTTTCCTGGAATGCAACAATTTCTCCAGGGCAATCGGTGCAGTTTGGTTTTCAGGGGGAAAAGGGGACAGCCAATGCTGATCCAGAGATTCCCACTGTCAGTGGCGCTGTGTGTAACACCGGCACTAGCTCAAGCTCCAGTTCTTCCTCATCCAGTGCTTCATCTAGTTCTTCGTCGAGTTCAAGTAGCTCTGGTTCGTCAAACAGTTCGAGTTCTTCAAGCAGTTCGAGTTCTTCAAGTAGTTCTAGCTCCAGCTCTTCCAGTAGTTCGAGTTCCAGCTCAAGTTCGAGCAGCTCAAGTTCCTCAGGTAGCAGCAATGCATTGCTTATTGAATTGGAAAGTCTGGCCGGCCAGGGAAATTTTTCACCTTTCACCGTGCAAAACGCCGTAGGTGCTTCAGGTGGCCAATATGTTGTGTGGCCGAATAACGGTAGTGATCAAATCAATGCCTCTGCCTCCAATTCTGCAACGGGACAAATGGAAATTGATTTTAGTTTGTCGCAGCAAAGCAGCGTTGATTTTCAAATTCGTGTAAATCTGCCAAGTGGCGATGATGATTCATTTCATTACAAAATAGATAGTGGAGTCTGGAGTACACAAAACAATGTGCAAACCAGTGGCTGGTCAACGCTCTCACCGGCGACTTTTACAAATTTATCAGCAGGAAATCACACCTTAACTTTGGAGCGTCGAGAAGATGGCGCACAGTTGGATAGTGTGACTTTGACAGCGCTCTCCGGATCAATTACAGGTGCTTCAAACAGTTCAAGCTCTTCTTCTTCCAGTTCTTCAAGTAGCAGTTCCAGCTCGAGTTCCGGGATGACCGGAAATTGTGGTGCACCTCCCTCCGGAACTTTTACAGCAACACGCATCCCTGGCGCTGATTCAACTCGTGGAACCAGCGGTTTGTACGAAGGGCCGGTTTGGATTGATGGTGCCCTTTATTTTTCTGACTTTACTTTCCAATCGGGCTTTCCATCACGCATCCAACGGCTGAGTGTTGCAGGAGTGATGACAACACAAATCTCCAACAGCGGAAGTAACGGTCTCGCGTTGGACGCACAAGGTGACATCATTGCGGCGACACATTCCACTAACGGTTTGTCACGTTTTGATTTTCCCAGTGGTAACCGCAGTGATGTGGCGACCACGTATAACGGCGCAGTGTTCAATTCTCCAAACGATTTGGCGATTGCTGAAGACGGTAGCATTTACTTTAGCGATCCCGATTATCAACAAGGTTCGAGTCAAGGTCAGCCATTTACCGGTGTATACCGTGTTGCTAACAACGGCAGTGTGACCTTGGTCGATAGCGGATTAAATAATCCTAATGGTGTCGCCCTTTCTCCCGATGACGATGTGCTTTATGTGGGCGCGTCGTCGGGTGATATTCGAGCCTATCCCATAGTGAACGGACAAGTACAAAATCCAGGTACTTTGATTAGCGGATTGAATAATCCAGACGGCATGACAATCGATTGCCACGGCAACTTATATATTGCAGAGCACAACGGTCAACGCGTCTCCGTGTACAGTCCAAGTGGATTGAATTTGGCAACAATCAATGTGGATGCCAATGTAACCAATGCGACCTTCGGTGGCGTTGACGGTAAAACTTTGTATATCACTGGTGCACAACGTATATGGTCCATTGACCTGGATGTAACTGGAGCAAACAATTCGGATAACAGTTCAAGTTCCAGTAGTTCTTCTTCGGGCTCAAGTTCGTCTTCAAGCGGTTCAAATTCAAGTTCAAGTTCTAGCTCAAGTTCAAGCAGTTCATCTTCGAGTTCATCGAGCAGTAGTAGCGCTTCATCTTCCAGTTCAGGGGGCTATTCCTCGCCCGGTGTGCCACCGGCATTGCAGTTAACGCGTGCCTTTCCAAATTTGCTTTTTAATTCGGCTTTGGGATTTAGTCAGGCACCTGGGGATAACTCACGTTTTTTTGTGCTGGAAAAAGGTGGCATGTTGTACTGGATTGACGCCAATAATCAGCAAAGTAGCGCAAAAAATACTTACATAGATTTACGCAGTACCGTGACCACCAATAACGAAGGTGGATTGTTGGGTTTGGCATTTCATCCCGATTATGCCAACAACAAAGAAGTGTACATATCGATGACGACCAGTCAGGCCAATCCAATGCGCACAGTCATCGCGCGTTATGTTGAAGGGAATAATGGCAATTTGGATCCGAACTCTCGACAGGATGTATTTACCTTTGACCAACCTTTCTCCAATCACAACGGCGGTGACATTCACTTCGGTCCGGATGGTTATCTTTATGCAGCCTTTGGTGATGGAGGATCACAGCGCGACCCGGGTAATCGAGGTCAGGATCCCGGTAACTTCATGAGTACGATGATTCGTATTAATGTTGATAGTGGTCAGACTTACAGTGTGCCGAGTGATAATCCTTTTGTGAATGATCCGAATACGCTTGATGAAGTTTGGGCCTACGGTTTGCGCAATCCCTGGCGTTGGAGTTTCGATCGTTTGACCGGGGCAATTTGGTTAGCTGACGTAGGTGAAGACGCTTTTGAAGAAATCAATATTATTCAAAAAGGTGGAAATTACGGTTGGAGTTGTCGAGAAGGTTATAACCTCAGCGGCTATGGTTGTGAGGGAAGTAGTGGGCCGTACATTGATCCCGTGGAAGGTTATCAACACAACGAAGGCGCATCCATAACAGGTGGTTACGTTTATCGTGGTAGCAATATCCCAGGCTTGGATGGTTTTTACATCGTGGGCGATTTTGAGGTGGGAGAAGTGTGGGCCGTGGGTCATCCTTCTGCAAATGAGTACAACCGTTATCTGCTTGCGCAAACCAGCCTCAACATTTCTTCTTTTGGCGAAACCAATAGTGGAGAAATTTATGTGGTGGATTACGGAGGAGAACTCTATCGCTTAGACCCTGACGGTGGATTATCCAGTTCGTCATCCAGTTCAAGTTCGGGTTCTGGTTCGAGTAGTTCATCTTCCAGTTCAAGTTCCAGTTCCAGTTCTTCAAGTTCCGGCACAAGCGTTGGCGGTGTGACCTGTGCTATTACTGGACAAAATATTTGGAATTCTGGTTATCAGCTAGATGTAACGGTTACAAATAATGGCAATGCTGCCATTAGTGGTTGGGAAATTACTTTGCAGTTTGCAGAGTCGCCCAATCTCAGCGGGAGCTGGAATGTAAACCTGATTGAAAACGGCAATACCGTTACCGCAAGTGATGTCGGTCATAATGGTAACTTAGCTGCCAATGGGGGAACGGGCGGTTTTGGTTTTCAAGGTTCGCATGATGGCAGTTTCATTGTCCCAACTTGTATTGGGTCAGGTGGAACTGGCAGTTCAAGTTCCAGCGCTTCCTCAAGCAGTTCTTCGTCCAGTTCAAGTTCGTCTAGCGGGTCTACGTTAACAGGCGCGGACTGGTATGCGCAGGAATGTTCTGAATGTCATGGTGCTGATGCGGCGGGCGGCACCGTGGGAATTGCACTGAATGAATCACGACCTAAGCAAACCTTTATTGATTTTGTTATTGCAGAAATGCCGCGCATTAGTCCACAAAATTGTGGGCAGGAATGTGCGGAAAAAGTCGCGGACTATCTCGAAGATACTTTCTGGAATCAGAATCAGGATCTTGTTTGTAATTCAATACCTTATGGTGCGCGACAAATCAAATTGCTCACGCGTTCTGAATATCAAAATTCTGTTGAGGATCTGCTTGGTGTTAATTTCGATGCAGCGGATGGTTTAAGTTCGGACGCAGTCGTGGGATATTTTATTAACAATACCCAAGCTGCGGTTGTGTCGAGCACCTACGATCGTTATCTCACTGTTGCAGAAGAATTAGCGCAATGGTCAGCGGATAGAAATTTTTCACCGGCTTTAAATTGCGGAGGTAACTTTAATCAAAGTTGTGCCAATCAATTCGTCGATAATTTTGCCACGCAAATATTCCGCAGGCCACTCGACAATAATGAGCGCAGTATTTATTTGAATATGGCGAATGGCTCTGTCACAAATGGTGACGTGAAAGCAGGTATTCAAATGGCGCTCGAGGCGATGCTGTCTTCGCCGCAATTTCTCTATCGTCACGAAATTGGTGAGCAAGGAACCAACAATCAAATTGATTCCGATGCTTATGAATTAACGTCGTACGAGATGGCAACCTGGTTGGCGTACACCTTTACCGGTTCCACGCCAGACAGCACAGCTTTACAAAAAGCGGCCAACGATCAATTGCGCAGTGAAAACAGTATTTTGCAGGAGGCTCAGCGTTTGCTGGATGACGTAAGAGCCCGTGAGCAAATGGGTGACTTTGTTGCCCACTGGTTGGATACCGAGCGTTTGGAAAGTTCGCCGAAAGATTCCGCAACCTGGAGTAATTTTGATGCCTTGATTCCACACATGAAGCAGGAAATTCGTGAAGTGTTCGCACATGTCATGTTGGATTCTAACGAAAGTTTTAACTCTTTATACGATGGAGACTTTACCTTCGTTAATGGGCCTTTAGCACAACACTATGGCATTAGCGGTATAAGTGGAAATAATTTTCAGCAAGTGACCACCACAAATCGCGGCGGCATTTTAGCTAACGGTGCATTTATGTCTCGTTGGGCCGAGGATGTGGAAACGTCGCCGATTCGGCGCTCAGTACGCGTTCGTCGCAGAATGCTGTGTCAAAACCAACCGCAACCACCGGCAGGCGTCGCGCTGGGTCGTGCACAAGCATTGGAAGAATTCGCCGAATTGCTAGCAGATCCGACTACGACCAATCGTATGAAATATGAAGCAATCACCAGTGCGAATGAATGTCAGGTGTGTCACGCGGAATGGATTAATCCGCTGGGTTTCGGTATGGAGGATTTCAACCCGGTCGGGAATCCGAGAGCGACGGATTTGAATGGCAATACTATTGATGCTTCCGGTCAGTTGTATGCACCTGAGAATCTCAACGATAAAGGCGTATTTGTGAATTTTAACGGCACACGTGGTTTAGGCGCTTTACTCACTAGCTTGCCGAGCGCACAAACCTGCGTACCGCAAAATTTATTCCGCTACGTTATTGGTGTCGGTGTTGATGGCATTGACGTGAGTAATCCTGAAGGGCCAACACTGGATGCGGTGGAACAAAACGGTTATGCCTGTGAAGTACAAAGCCTTACAAACACCATGTTACAAGAGAGCCCACGAGCGATGTTGGAAAGCATGGGCGTGATGGATGCGGTGCGATTCCGTAAAGCCTGGTCACGCTAATGTCGAAGCGCGGTGTTCAGTCACCGCGCCCACAAGCTTTTTCAATATCGAATAAAAACAGTAGGTTTAAATTATGAAAAAACGATACAAAAATAAATTTGATAAAAATCGTCGGGAATTAATTAAAATTCTGACATCAGCGGGGATATCTCGTGCACTTCTGCGTGCTTCACCTTTAGTGGGCGGTATGATGTTAAGTCGATTAGCTGAAGCGCAGGAGAGCGGACCGAATAAATCGGTTATGATTTATTGTCCGGACGGCGCAATTCCTGCGCACTGGTACCCTAATTCTAATCTCAGTTCCTTTCCGGCAATGTCGCAACCTTATCAGGCTGTGGCAAGCGACTGTAATTTTTTAAGAAACATGAGTCATCACCGCGGGGGTCACGGTGTAATGCCGACTATCATTAACAACCAATGGACTGGAGACAGCTTCGACGTCAACATGGGGCGAACCATTGGTGAAAACAATCCCTTTCCTTACATCAATCTTGGTGTGCACAGTAATGGTCATGGTTACCTGACGCGAGACAATAATACTGAGGTTCCTTTTGAAGATAATCCCTTTAATGCTTTTAATCGTCTTTTTGGCAACGGCGGTAGTGGGGGCGGCAATGGTAATCCTAAAGAAAATATTATTGATGCCCACAAAGGCGCGCTGGATGCATTAAAAAATAAACTGGGTAATTACGAGTTGCAACGTTTAGATTCGCATCTCACTGCAATTGAAGAAACCGAACAACGGCTGAATGATCTCAATCAGAATCCAGGCTCGTGTAATGCGGGATCACCCCCTGCACAATTCCCTCTGGAATATGCCACTTTTCAACAGCAAGCAGCATTACAAACAGAAATCATCACTTTAGCTTTTCAATGTAATTTAACATCCTCGGCTTCCATTGCTTTTGGTAATCATCAGGGGGAATTTGCTTTTCCCTATCTTGGATTTACAGGTATTTATCACCAAAGTATTCATGGTGGCAATAATGGTGATCCGAGTTATCCGCATTTTCGTGAAACGCGCGCGCATATGAGTAGTTTGTCAGCGAATGTGATCAGTGCATTGAAAAATGCTGGATTGCTTGATTCAACAATTGTTTGCGAGGTGACGGACATGGGAGATGGCGACGGTCACGGTTCCAATGAGGTGCCCTTGTTGATGGCCGGAGGTGGAGGTGCGATTCAGCGCGGTGTTTCCAACTCAGGAAGTGCAAGCTATACACCTCTTAATATGATTCACACGGCGGCAGTGGCTTTGGGTGCGGATGAACACCCCAATTACCAAGGCTATGCCAATAATGTAATTCCTGGGGTACTCGTTTAAGTAGGCCACTTCCCGGCGCGGCTTTATTGCGTTCGGGAAGTGCCTTTTTTCTCTGTATGAAATATTTACTTTTTATATTCTCAGTCTTATTTTTGTTTTCTTGTGAAAAACCATCCACAACCCCTGTGCTTAATGATACGGGTATCACCTGGGGAGGGAATTACCCCAAAGATATTAACGACACCTGCAAAGCAAAATTTAATTTAGAGCAACTTGCTGACGGAGAACTTAGCGAAGGTGATTTACTTCGGTATCAAGACTGCAATCAAGGGGCCGATGCAAAAAATAAAAATCGCCCTGCATTTTCTTATCAAAAAATTGATAAAACCGGATCATCGCTCGTAGCAAATGCGCCACACTGGAGTTGTGTTCGCGATAAAGTCAGTGGCCTGTTATGGGAAGTTAAGGAAGAAGGTGATGGGAATTATGCTAATCATGGTCTCCATGATGCCGACGATCTATTCACCTGGTATAACGCACAACCCAAAATGAACGGTGGTGCAGTTGGCGATTGGAATGCGCGCTCTGAACAATGTGCTGGTTATGTGCGAAATCAACCAGCAACTTACTGCAATATCGAAGAGTTTGTAAGTCGTATTAATAAGCAGGGTTTGTGCGGTTACACCAACTGGCGTGTACCCAATCGTTCTGAACTTGAGACGCTGATTCACTTTGGCCGCAGTATGCCAGCCATAGACACAGATTTCTTTCCCAACACAAAAAATAATTTTTATTGGAGCTATACGCCGGTTGTTAATCAGCCTGGTATGGCTTGGGGAGTCAGTTTTCAGTTTGGATTCACTGCGCAATTAAAACGTGACAATAGCCGCAGTTTGCGTTTAGTGACAGATTGGGAATGAGCTAATGCAAAAAGATCAATTGCTGCTTTTGCTCCTGAGTATTTTTCTGTGTGCTTATTTACAGGCAGAACAAGTTTGTCAGCGTGAATCGATTCCAGCATCTACACCTAGTGTACGTTTTGTTGTGAATTCGGATAACACGCTTACAGATACAAAAACGCATTTGGTTTGGAAGCGTTGTCTCGAAGGTTTGGAAGGGTCTGCATGTGAGCAAGGCTCACCCATAGCCTTGAACTGGGCAGAAGCACTTTTATATTTGAATACACATCAAAGCGAATGGCGCTTACCTAATATTCGCGAACTCAGTACTTTGGTTGAAACCCAGTGCGCCAACCCTGCCATCAATCTTGAGGTTTTCCCGGGTGCGCTCTCGTCACATGTATGGACTTCTTCCCCTTATCATTTTTACACCCATTACTCCTGGTATGTGGATTTTCAGTTTGGCCTGCCCACTTATGATGAAAGAATTCGTTTAAAGATGTTAAGACTTGTACGAAATCTTGATTAAGTGTGTGCAAATCGCTTGGTACGACCATCTGGAAATTTCCATGTCTACGATCCGGAAGCAAAGATTCTTATGAGCGGAGATGTTGGAGCTGCATTAGAAGCAGACGGGGCGCCTTTGGAAGTGGAAGATTTCGATGAACATATTCCCAGGATGAAGCTGTTTCACCAGCGTTGGATGCCCTCAAATCAGGCCAAAATGACTGGATTGCTGGAGTCCGAAAGCTGGATATTCAGCAGATGTGCCCCCAGCAGGGACGCATTACACAGGTAACAATATCAAGCGCTATCTCGACTGGTTTGAAGCGCTGGAAGTCGCCATCGCCGTGCCTTGACGTCATTGGCATTACACTCGCGAATCCATTATCCTAGAACGCCTTTTCGTGCCATTCGTGAGAGGGCTGATGTATGTTAAATATTAAAAATCATGTTTGTAAGACAACAAATTGATAACAATTAAATAACAAAAATAGCGGTATTGAGGTTGGTTATGCACCGTGTTTCTTCCCTTGTGAATTGGACTGTCCCCTTTTTGGCAGTTTTCACCCTGATTATCGTGCTTCACCTGTTGTTTGAGGCGCCACTAAATACTTTGTTTGCAGGCTTGCTGCAAGGTGAATCATCGACGCTTGTTGGCCTATTTGCTGTGTTGGCCCTAACAGCAGATGTGCTACTCCCCATACCCTCAAGCGTCATCGCAGTTGCCTCTGTTTTGAATTTAGGCTTCGGCTTGGGTTTTCTTACGGTTTGGTTCGGCCTGTGTTTATCCTGTTGCTTCGCCTACTACCTGGGGGTGGTATCTCAAAATCATCTTTTGCGACGATTTTTTAATGAAAAGGATTTGCAACGCGCCCAGGAGCTCAGTGAGCGTTGGGGATTGTGGGCTTTGATTTATTTACGCGCTGTACCGGTGATGGCTGAGGCATCAGTGATTGCTGCGGGCTGGGTAAAAATGCCACTTCCGCGTTTTGTTTTGGTAACCGCTTTAGGCAACGCCGCTATCGCTTTGGTGTATGCTGGTATTGCGACCTGGGCAGCACAGGAGACTTCCTTCATTCTTGCATTTGTCGCCAGTGTTGCTTTACCGGGTTGTATTCTTTTGCTTTGGAAAAAAGTCGCACATCGAACTAGCTCCGGTGCGGCGGCATATAAAACACTCAAGCCGGAATTTAATATACGATTTCAATATCCCTTACACTTTACTCACGGCGTGTTTGATAAAAAAAATGCCTGTTTGGCTGACTTACTGCACAGTGATAAATCGGGTGACGCAACAAATAAAGTGCAGGCACTGTTTTATCTCGATGAGGGCTTGCATCGCGCCAGACCAAAACTAGAAAACGAAATTCAAGATTATTGTCGCATTCACAATATACAAAATTTTTCCCGGGTACACATTGTTCCCGGTGGGGATGCAGCAAAGACACAAATACAAATAGATAATATGTATGAGCAAATGCTCGATGTTGCCCTCGATAGGCAATCCTATGTGATTGCAATTGGTGGTGGAGGCGTTTTGGATGCAGTCGGCTATGCGGCCGCCACTTTTCATCGCGGAATTCGACTTGTTCGCATGCCCACCACCGTCTTGGCACAAAATGATGCCGGAGTGGGAGTAAAAAATGGCATTAACGCTCGTGGTATAAAAAATTTATACGGTAGTTTTGCAGTGCCGACTGCCATTATTAATGATCTTGATTTTTTAAAGACGTTGTCTAAGCGTGATTTTCGTTCAGGCTTTGCCGAAGCCATTAAAGTCGCGCTAATTCGTGATGCCAAATTCTTTTACTGGATAGAAAAATCAAAAAACAAACTGAACTGCCGAGATGAACAAGCCAGTCTATTTTTGATTCGTCGCTGTGCAGAGCTGCATTTGCAGCAAATTTGTTTTGGGGGTGATCCTTTTGAACAAGGTAGTGCACGGCCATTAGATTACGGTCATTGGGCGGCTCATAAGCTTGAAGCTTTGACTCAGCATGAGCTTTCGCACGGTGAAGCTGTGGCAATTGGGATGGCCTTGGATGCGCTCTACGCAGCGGAAATTAATTTATGTCAGCAGGCAGTGGCTGAACGCGTGATTAAACTTATCAGTGCGCTGGGCTTTAAAGTTTGGCACCCGGCTTTAGCCTGGGAAAATAATCAAGCTGAAAGTGTTTTGTTAAAAGGATTGGAAGAATTTCGGCAACACTTAGGTGGGAATTTGTGCATTACTTTGCTGACAGGTATCGGTTCAACAGTTGAGCTTGATCAAATAAATACAGAAGCGCTATTACGCGCGCGCGACAAATTAAAATTTTATGAGAATTCCCGAGCGGCCGCACAGTCATCTGACTTATTGCAGTAACATCCATCCTGGTGAAAGTTGGCATGACCACTTCGCGAATTTACAGCGTCATCTCCCACAAATAAAAAAACAAGTTTGTGCAGATGACCGCTTTGGTTTGGGTCTGCGATTATCGGCCTTGGCTGCAAATGAATTAATTGAAGATCAAGTTCAGTTTCAACAATTTATTGCGTGGCTAAAGCAAGAGAATCTTTACGTCTTTACAATTAATGGCTTTCCTTTTGGAACTTTTCATAGTGAAAAAATAAAAGAAAAAGTGTATTTGCCGGATTGGTCTAGCCCGGAACGTTTAGACTACACGAAGAACTTGGCGAAGATACTTGCTGACTTATTAGATGTGGATGATGAGGATCTAAATGTAGGCAGTATTTCCACTGTGCCACTAGGTTTTAAATCCAATTTTATTGATGAGCAAAAGATTTCGCTTGCCCACGGCTTTTTGATTGACTGGTTGATCTTTGCGCATGAGCTTGAGCAGAAAACAGGGAAATGTATAAAGTTAGCGCTGGAGCCTGAACCGGCGTGTTTCCTTGAATGCACTGAAGATGTATTGCAATTTTTCGAGCGTCGTATTTTTAGCGAAAAATCCCTCGGCATGTTGGCAAAAAAAGGCCTAGAAGAATCGGCTTGTGATTTTGAAACAATACAACGATATCTGGGCGTCTGTGTTGACACCTGCCATGCCGCCGTGATGTTTGAAAGTGCTGTCGCCATGTGTGAAGCACTGCAAAGCGCAAAGATAGCTATCCATAAAATCCAATTAACTACTGCTTTGCAGGCGAGCCTCGATTCGAAAAATTTAAAAGTTTTCGAAAAATATGCTGACAATATTTATTTACACCAAAGCACCCTGGTTGACGAAAGCGGTGATATCCATTTTTATTTGGACCTTCCCGAAGCATTGAAAGCAGCTACAGCATTTTCCGCTTCAAAAGCGCAATTTCGTAGTCACTTTCATGTTCCCGTCTTTGTAGAACAACTAGAAACCTTGCGAACAACGCAAAATGAACTGATTGAGTTCTTGCAATATCTAAAGTTGAACTGGGTTTGCCCTCATCTTGAAGTTGAAACCTATACCTTTGATCTCTTGCCCAAGGAACTGGTAGAACCCAATATTGAGCGAGCAATTGCTCGAGAGTTGAATTGGGTGAAGGAGCGTGTTGTTTGAATTTAAAAACTGCGCTTGTACTTGGACGTATTTCTAATTTACCCACTGTTTGGACCAATGTGCTTGTTGGTGTCGCATTCACAAGCGCATTGAGTATTATTGGGTTCGACAAACTGATATTGGCTTGTGTGGCAGTCAGTTTTTTTTATGTCGCTGGTATGTACCTGAATGATTATTTCGACGTGGGATGGGATACTGAAAACAACCCGCAGAGGCCTATTCCGCAAGGTAAAGCAAATAAAAAAGAAGTATTAAGCTTTAGCGGTTTATTTTGTCTGGTGGGTTTAGGTTTACTCTCAGTGATTACGCAGCATGTATTGGCAACCTTAACGCTCTCGTTTTTTCTTATCGTAGCGATTTTGCTTTACGACTGGAAGCACAAAGCATGGCCGACACTAGCACCACTGATTATGGGGCTGTGTCGATTTTTGGTGTACCTGGTCGCGGCCAGTTTAGTTTTGACCTTACCTTTCAGCAAAGAATTGTATTTTGCGGCTGCGGCCTTGCTGCTTTATGTCGCAGGAATCACAGTATTAGCAAGAACAGAGCATCAAAGCAAACCAGCGATTGGCACATTCGTTAGTCAGTTAATACCGGTTTTACTTTTGCTCTCTCCAATCTTTGTCGCGGTGTATATCGGATATGAATCTACGCAGACAATTTTGATAAGTGGATTTTGTATGGCTTGGGTGATGCGTGCTGTTTTTCATGTCTTATCGCAAAAAATTCCACACGCCACTGGGCGGGCGGTATCCGCATTACTTGCGGGACTGTGTTTGATTGATGCGATGTTCCTGGTTGCACTTGAACATAATCAGTGGGCTTGGATCGCCCTGGCGGGCTTTCTTCTGTGTTTGGTATTGCAACGATCTATTCCGGCAACGTGATGGTGTTGCAAGCATGAAATCACCCAATATGAAAACGCCGAATATCAAACACGACTTAGAGCAGGCGCTACAGGATCTAGAAGCCGTTTCTAGCACCCAAAATTTTAAAAATTTGCAAGAGAGTTTGCGAGCGTGTTTGCAGGAATTTGATAAAAAGAAATTCTTTTACCTTTTTGCTATGTGTTCAAGATGGTTTGCGAGGGGCGAAATATCCAGCGAAATCAGAGCTAAACACCTCGCCCAATATGCAGGTAATGAAGAGTGGACTGCAGTGCAGTGTGCGCGCTTGTGGTTGTTGCTCCAATTAAGTGAATGCGTGGAAAGGGAAAACTACTGTCGTACCGTAGACCAGCTCTTTAGTACGGCGGATGTCAATGAATTATTGCTGCTTGTGCGCGCGTTAAATTATTTGCCTGAATCAGAATATTTTGTTGAGCGTGCGCGTGAAGTGGCTCGTAGTAATATTGAAAGCGTATTTTGTGCACTTGCACACAACAGTCACTATGCTTACAAGTATTTTGATCAGGACGGATGGAATCAACTTATTCTAAAAGCGGCATTTCTTGCGGTGCCAATTTGGTCCATTTTCGGCTTGAGAGAGCGTAACAACGCAGAACTGGTGAAAATGATTAAGCACTATATTTGGGAAAGGCAAGCGGCGAGTCGCAATTTACCCTGGGATATTTGGGCGTGTCTCGGCTGGGCTGCAGATAGCAAAGAAGATGAAGAATATCTAAAAAAGCCATTTCTCGCTTTAGATGACTTGTCTCAAGCGGCTATCGTTTTGTCTTTGAGTGAAAACAATAAAGAAGAGATTCGTGAGTTTTCACAATTTCTTTCAGAAAACCAAGGTTTGAAAGTGAGTGAACTTGCTTGGGAACAGCTCGCGAGAAGAAATAAAATTAGTTGATTTGAAAAAATGTATTACAGTAAAAAAATATAGGTCAGAATTATGTATATAGATCCTCACGTTCATATGAGTGCGCGCACGACGGATGATTACCAGGCAATGTCAGAAGCCGGAATTGTCGCAGTGATTGAACCGGCTTTTTGGTTAGGTCAGCCACGCACCTCTGCCGAAACCTACAAAGATTATCTCGCTTCACTTGTCGGTTGGGAACGATTTCGTGCATCCCAGTTTGGAATTCAACATTACTGTACCATTGGCTTGAATTCCAAAGAGGCCAACAATGAAAAACTGGCGGAAGAGGTGATGGAAATATTGCCCTTATTTCTTGCGAAGGAAGGAGTGGTTGCCGTGGGTGAAATCGGATTTGACGAACAAACCGACTTGGAAGAAAAATATTTGCGTCAACAAATTGAATTGGCCAAGGAATTTGAATTGCCGGTAATGGTTCATACGCCCCACCGGGATAAATTACGTGGAACAATTTTGACTATGGATATTTGTGAAGAGCATGGTATGGATCCTGCGCGAGTAATAATTGATCATAATAATGAAACAACAGTTGATACCGTGTTAGACAGAGGTTACTGGACGGCATTTACTCTTTACCCGCAAACAAAAATGGGCAGTGAACGCATGGTAAATATTGTTAAACAGTACGGCAGTGAACGGATTTTTATCGACTCCAGCGCAGACTGGGGAGTATCAGATCCACTGTCGGTGCCTAAAACAGCGCAATTAATGTTAGCAAATGGCATCAATGAGAGTGATGTCAATTTGGTGTGTTACAAAAATGCCCTGGATGCCTACGCACAAAGTGGTCAAATGCAGGAAAGCGACTGGAAAAATAATAAAATAGATCAGGCGAAAAATTTTGAAGGTAATTCAGTTTTACGCGGACAAACTCCCAGGGTTGATAATTAAACGCGATGTCGGTGGATACTTTGCAGAAAACTGTTCCTTCCAAACTATTGGTACTTAACGTTGTTGGTCTAAGTCCAAAACACATAGGACCCTTTACCCCTAATTTGGAAAAGTTGGCCAAACACGGTGGAGTGACACACATTCAATCAATGCTTCCGGCAGTAACCTGCTCTGTTCAGGCAACGTATTTCAGCGGTCACACGCCCAGCGAACATGGTATTGTTGGCAATGGTTGGTATTTTAAAGATCTGGCCGAAATTAAATTTTGGCATCAAAGCAACCACCTGATACAAAGGCCGCAAATTTGGCAAAATTTTAAAGACTTGTATCCTGAAGCTCACACTGCAAATATTTTCTGTTGGTACAACATGTACAATCCCGCAGATACTTCGGTAACAGTGAGGCCAATGTATCCCGCTGACGGAAGAAAAATTCCAGATATTTATACTTCGCCACCTGAACTTCGCAATGACTTAAATGCACGTCTTGGACAATTTCCTCTTTTCAGTTTCTGGGGTCCAAATTCAAATATTCAATCTTCACAATGGATTGCCGATTGCGCACTGGAGGTGCTTGAAAAAGAACGACCTGATTTGGCCATGGTGTATCTACCACATCTCGATTACGCGCTACAAAAATTAGGTCCAAATCACCCGGGGATTGCAGCTGAGCTATCCGCTATTGATCAAGTCTGTGGTCAACTACTTGATTATGCACAAAGTCAGCAATACCGCATTGTTGTGCTCTCAGAATACGGTATCCAATCGGTATCCAAAGTATGTTACTTGAATCGTATTTTTCGTATGCAAGGTTGGCTTCAGGCTCGTGAAGAATTAGGGTTAGAGATTTTGGACGCGGGCGCAAGCCGAGTTTTTGCTGTGGCTGATCACCAAATAGCACATGTTTATGTGCAGGATAAAGGCCTGTTGGACAAGGTGAGGAAGGCACTAGAAGACTGCCCGGAAGTGGAATTAATCTTGGGGGACGAGCAGAAAAAACATTATGGTCTGGCGCATGAGCGTAGTGGTGATTTAATTGCTGTGAGTCGTCAGGACGCGTGGTTTAGTTATTATTATTGGTTGGAAGATGCTAAGGCGCCAGACTTTGCGCGCACGGTTGATATCCACCGCAAACCAGGTTACGACCCGGTTGAATTATTTCTTGATCCCAGTTTGCGATTCCCTAAATTAAAACTTGCCAGTAAGTTGCTTTTGAAAAAGCTTGGGTTTCGTACACTTATGGATGTTATCCCTCTGGATACCAGTTTGGTAAAGGGTTCTCATGGCGCATTTTGTGAAAATGCAGATGACGGTGCGATATTTATTTGTTCAGAAAGTGGTTTTTTGCCTTCCGAAATGGTCGAAAATGGAATCTTACCTACGGATATTCAAGTTTTGCTGTTAAAACTTAGCGCTTGTTCTTCAACTCCATAAACCAATAAATTGTCACTGTAATTAAACCGATTAGCGTTCCAAGCCACTCTCGCGCTTCCTCAATATAAGGTCGCTCTGCACTCATATCCTGGATAAGTGATTCGTCGTGTAAGTGAGGAATATAATCCAGTGCGCCACTGGCGACCATCGCAAGCGCGGCCAGACAATAGCCGCTCGCAATAGCAGGTAAAAAGCGCGATAGGGTATGTAATTGGGTTTGTGATTCAGGTAAAAGACATCTAAGTGGCACGAGCGCCACCAGGAAATAAAGTAATATCCAAAATAGTGGATCTGGATCGTTAAATTGTAACCAGGCAATATAGAAAAAAAGCACACTTACGGCGGCATGGAATAATTTTTTCATTTGAGCAAACTAATTAAGGTTTATTAACTACTTTTAGATAATGCTACAGCTTTGGAAAGAGAGCAAGCGTGGAGAGGCTCAGGCAGAAAGTATCGGATAGGAAATATTGCTTTAGGCTTCTGTGTAAGGTAAGTTTTTTTAGGTTTTAAGATACCTGGTTTTCAGTTGTTCGTAGGCGTATTGCATTTCGAGAAATATTTCAGAGTCTCCACCTTTGTCAGGATGGTGAAGCTGGCAAAGGCGACGATATTCTTTTTGAATGGCTTCCCAAGAGCTGGTCGGCGAGATACCCAGGGTGGCATAAGCTTCATCGGCATTTAACCAGGCGTGGTATTGTTTGAAAAAATTTTCCTGAAGTTGATGCACGCTGTCCTCGTTGGCCTTTGTCAGGTTTTCAAGATTGAGGTAATAATTTGCGAGCTCGTTGTGATCTGTTCCTGGAAGTGAATCGTCGTTATCGAGTTGCTGTTCCAGAGATATGTTGATCGAGGAAATGTTTAAATAGTATTTTCTCTCAAGCCACTGCTTTTGAAGTTTATAAAGAACATGCATACAAAGAAAATGTTTTTGAAATAACATTAATGACGGACTTGCGGAGCGGAGTGCTTGAAAGCAAGCTTCGTTTTCACAAGCTTGGAGAAGGTCATACTCTTTTACAGTCTTTTTTTGCGAATTTAATAGATTTTTTTCAAGCCAGGAGTCAATCACCTTTTCCAAATTGGCAATGAGTGTTTGCACAGTCTTTATTTTTGAACTAATTCAAGTACGGTATGGAGAAGCACATTGCAGCCTTTTTCAACATCATGCCAGTGCGTCCACTCGTCGGGCGCATGACTTACACCGCCCACACTAGGCACAAACAACAAACCTGTTGGTGTGATATCAGTAAAGAACTGAGCGTCGTGACCGGCTCCGCTAGGCATCACCAGGGTTTTGTAACCCAATGCCAAAGAATGTTTTTCCAGCACTTGCATGATGTCTTTTGAACAATGTTTGGGTTCTAGCCAACTCATTTGTTCATATTCGAACATGAGTTTATGTTTGCGCGCGATCGCTGAGAGCACTTTGCGGCACGAATCGGCAAGTGCATTCATGACAGCTTCCGACATGTCCCGGCCGACAAGTGTAAATTCGGCTTGGCCGGGAACGGTGTGTGCAAAACCGGGTTTGAGTTCAACACTGCCGATGGTTAGACGACTTTTATCTGTGCCTTCCTCATCAATAATGCGAGCAATCTCATGCGCAAAATCAGCGACTCCCATAAAGGCATCGCTGCGTAAATTCATAGGTGCCGTACCGGCGTGGTCAGCTTTTCCGATTAATTGTACTTTCCACTTAAAGACGCCGCTAATGCCTTCTACAATACCAATAGTATTGCCGGTTTGTTCAAGCACGGGTCCCTGTTCAATGTGGAGTTCAAGAAAGCCAATTAAGTTATCGGGGTCACGTGCGGCTTCCATTGCCAGATGATAAGGCATTTGACAACGCGCCATTGCATCGCGTAATAATTCGCCGCTCGCATCCTTTGCGCGTTCTAACCAATCGAGACGTATATTTCCCGTCAGTGCTTGCGCACCTAGCATGCCGCCAAAACGTCCTTCTTCTTCACTGGTCGCAACGACTTCCAATGCGTGTTTAATCGAAATATTGTTTTCTTTTATCACGCGGATACATTCGAGACCTGCAATCACGCCGAGTACACCGTCGAACATACCGCCTGCGGGCACAGAATCAAGGTGAGATCCGAGCAGTAAGGCCTTGTCCTTTTTATTTCCATAACGACCAATTACATTTCCCGCTCCATCCATGTAATTATCGAGGCCCAATTCTTCGAGTTGTTTTTGAAACCAGGCTCGTGCTTTTATATCTTCGTCACTAAAGCCCTGACGATAGACACCCTGGTCTTCCGAGTTATAGCCATAGCGACCAACGGTATAAATATCCTGTTTTACACGTTCTATATCTATATTGAGGCTCATAATCTTACGCGGCCCAACCGAGTTTCTTTGCACGTTCTTCAGCTAATTTAGGAATATCTTGCTGAATAAAATGAGAATGCAAAACTTGAACTCCCAGTAAATGATTAATAATTGCATCCATTTGTACTTTTTCTGCAACGCTGGTCTCCGGGAGATCATGTTTTCTAAATAAGGCTTCTACACCTTGATAAGATAGCAAGCCGGAACTTTCAATGCTTTCTTTATTTAAATATTTATCAGCCAAAACCCTCATCTGTTTCCATTTGGTATCGTCGGTATGAGCGGGCGGAGCCATAAATGCAAACTTTTCGCGTTTGTAGAGTACTTCGGGCAGAATCCCTTTCATTGCCTCGCGTAACACCCATTTTTCTATGCGTCCTTTAATACGATATTGCGGTGGAATATTTACCGCGAGTTTAGCGAGATGATGATCAAGAAATGCCGGCCTTGCTTCCATTGAGTTTGCCATATCAACACGGTCGCCACCCCACGTGAGGATTTGTCCTTCGAGCATGGTCTTGCACCAAATATATTGTGCTTTATCAAGGGCGTGGCGTCCACGCAACTGCTCTTCATCGAATGTTTCTGCGATAGCTTCTCCCGCTTTGTAACCCTGTAATTGCTGACCAAGGGATTCAGAAAGCAAAGAGGGAACATGTTCTTCACAGGCCAGCCAAGGCTGCAAACAACTTGGAGTAAAACCTACTTTGAAATGCAGCGCGGGGTCATCAATTTGATCTTTGGAAAGCATGGCACCCGTAAATAAGGCATTGCTTTCGTTTAATAGAGCTTGCCAATCTGCTTTGTCTTTAGCACTGAGACTGTCGAGGCCATGCAAAAACATATCTCGACGAAACGCGGGGTAACCGCCAAATAATTCATCCGAGCCTTCACCCGTCATTACGACTTTATACTTACTCTGATTAACGTGTCGGCTCATCAATAGTTTTGCGACACCCAGCGTGTTGTAAATCGTTCGTTCTGTATGCCACAGTGTTTCCTCAAAGTGGCCGTACAATTCATTTCCCGATAAGCGCATGATGTCTTGATCGGCTCCACAACTCTCCGCCATCTGAGTCGCTATTGCGCTTTCGTCGTAACTTTTGTCATCGAAACCTATAGTAAAAGCTTTAACTGGCCCTTGCCTGCATGCGGAAGCTAAACCCAAAATTGCACAGGAATCAATTCCGCCACTGAGGTAACAGCCGACGGGAACATCCGCCTCTAAGCGCAAGGCAACTGCGTTCAGCAATCCCTCACGAACAGACTCAATAGCCTCTGTTTCACTCATCTCGGCACGTTCATGCTCGGGTGGAAAATCCAGATCCCAATATTTTTTCTCATTAATATCGAGTGTGCCATTGCGCCTCTGAATTTTGACAATGTGACCGGGTTTTATTTGATGAATGTTTTTAAAAGCAGTCGTGCCGGGAACAATTGTTTGCATCAGCTGATGATAAATACCCGCGGCAGAAAATTCGCGTTTTACAGCGGGGTGTGCAAACAGTACTTTCAATTCGGATCCAAAAACAACACCCTCTTTCGTTTGTGTCCAATAAAGAGGTTTGATGCCGAAGCGGTCACGAACAAGATAAAGCGTTTCTTCACTTTTTTCATACAATGCGAAGGCAAATTCACCGCGTAATTCAAGTAGCGTTTTTTCAATTCCTAATTTTGGGTAAAGGTGCAACACAATTTCGGAATCACTTTTAGATTGGAAGCGCGCGCCGTCAGCGGTTAAACGTGCGCGTATACGCTGGTAATCATAAAATTCGCCATTGTGTGCGAGAAGGAGATTTCCATCTTGACTTAACTTCGGTTGGCGACCACGATTTTCGTTAAGATCAATTATAGATAAGCGAGCATGACTGAAGCCCACGCCGTGACCCTCAACACTATGATAACCAAATCCATCCGGTCCTCGATGCCACTGTATGGCAGCCATATTTACGAGCAATTGAGGGGGAATTATATTGTCTTTGGAGGTATTAAAAATACCAGCAATACCGCACATTTAAGAATCCTGTTTTGAGTTGTAATTAAACGACGTCGAGTACGCGCCCTTTGCGATGAACGAGGCAGGTGAGAAGAGCCATTCGTACAAACACCGCACCGCGTGCTTGCGAGAAGTACCAATTGAGTTCGGTTTTGTCTAAGTCAACCGGTAATTCCTCACCTCTAGCAAGTGGGTGAAGCACAATGGCACCTTTTTTAAAGGGTTTAGTTGTTGATAGTGAAAATTCTTTTCCGTAGGTTTCGAAACTATCGCCAATCCAGGCAATAGCATTGATGTAAATCACGTCGAGTTTCGGCAATACCTTATCAAAATTTTCTTTTGGAAGTATTATATTCAAGCCTCGATCTTTTAACATTTCCATTAAATCATTATCAGGTGGTGAATCTTCGTTGCTGAATAAATAAATATTATTGAAGGCATAGGGAAAAACGGAAAATATTTTTAACAAGCTTCGCACTGTCCGCATTTTGTGTGGTACGCCAATAATACCAACGTCAATTTTATGTTTCTTATCCACGTCCTTTTTAATCAATTCAGGGCGCCATTTAAAAATGGTATAAATATCGGCCATCGCTTGTGTAGGATGTTCGTCGATGCCGTTGCCTGCATTAATAATAGGAATACGCAAGGAGCTTTTCATTTCGCTCAAGGACTCAGCACGCGTATCCCGTAGAACAACACAGTCAGCATAGTTGTTAAACATTTCGCCGACATCTGAAAGAGATTCGCCTTTGGCAATACCGGTTGTAGAACGATCCGTGATGGACATGATGTCACCGCCCAAGCGATGCCAAGCGCTTTCAAATGAAAGGCGTGTACGTGTGCTTGGTTCATAAAATGCACTTATCAGAATCTTCCCCTGCAAAGGTGTACGAAATCTTTCAGGGTTACTTTCATACTTGGCCGCAAGACGAAATAATTGCAAAAGCGTTTGTTGATCAAATTGATCGGCAGACAAAATATGTTGATTTTCCAAAGGTAACAAGTGCTCGCCGTCTTCCATAATGGATCTGAGCAAGGCTTTCGGGTGCGCATCGCCATAAACTTCGGGTTTGTCGCGATTCACTTTGTTAACCTGCATACTTTTGTGCACGTTAATTTCGTGGCTTACCATAAATCACCTCGCTTCCAATCTAGAAAGACTAGAGATAGCATTAAAAATGGCGTGACAATAGTGATTGCCAAAGCAATATAAACGAGTGCACTTAAGGCACTGAGGGACATCATAAGGAACTCTCTTCTGATTCAAGCAATTTAAAATCGAAATTTTCACGACTGAATACACTGCCAGCAAGCATCACTATCAAGGAAACAGCGCAGGACACCAACGCGGCTACGTAGAATCCAATGTAGCGGTAAGACCACAAGCCGATCAGTGTTCCTGCAACCATGGCTAAACTGGCTGCCCACTTGTTGGGCCAACGAAAATACAAGCCAAATACAATAGGCCAAATAGCACTCGCAACAAATGCGCCAGTAAAATATAGCAGAGACGCCAAAGTACTCATTCGTGGAACACACAAAGCCCAGGTGACCACGCCTAACCCAATCACAATGAACTTACCGGTCTTGAAACAATCGGCATCAGAAGCACTTGGCTTAATATGGCCGCGATAAATATCCTGAGTAATTAAATCAGCAGTAGCGGCCAATAGTGAATCGAGACTAGAAGCAAGCGCTGAAAAAATCACAACAAACACAATAATTGCACCAAAGGTGCCCAAAACTTTGCCTGCAACCAGGGGCCCAACCATGTCTGCCGAAGGTACAAGCAAGCCCATTGAAGGCGCTGCAAGCGCGATAAAACCCGCAACAATGGGAATAGGCAGCCAAAATAAGCCAGCGAGAATATAGGCCCTTGCTCCGGTATTTTTCCTAAATGCAAAAGCGCGTGACCACCAAACGTTTGAATGAAAAATTTCACCGACACCGAATAACAAGTTGTTAAAAAGAAACATTAATGCCGCCGGAAATAAAAGGTTTAATAATTGGGGATGATCTTCACTCAGTTTAGTGTGTATAGATTCAAAACCGACATTTTGGATAACCAGCACGGCAATAATAATTACCCCTATTATGATTATCAGAGTTTGAACAAAATCTGTAGCGATAACCGCGCGCAATCCACCTAGCAAGGTATAACTCACACAAATTAATAAAATGACACTCATGCCTAGATGATAATCCAGGCCGCTCAAAGCATTGACCAGAATTCCACCGGCCATGCCGAGACTAATTAACCAGCCAAAAGCATAGAAAAGTGAAATGATGAGAAAAATTCGCCAGGCAAGCACGCCATAACGTCGACGGATGAAATCGCCTGAGGTGAGGCCGTGAGGTAAGATTTCTTTAATTCTGGCAGCAAGCGGCGCAAATAAAAGCAGGCCGATTGCACCAAAGGAATAACCGACCATACCCCAAACACCTAATTGATAAGTGAGTTGTGGTGCGGTCATTGTAGTGTTGCTGGTTACCCAGGTGGCCATTGCAGTAGCCGCAGCAAACGCGAGACCCACATTGCGCCCGGCCAACATATAGTCATCAAGTGTTTTATTTTTGCGGCCCAGGAAATAGCCGAAAACAACCCATATTGCTCCGAAAATAACCAAAATGATCAGGGCTGTGCTGGTTGAGAGGGCCGTATTCATTGCTTGTCTCCCAGCTTGTTACATTTATTGCCAAGATAAACTGTTACACAGAGCGTCAAAAATAACAAAAAGCCCACTGAGAAAAATCCCCAAGCTTTTGTTAAAGAGTGATGTTCAACCTTGACGGAAATGAGCTTACTGTGATTCGTGTCGCTTTGAATTTGAAAATAGATTTGACCATTTTCAAAACCGCTGAGCGTTAAGGCACCGGATGCTGGCACCTGAATAGCTTTGGCGTTTCGTAATTCTGCATTATCGGCTTGTAACAATGTTGAGAGTTTGTCGCTATCAGCGCTTGCACTTTCATCCTGCCAGGAGAGAACAAAATAGCCCTCCGTTGATAGGTCGGTATTTGATGATAAGGAAATTTCGCTCGCCCAGAGCTGCCCTGAAGCTAAAGAGAATATTAGCCAGGAAGATAATGCAATTACACTTTTGTGTATTGCATACTTAAATCGAGCTGCATGTGATGCAGAAGAGGAGATGTCAGGCTCCCTGTTTAAAACGGGTAAAATTTAGCCTACACATACTACCTTAATGTGGACGGAATTGTCCACCGAGGCTAAAGTGCAAAATCAAAGAAATTACGAATGGGGATTAATCACGTGGAAAAATTTTCTGTAATTCACAAGCGCGCTATTAAACGTAAAGGTGAAGCGCAACTGCAGGAATTATTAGCTATTGAGCTAAAAAAACCTGCGCAGTTGAGACGCTTGGGTGATGATCGCTATTTATCTGAAATCACGAAAGCTGTATTTAAAGCGGGCTTTGTATGGAAAGTTATCGACAACAAGTGGCCAAATTTTGAAAAAGCATTTTGGAAATTCAATGTGCGACGTTGTGCGGTAATTAGCCCGGAGGATATTGATAAGTTGATGCAACAAACCGCTATAGTTCGAAACTTGAAAAAAATTCAATCAGTGCAACGCAATGCAGGCGCATTAATAGACATTGCAAATGAATACGGCAGTATGGGAGAAATGCTTGCGTCTTGGCCTGATGAAGATTTTATTGGGCTTACGCTTAAATTGAATAAAACCCTTGACCGTATGGGCATACAAACCTGCCAATATTTTTGTCGTTTCGTCGGAAAGGACGGCTTTGTGTTAAGTGCTGATGTGATTGAAGCGCTGAAAGTGGCGGGGATTATAGACAAGGCTCCAGGTGGCAAAGCGGCTCAGCAAAGAGTGCAGGCAGCCTTTAATCAGTGGCGGGAGGAGACGGGTTTTGGACTGGCTAAGTTGAGTCGTATTATGGCGCTCTCGATTGATGCGCCACGACATAAAACCTGAGGAAACACAAGTCTGTTGTTCGCGGTTTGAAAGCGGCATAATGCGCGCGATTTTTGATGTATAGAGAGTGAGTATAAAGAGTGAGTATAAAAAGTGCCTATGTTGTCGATTAATGCGCGTATTGCAGATGAGTTGCAAGTCAATGAAAAACAAGTCAACGCTGCTGTTGGTTTGTTGGATGAAGGTTCCACCGTACCTTTTATTTCTCGTTATCGAAAGGAAGTGACAGGGGGGCTGGATGATACTCAACTGCGAACTCTTGAACAGCGTCTGGCTTACTTGCGTGAGTTAGAAGATCGACGTGATACCGTTCTCAAATCCATCAAGGAACAGGAAAAGTTAACTCCGGAATTGGAGGCGCAAATATTACAAGCCGACACCAAAACACGCCTTGAAGACCTTTACCTTCCTTTCAAACCCAAGCGACGTACTAAGGCACAAATTGCACGTGAAGCCGGATTAGAACCGTTAGCGGACGCACTGTACAGTGACCCTAAGCGAGATCCCGAAATTGAAGCAGAAAAATACCTTAATACTGAACATAAGATTGAAGACGCAAAGAGCGCACTTGATGGCGCAAAACAAATTTTGATGGAACGTTTTAGCGAAAGTGCAGATTTACTGGAAGAAATTCGCGTGTTTTTTAAAGCGGAAGGTTTACTAAAATCGTCTCTAATAGAAGGTAAAGAAAAGGAAGGCGAAAAATTCAGGGATTATTATGATTTTTCGGAGGCGCTGAGCCAAATTCCCTCACACCGAGCGCTGGCATGTTTTCGCGGCCGCAATGAAGGTGTGCTGAGTTTGCAGCTTGCACTAAAAAATGAAGAAGACAGCACACTCCTGCATCCCTGTGAAGTCATGATTGCAAAACATTGGCGAATTGAAGATCAAAAACGTGCCGCAGATACCTGGCTGCAGGAAGTAGTGCGTTGGACCTGGAGAGTGAAACTCAGCATTCATATCGAAACTGAAATGTTGAGTGAAGTAAGAGAGCGCGCCGAAGCGGATGCTATAAATGTATTTGCAAACAATTTAAAAGATTTGTTGTTGGCTGCTCCAGCAGGTCAACGTGTAACAATCGGTTTAGATCCGGGTTTACGAACTGGCGTTAAATTGGCCGTTGTCAGTGATACGGGTGCGGTATTGGATCACGGCGCAATATTTCCGACGCCACCTCAAAATAAAATTGCAGAAGCCGAAGCGGTACTACTAAAACATTGCAAAAAATATTCTGTCTCCCTCATTGCGATTGGTAACGGAACTGCGAGTCGTGAAACAGATAAATTTGTCGGCGACTTTATTAATAAACACAAAGACTTAGCAATTCAGAAAGTGATGGTTAATGAGTCCGGTGCATCGGTTTATTCTGCATCCGAGTTTGCTGCCAAAGAATTTCCCGATCTCGATGTGACAATTCGCGGGGCAATTTCAATAGCGCGCCGATTGCAAGACCCGCTCGCCGAACTTGTAAAAATTGATCCTAAATCCATCGGCGTTGGGCAGTATCAGCACGATGTTTCGCAAACGCGCTTGATCAAATCCCTGGATGCGGTGGTTGAGGATTGTGTGAATGGTGTGGGTGTCGAAGTTAACACTGCGTCTGCGCCCTTGCTTTCCCGTGTTTCTGGCTTGAATGCCAGTATCGCTAACAACATTGTTGAGTTTCGTAATCAAAATGGCGTGTTCACACGGCGAGAACAACTTAAAAAAGTATCGCGATTGGGCGACAAGGCCTTTGAGCAAGCCGCTGGGTTTTTGCGAATTGCTAAGGGTGAAAACCCGCTAGATGCTTCGGCGGTGCACCCTGAATCTTATTCAGTCGTTGAGAAAATTGCACAGAAGAATAAGCGTGAGCTTGCATCGCTAATTGGCGACAGCAGTTTTCTTAAATCTATCAAGGCAGAAGAATACACCGATGAGAAATTCGGTGTTCCAACTGTTGTTGATATTATCAGCGAGTTGGATAAACCCGGGCGTGACCCGCGGCCGGAATTCAAAACTGCGCAATTCAAGGATGGCGTTGAAGAAATTAAAGACTTGGTGCCAGGTATGGTACTAGAAGGCAGTGTTACCAATGTCACAAATTTCGGTGCTTTTGTGGATATTGGCGTGCATCAAGACGGGCTTGTGCATATTTCGGTATTGTCTAACTCTTTTGTGAAAGATCCGCGCACAATTGTAAAGGCGGGAGATGTAGTAAAAGTCAAAGTGCTTGAGGTAGATGCTCAGCGCAAGCGTATTGCTCTGAGTATGCGTTTGGATGATGAGCCAGACTCAAATTCAAGAAAAGGAAAACCGCCTGTTGACGGGACAAAAAACCCGGACAAACAAAAAAGTGCGCTTAGAAAAAATACTGATTCGCGACAGAAAACATCACAGAAAAATAAAGCCCAGGTTGGAACAATGGCCGCGCTTTTCGAGCAGGCATTGAATAAGAAAAAATAACTATGCTATTTCAAAAAAATATATAGCGAGATCCGGAAAAAATAAAAAACACTTTAACTAAACCTGGTTATTTAGAGATGGGGCCTTGTATTGTATTGCTCACGAACGCGATGTGTTTGCCATCGGGTGACCAACTCGGCACATTAATTGTTCCCTGACCGCCATAGACGTAGGCAATTATCTCGGGTTTACCGCCCTCAGCGGGCATGGATCTTAGATAGACATGTCGATAAAAAGGGTGGTCGCTCGAATTGATGTCATCCATATAAGAAAGAAACACGATTTTCTTGCCGTCAGGGCTAAAATGAGGAAACCAATCGTTGTAAGTGTCAAAGGTCAGTTGTTCTTCATTGCTGCCATCTGCGCGCATACGCCAAAGCTGCATCGTTCCTGTGCGATTGGAATTGAAATAAATAAACTTTCCGTCCGGGCTGTATTCCGGGCCATCATCCAGGGTTAGGGTATCTGTCAACTGCTTTTCCTTTCCACTTTGTATATCGATGGTATAGATGTCGTATTTGTTTTTTCTGTTGCCAGTAAAAACCAGTAGTTTGTCGTCCGGTGAGTAACCGTGTAAAAATGAATGACCTGCACCTTTCGCAGTAATTTGTTTGGGATCGTCACTACCACTTAAAGGAAGTGTATAAATCGTTGAGCGGCGCTGATCATCTGCATTATGGTGACTGATGGCAATGTCTTTACCACTCCAGGAAAGCACATGATCATTGTTGTTCTCTTTTGCAAAACCTGTGTTTAATACAGATATGTGGTTTGAACTTAAAACGTAATTAAAAAGTAAGCCTTTAGAGTTGTAAATTAGTGTGCTGCCATCGTGAGTCCAGTTGGGTGCTTGAATGGAATCTGGATCGCGATAGAGTATCTTGCGGTTATAGCTTTGCATATCCATAACTTCAAGGTTACTGCCGATATAATCCCGATAAGGTCTGAAATTTTCCGGTGCAGGCTGAATGATTCGAACATTGGAAAACTCTGCTTGTTCAACAACATCGGGATTATGGGCGCAAACGGCCAAGCCGATAAAAACTTCGTCATTGAGTTTTACATGAGAAACCTGTGTGTGCGAAAAAGCTTCGCCGTGTTTGGCCGCAGACATAATGTAAGTCTGGCCTCGTCGTTCGAGTTGAATAACTTCAGTATTGCTTATATCTAAAATATATTGTTCGGTGTCGCCGCCTTTTTTGTTACGAAATTGTAAGGAAGTTAAGCCGTCTCCATGTAAAGTGGCGTGCACTTGCGGAGAATCTGTTGTCAGGTTGTTGCGAACGTTCCAACCAATTTTTCGATGTGGGTCAACGCCCTTACCAATAAATTTTATACGAGCTCGAAGAATAAAATCGCCTTTTAATTTTCGCCAAACGAAATGAAGTTCATCTTCGCCGTTCCACATGTTTTTTCCAGAGGCGGAAATCAAATACTTTTGGCTTTCGTCGTCATATTGAAGAGATCCGGCATGTTTCACTTTGCCGATATCCTGATGTGCGGCGAACTGGCCGATGTTATCCGCGTGGCTGGAACATATTGCGGAAAAATAAAATACGAGAAATGAAAAACATTTTATGCCTAAAAATTTCACTTGAGCACCCTGCGAAAATTATTGTTTTAGGGAATGGTTTTGAAAACAAGTGTTGCTGGAGGGCTAATCTTACACCTGGAAAGTGAAATTAAGTGTTACCAGCAGTAAGCACCAGAGGGGCCTGTTGCTGATTCTGCTCCGGTACTGCTCAATGTGATGGTGGCACACTCACTGTCGGCAGTTTGGGCATTTTGTGGTGTCGCATTGAGTACAAATGCAGATGAACTGGCACCACTGGCTAGTGCAATATAATAAACCGATGAGCTGTCAGATCCAGCCGTAATGTCTCCCTTGCGATTTACATAAAAGCCGTTCGCAACGTAGCCGAGATTTGATAGATCAGTAGTATATTGTTTGGTATTCACAAAATATTGTTCTTGCCGGGAAAGCACATTCAGCAATTCTGACTTGGCCACAGAGCGCGCGCTTTTTCGGACACTGTCCTGATAAGCCGGTAAAGCAAAGGCGGTGAGAATAGCAATCACCGCCAGAGCAATCATTAACTCGATAGTCGAGAAACCTTTAGTACTTTTATTTTGCATCCAATTCAACCAAGTCTTTAATATTTGTTAGAGGCTATCGTTGCCCGTGTTATGCCAGTATAGAATCCAAATGGACTTGTTGCTGAATTTCAGTAGCTGCCCATTACCGCTTATATCCAGACCGCTAGGCAAGCTGTCTAAACCGGTCCCCGGCAGTAGCACTAAATCTCCACTTAAAGCAATTGGCGAAGCAGGAATCCCCGGGCCAATATCTATGCCACGAGAACCAGTGAAGGTTGCAGTTCCATCGTTGAGATTGGTGATATAAATTTTTCCACTGCCTTCTGCGGGGGCGCAAGAACTCGCCAAGCCAGATGAAGGGGTATACGTGGTATTAAACACTTTTCCACCCGAAACCAAAGGCGTGGATAGACCTTTTTCGCCACTGTTGGTCAATTCGAGTTTCCAGCCCTTACTGTAGTCCAATACACAGGAAGTTGGACAGCCAGTGACATCGGCGAGATCGTCATCATCAAGCATTGTTGAGCCTGGCGCGCCGGAATTCACATACCAATCTTTGACAACATAGAGATAATTTGTGTCATCAGATTCCAGGGGATTGGCACGATCACCGGAACTGAGTACCACTGCATCGTAAGCGGTACCGGCTGAATCTTTGGTCTGTACAATTTCAGGACGGTGGAAGAAACGCACATCTTCGGTATCTGCGACGTCACTCAAGTCAATCAAGACGTTTGCTTCCCAGTTTGTTAAGCGATGATTGGTGTCTACGCTGCTGTTGCCTTCGGGAATATCGATACGCCATACGAGGCCGCCGGTATCTCCCACATAGATGCGATCAATGATGCCATTGTGGTTGCCATCAAGTGTGGCGACGTCAGAAGGAATGCTGAACTGCATAGCCGAGTGGCGATACTCCGTGTTTGAAACGGCGCTGGTTGAGGCTCCATAAACCGCTTTCCAGATTAACGCGCCAGTGTTTGCGTTAACGATATAAACGGCGCGGCCTTCAGTGTCTGCTGATCGACTGCCATCAGTATCGAGTAAGGTTGAATCCTTATTGGTGTCGTAGCCACCTGCGAAAATCAGTACATCGTAATCTGTACCACCGTAACGCACCTTGCCAACTTTCGGTGTGGAAAAGCTTAGTCCCAGCTCACTGAATCCCGTAGTAGTGGGATCAATCTTGAACATAAAAGTGGGGCTGTCCGGGTTGCTGGCATTCACGGCGTAATAACTTTTTCCACCGCGGCGCAAACCAAAATACACATAAGCCGTTTCGCTCGAGCTGTAATCGATGGTGCCGTCAGCATCCAAATCTTTGACAAGCGCAACGGGTTCACCATCAACACCGTAAACGTGATCTGGAGATACATTGTCGCGCAGGGTTTTGATTACCGGGAGTAAATCGCGAGGAATAAAAGCGAAGGTTTCCTCACCGGAATGGCTACCATCTGTTTCGGTATTTTTAAACATGTGAAAAATACCGTCGTTGGTTCCCATAAAGAGACGAATATCGGGATTACTATTTGTATAACTACTGCGCGCACCGTAGTTAATTGTAAGCGGGCGTGAATGAATGGCATCTGCCATAATCCAGGAGCGCGCTTCAGTGGTATTGGAATTTCCGTTCTCATCGTCTTCATCCATACCACGGCCCCAGCGAATTAATTCACGGGCTTCAGTTCCATTGGCCGCGCCGAATAGGGTATCCCATGCATTACCATTTGCGGTGGAATCATCAAAGGCGTCGAAGGCTCCTGCTGAAGTGGGTTCGAGATAAAGTTGGCGAGTGCCCGTCGTGGTTGTTGCACCGATCGAACCACTTATAAAACCAGGAATTTTTTGTCCGGCGCCGCCGCGTTCAACTGAACGTCCATCGCGATCACTTACTTCATTTTTTTCCGGTATTGCCGCAGGCAGGGCGGCTGCATCTGTCCAGTAAGTGAGGGACTCATATTTAATTCGCCCGTCGACAGTGCTGAATGCGGTTTGATCCAAAGCATCCACAATGGTATCAGGTACATTGTCCAAGTCAGTGTCTTTGAGCTTTAATTTTTTTAGATTTCCTGGCCAGCGTGCGGTTGCATTTGCTTCAAAAAGAGCAATGTAAAAATCGTCTAGAGTTTGAATACGGTTAAACACGTTTACCGGTACCGAGGCGGCAACAAAAGTAGTGCTCACACTCAAGGCTTCAACAAAGGCTGATTCCAACTTGGTTTGCACATCAAATAAATCTGCGCCGTTTCCGCCAACATTCATGTACTGATCATCAGTGTTGGCTGCTAGTGCCCAATCGTCTGTGAAGGTGGCGGCGCTGCCCATTTGGATGTACCAGGTTTTTAAAGTTTGGTCACCAGGGACACTCAGTAAAACGTCGTTGTAAGTTAAGTGACGAGTCATTTCTTCGTAATCGGTAGCGCCAGACATGTAACCTGAAATCAACACATCCAAATCAGAATCAGATCCGCCGTTGTTTCCTGAGGTTGCGTACACTTCATATAAATTCGTGCACTCAAAATTTGCCGGTACTGATGCAAAGGGAGATACATAATTTCCGCCAGAGATAATACTTGCATCATAGTTTGGTGTTGCAGTGGAGGAAAAATTATCTGCTGTTTGATCACCCAAAAGTACAGAGAGCCCATTAACGTAGGCAAACCATTCCATATGCATTTCTTTGGGCGCGGTATCATGGTACGCCGTACCGGTACCGGGAATGGGTATAGAGTTGAGAATGGAGATTAAGCCAGCTTTAGCACCATTGGCGTCACCAGGTTGAAACTCTTCATAGCCACGTAAAATCGTGCCACCGTTTGTATTGTTGGGAATCATAAGGCCCACATATATGCCATCGAATTTATCGAACACAACTTGCAATACGGCTATAAGCGCTTGCATGTTGGTTGCGGCGTTGCCAACACCGGCTATAGATTGAACAGCGGTCAGAAGTTCGGGATGGGCTGACAAAACATTTGCGCACGAGTTTGCTCCATTGGCACTGCAAAAAGTAGCATTGAGATCAGGTCGGTAATCCATCGCCAGCATTAAATAAGGTGCAGCAGCTGCAGGCGCAGGGTTCAAATAAATATCCGTATCGTCTGCTCTGGCAATCGATTGAAAAAGAAAAAAAACCAGCGCCACTTTCAGAATAAAAGTTTTTAAGTTGCGCATATTACCTACCTCTGTCGACAAGGATCTCTGTAGATTATTGATGTGACGCCGCAACTTTAACGGCGACACCTTGCCAAACTTCATAGTGGCCCAAATTTTCATCCAAGCCATCAAATTCAGCGACGACTTCAAATAGGGCTACATCAAAATTATTGGCACCTGATGCAATAGTGTCGGCCTCTCGAAACGGCAAAGATGTAACGAGTGGGCCCTTACGTGTGACGTGAAAAGTTAAATCGCCCGCAGGTGGCGAAGCGATGGAAGAGGGAACATTCACAGTCGAAATATTGCAAGAACCGCCTGATACACCCGTTGCACAATTTTGATAACCGATATTGCCCGCAACCACAAAATTGTCTTTACTGGCTGCAACAGCATTCACAATCGAATCAACCCGCTGAAATGCTTCTTCTTTAAATTGACTGTTGGTCACCATTTTTACTTCAGTCACACTTGTACGCATAACGGTTGTTGCCACCAAACCGGTGAGCATCATCAACACCAGTGCAAGAATTAACACCGCACCTTTTTGATTTTTAATAGTATGGTTGTACATAAACTACCCTAATTCTACGTTTCTAAATTTCACAGTGGTCGTGAAGACTTTACGAATATAGCCGTCATTAAATGCGGGAATATTTTTTTGTCCCAAGCGATAAGTGTTTACGTTGGTATAACCAGGTACCTCATTAATACTGCGCACCAATAAATGGATTCGTACAGATTTTGCCGATTGAAAATCGGCGGCGGCAGGCGCGCTGGTATAACGTTCAACTATGTTATTGTTATCCGCATCTATACCGACTTCTATTTGCATGTTCTCGATGCCTTCAATGAGGCATTGTGTCGTCATGGCACTGCCAGCCAGTGTGCTTTGACATAAACTTGGAATACCGTCTGCTGCGACATCGGTGTATTCACGAATAAAAAATATTTTGGCGTAGTATTCCCAGTAGTCGTAAGTTGAACCGGCAGTTTTTTCACCGCCAGGAATTGCTGCTGTTAAATAACTCCAGGAAAAATCGCTGTAGTCATACGATTTTAAATACCACTGGTTGATGTCTTCCGAAACAGTGTTCAGAACGCCATTTCTTAAAGTGGGAGCATCTGCGGTGCGCTTGATAGAAAAGACATCAGTTTCGGCAACCAAATCGGTAGCTGTAATACAGTTCCAGGTGGTGCCATTTAAATTGGCTAAGGCAGAGGCACCATCAGTATCATTTAAAAGTTCAAAGGATTCCTGAACGTCGAGCGCCCAATTAATACCACCGCTTGCACAATCGCCTGTGACAGCTGCGGCGGTCAGTGCATCAGTATTGGCAGCGCCACCCATGAAGCCGCTGAGTGTGACTTCTCTTTTGAGAAAGTCTAACGCGAAACGACCGTTTTCCTGCAAGCGCGCTAATTCTTCGTCTTGCATATAACTCAGTTTGCTTTCGATGTAGAGTTTTATTGCGGCGCCTGATAGCACAATGCCGAGCGCCATGGAAATCAATAGCTCGACAAGTGTGAAGCCCTTATTGGATGAAGCTCTCACTTATACATCCTCAATATAAGTAGTAATAAAAATGACCTGGCGTTGCGCATCGCTGCTTCCGTACAAGGAAAGCCCTTCTCCACAAGTGTTTGATGTAGGGTTAGAAGTGCTTTGAAATCCCTTCCATGCAATGGCGACCGTAACCACACCGGCATTGTGAGTGATACAGGCACGCGGGCTGACTAAGCCACCCACTTTCACTTGAGAGCCAGCAATAGTTTGTTCTTCAGAAGCGCCGTCAAGTTGTTGTTCCCACTCCCATAAATCGCGTGTAGCAAGTTCTGCCTCTGTGCAATTTGCGTTGAAACAGGTTGCTGAAGGGGAGGAACCGCGCGATCCATTTCCCATGTTGCTTGCGACATAGCTGCTTAAGACATTGGGGTTGTTGCGCATACGTTCGATGATATCGTGAGCGAGCGCTGTCGCGATTGAACGTTGAATGGCATCGTAACTCACCTTTTTTCCGGCCACTTGCATGTTGATAAGGCTCAGCGATCCAATAGAGACAATAAGCATGGAAACCAATACTTCAATCAATCCTGAACCGAGCTGACTTTTCATTTTAGTTAAGGACATACTGCTGCTCCGTCTGTACCACGTGGGCGGCCAGTAATATTGATGGTAATACTCTTCGCTTCACTTGCATTCTGATCGCTGCCACACAATCTGAAAGTGCCTACTTCTGTAAGCGTGCCATCAGGGCGAAAGGTCATACGATTGCTAAAGGTGGCGCCCGTGCGCAAAGTGATGTCATTCGGTACGGCAGAAAAGCTCGCGGTAATGGGATCAGTGATATCTTTGACGCCATCATTATCGGCGTCAACATAGGTCAACCAACCCTGCTCCCAATCATTGGTGTTAGCACAAAAAATACCGTTAGGGCTTTTACATATAACCACATTTTGATTACGCGCCACTGCTTCACTGCGCGCTGCCACCATAGAAGTGTAAAACGATTGCATTGTCGCCTCAGTACGCTTGGAATTAACCAGGTAGGACATTGAGGGAACTGCTATACCGGCAATCACGCCAAGTATGGCTAGGGCGGCGAGTAATTCGAGAAGGCTAAAGCCTTTTTGTGTGATGGTCATTTTCATAATTAATCTATTGCGCGTTTGTAACTTGTTTCGCTTTTTGTAAAGTATCGCTTGTTTTTACCAAAAGTGAACTAGTGCAAAGACAGTTGGTGAACAAGAATTGACAAACGGAAAAACGAAAAATATTTAAATTGTAAGAGCAATCAAAAAGCAAACTGAAGGGTATAAATTAGATTAAAAAACACTGGATAGTTGTTTTTAGAAAGATGAGGGAATTAAAACAATACCCACGTCTCAGTGGAATATTAAAAGAAACTTTAGACGAAACCGGGCTTGTCGTTATACGCAACATGCTTAAAAGTTATGAACAAGAAAGGTTAATAACTTCTGACTTTTAAGCTTCTTCCAATTGCCGATTTGCTTGCTGGTTAAATTCAGGCAAAAGCCAGGGTTCGTTATGTACGCGCAGAATGGCTTCAAGCCTATTGCGCGCATTGAGCTTGTTGAAAATGTTATAGACGTGATTTTCCACAGTGCGCTGAGAGCGCACAATTGCGTCAGCAATTTCCTTGTTAGACGCGCCTTGCGCAATAAGCGAAAGAACCTCCTGTTCTCTTCGAGTTAAACCGAGAGGATTATTGCGAGCATTTTGATAGGGGCCGCGTTTCTTTTTGCTGTCCGGGAATGGCAATCCCAATGCCGAGCAACACTTACGCAGCTTTTCGAGGGCAGGTGTCGCCGCAAGTGAATACAATTCCTGGTGAAGTGTATCGAGTTGCGCTTTCAGTTGTGAGATATTGTTGAGTTGTAATAGCACAAGATTGGCACAGTAAGTGGCATCCAATTGCCGCCATTGATTAGCGGCTTCTTCATATTGATTATGAAGCTCCAGTTTAATTACCTCTGGCAGGCGTTCTACTTGAATATTTTCAGCCGGAATGCCAAAGCGTTTTGCCCAGCAAATTAACTCGCCATAATGCCAGTTGTGCATGTGCATAGGATCAATACCAAGCAGATGTACAATTTCTCTTTCGGCGATTGTCCGATCTTCGTGTAACCAGGCGTATTCAATTAAACTGAGTCGCAAGGGAACAATAAATTGCAGCTCGTCCGTTTGCGCCGCTTCTGTTAAAGCGTCATTTATTTGAGAGAAAGCGTCAGCATCGCCCATGCGCATTTTGGTTCTCGCGAGCACAATCAGTGCAGGCAAACGACCCAGCATATTTTGCTTTTTCGCTCTTAATACACATTCGCCAATTGCAAGCGCATCTCGAAATCGTCCCTGTTCGAGTCTTAAACTTGCAAGAAAGCCTTGAAGGTAATTCGCTTTGGCAATCATGTCGTGTTGTGTGGTGAAAGTGATTGCTTCGGCCAACGTTGCTTCTGCAAGCGAAAACATCCTGAATTCAACGTAATATTCACCGAGATTGGCGTAGGCACGTGCAGCATCACCGTGACGACCAAATCGAAGCGCCAAACGCAAACTTTCTTTTAATTGTTCGCAACCCTGGTCTTCACCGCGAAAAGCTTTTGCGGTTCCGACATTATTTAATGCGTGAATTTTTGCTTCGGTTGCGTCATGCAGGTCAGCAAGCTCAATTGCGCGTTCACCCCAATGTATGGTTTCCTCCATACAGTCATTCAGTAAGAATGCTTGCGAGCGAACACTGTATGCCATTGCGAGTTCGGCTCCGGGGGTGAGCGCTTCCAAAACGTGAATCGCTTCGTCCACATAGTGAACCGACTCAGGACCCTCACCCCGTATCCAATAAAGACGTGCAAGCTGCAATAAGTTTTCTCCCACCTTTTCCAATTGTCCAAGTGAGCGTCTCACGGTAATAGCAATACGCAAAGCTTCCAGAACCTGGTCATTAACTTGTAATGCAAGGCTGGCTTCAAAAGCCCATTGTTCGTAAAGCGAGGCGGCCACTTCTGATTCTGCAAAGTCGACGAATTTTAATGCGCTGGTGTAATGTGCGGCAGCTTCTTTGTGTGCGCCAAGTATTGAAGCTTTTTGTGCGGCAATGGGAGCGTATTTTAAAACGTGTTCTGAATCAAAAGCGCCAGCAGCATGATGAACAATTTGATCCAGAGATTGTGACTGTATCGGTTCAGCCTTTTCCAGTTGAAGCAAACCCGTCAGTAATTTTTTGTGCAAGGATTTTTGTTCAGGGATTGAAACTCTTGAAAGAATGGCTAGGCGTACCAATTCATGTCTGAATCGTAAAGCGTGACCTTCTTCCAGAACAAGTAAGCGCCTGCCGATACAAGCCATTGCAAGCGTTTCAGCATTGTCCCCAAATAATTTAGTCACTAAAGATAAACTGGTTTTTACTGGAACCAGGCTCAGGGTTTGTAATAATTTTCTTTCCGGATCGGCTAAGCGCTGCAGGCGCGCTTGAATCGCTTCTTTAACCGATAAGGGAATGCTGCCTGTTTCAGATTCGCGCAGTTCAAGTAACTCGGTAACAAAAAAAGGGTTGCCAGCACTCACTTCATACAACTGTTCTGGATTAAAATTCGTGATGCCGCTCAGTTCAGAAACGGCGATGCGCGATAAAGGTTCGAGCGCAATACGCGTGGTTTGTTTGCTTGGTAACTCTCCAAGAATCTGATTTAGGGGGTGATCAACAAGTAGTTCATCATCGCGATAACTTAAAACTAATAGCACCGGTAAAAAAGAAATACGTCGAGTAAGGTAGGCAAGGAAATCCAAAGTGGCATTATCAGCCCAATGAATATCCTCAAAGATCATTACGGTTACACAAGATTTCTCGCCCAGAAATTTGAGAACACTGGGAAAAAGTTTTACGGAGTCAACTTGAGAATAGAGTTGTTCCTTTACCAAGCTGTTGAAACCTGTGGCCATGTCATAAAGTGGTCCGAGAGGTCGAGGTGTAAAAAGGGCGTCACAATTGCCCCAAAGAATTTTGTCAGAACGTGTTAACCTACTAGAAAATTCACGTAGCAGTGAGGTTTTGCCAATGCCAGCTTCGCCGTGAACAAGAACAATATTTCCCTGGCCGCAAGCAGCATCGTGGTAGTGTTGTACCAGCTGCGCAAGTGGCGCTTCCCTTTCCAATAACATTCCGAAAATTCCAGCCAGTTTAGTAAGTGACTTTCGTCGGCGGGATCTTAGCAACTTTCCTACGGGGATTTCGCCGGACCCACAAAAACCAGGTGCTGGGAATAAAAATTAGGTAGTGACGAGGGTATTTCCAAGATTGGTAACCGGGGAGTTTTAAGACAAGGTAATACTGGTTGTTAGTCGGTATAATCGGAACACACTTAAATAAAGGAGTACTAGTATGGCCACAGTGACACTGAAAGGTAATCCAATCGAAACTATCGCAAATCTACCAGAGCCAGGTAGCGTAGCACCTGATTTCAAATTAGTTAAAGATGATTTAAGCGAAGTCTCGTTGACAGATTTCAAAGGGGAAAAATTAATTTTGAACATTTTCCCATCTGTTGACACGGGTACCTGCGCTATGTCTGTACGAACATTTAACGAAAAAGCGGCCAGCCTTGAAAACACTGCAGTGCTCTGTGTCTCCATGGATTTGCCCTTTGCTCTCGGTCGATTTTGTGGTGCGGAAGGCATAGATAAGGTCATAACCGCCTCCGGCTTTCGATCAAGCTTTGGCAATGATTATGGGCTGATATTTAAAACCGGACCCCTTGCTGGTTTATATTCTCGCAGTATTGTGATTGTGGATGAAAACGGAAAAGTCTCTTATACACAGCAAGTTGCAGAAACGGTTGATGAACCTGATTATGATGCGGCTTTAGAGGCTCTTTAATGCTATAACTCTGCGTGACTGAATAATAAAAGCTTGTAAATAGAATTCTTTCCCGCTGAATTGCGAGAAGCAGATAGAGTTTTATTGCGTTTTGATATTACAGAAACTTATAGTTAAATCATTACTGGCACGTTGTTCTCGCATCACTTGTCTGCTATTTTGCAAACACTTCCCTACCAACAATCGCCAATAATCGAGAGCAGCGACAAATGAAAATAATAATTCGTGTCTACATTGGTTTAGCCCTATTTGTTTTATCCATAAACAGCTTCGCGAAAACATGCGACAGTGACGATAGGAGCGACAAAAGAAGATTCAACAGAGGCGCTGATGTAAAAGTGATCCTCGATTTACGAGGTTTCGAAACAAGCTTTTTTGATCCCATTTTGATCGAAGATGTACGGAATATTACGATGGATTCCATTGATACCTGGAATGCGGTCGGCGCCAATATCAAACTTTATTGGGGTGGTTTAAAGGTTGTTGGTGAGGACTACGGCAAAAATACAATAACAGTTACAGGGAGTACTCGGCCTCCTGACGGTTGGTTCTGGCCCGTTGCCGGTTCCTCAATTGCCTTTACCACTGCCTGGTGGGATTGGGATCTTGAGGCGGACGACGAACCCACAATTCATATGCTCCGTAAAAATGACGACGGCGAAATTAATTGGACCCATGCCCGGTTTCGAGAAGTACTTTTGCACGAAATGGGGCACGCGATGGGACTTGGGCATGATTGCAGTGAGAAGGATTCACTCATGAAACCTGCAGGGTCCGGCCACACTATTTGGTTTCCACGAAAGGTAGATGTTTATGATCTCATTGATCTTTACGGACGCCGTCAGTATTCCTTTGAAATATTTAGCACAAGGGACGGAAATAGCTGGGAAACAGTTCCTTCGAATTTGTCTCTGTTCGGCAACGTCTTTACCACGCGACCATTTTCTGTTGTAAGCAGTGGGTACAAAGCAAAATACCGAGATCGATTCCTGTTTTTTACAGATACGTTTGGTCATCCCACCTATGTTGTCAGCCAAACAAATGAAGACGGTACTATCTCAAACAATTTTGATATCACTAAAAATGGACAGTTTTTTAATAGTACAAGCCTGGGCGGAACAACCGCAGATACTGATGACAAAGGTGAATACATGATCGCCTGGCTAGAGCAGGGCAGTGATGATTATAGACACTTACGTGTGCGTCACAATGATAGCAATCTTGATAGAAAACTCTGGGTCGATGTTGACCCAATCTTCAGTAGTAACCTTGCAGTTGGTGCGCCGGCCATTGCGCATATCAAAAATGACACTTGGGTGCTCTTTGCGGCGATGGGGGATGAAGCCGTCATCGGATATTTTATAACACATGATGACGGTGATACCTGGACAAAATCATCTGTCCCTGGTGGGCCGTTCTCCCTGCTCCTTAAGTGGGCAGGAGAGAATATAAGTACAGCTACTACAATGATTGATGCTGAATACAATGAACCTTACGGGTTAAGAATAAGCTTCCCCTATAGAAACTTGGGGGCGTCTGGTGTTGCCGCGATTCAAAATTATACTCCCGTAGTGGTCCATGCGGAAGTTAAAGAAACTGAAATTGCAGTGAGGTCGCTTGCCTTTCAACCCGATATTGATCCTGTTAGAAGTAAAATCAGTATTGAATCTAACGACCAGATATTTATGGAATCTTTTTTAAGTGAACAAAAAGAAGGTCTGGATATTAGGGTCACCGACAATATCTTGTCTTATGATGCCTGGGGAGATCCTTTTACAATAATCAACACGGGGCAAAATCCTGATTTAACGGCAAATACGGGTTTGGATCTAGAAGATTGTTCTTCAATATCGTCAGGTCCGGGTTGTGTCGAAGAAGCACTAAACGGCAATAAGATATTTCTCTATCGCTTGGTTGATCAGGGTGGATATGACCCGGAAGGTGATGGTAGAACAATAATCGGTATTGGAAGCGCCGCAACCATTGAACGTAGCCCTTTGAGTAAAAGCGGTATTGCAAATGCAGACTATGAAATTTTTCTTAGAGACAGAAGCGAATGGCCGACGGGCGGTGTTTGTGCAGATATTGTAGTGACAAACAATGGTGACACCAGGATAAGCCCCTGGAAAATAGTTATTGACGGAATACCTGGTGAAATTTTTGATTTCTGGAATGTCGATTGGGTTCAAAATGGCGATTCAGTGATTGCTACACCGGCAACATGGGTTGGCTGGCCTGATTGTTGTACTTTAGATCCGGGAGAAGAAACTAACAAATGGGATTTCGGTTTTTGTTCCAGCTTAACAGAAATAGACGATGCGGAGACAGTGCCTTTACCTAACCAGGATGTGATTGTCGAAATTTATGACCGATTTAATGGTGGATACTGCGCCTACTTAACCGCTCAAAATATTTCTGACGAAAGAAAAGCTTGGCAAGTAGACTTTCAGGTATTAGGTGAGTTTTACAACACTTGGAACTTTGAAATTGTGGCAGAACCCGAACCTAATAAAACTGATTGGCGCACGATAACTGCGAAGGGAGTGGGCTGGAATAGCTTTCTGGATCCTGGTGAAATTTCACATGACATAGGATTTTGTGTAAGAAACAATTTCGGCGGGACTAATCAGCCCGAATAATGTATTTCTCCTTGAGAGGTACGCATAGATAGCGAGCGCGCGCCTCTCCTAAGAAAATCGCTGAGCGTAATTCGGGTAAGCCCAGGCAAACGAGACTTGGTCTTTCAGTGAGTTTTTGGATTACTTTTCTTTCTACTCCGAGATTGCAAGGGTATAGTTATTATCGAGTAACAATTTTTCATAAATTAATTGATGTTCATATCTCCATGCTTTGCCTATATCCATTTTTACCTGCTCGGCAGCAGCAATTGATTGCTCATGTTGACCAAGGGCATTGAGAGCTTTGGCTTCCAATAGCGACCTTTCAGCATCTACATACTGCCACTCCCCTGAAACTAGAGATAATTGATTTAAAGCTTCCCGATAGTTTTTGAGGTCAAAGTAAATTTGCGCTGCGATGTAGCGCGATTTATGTAGTATTTGAGGGTATTGTTTCGGGTCTATACTTTCAATATGTTTTTGTATCGCAGCTTGGGCGTCTTCGAGTTCGCCCCGCAACCGCTGTAACTGTATTGAACTTCCAGTTGCTTCAAGAGCTCCCTCACCATGACCAAGGTTTTCAAATTCTTTTTTGACGGCCTGAGCTTCGTAATACAATCTGTCGGTGGTGATACCCTTTTCCAATTCCATTTCTATCACTGCGCTTCGTATAAATGCCGTTAGTAAGGCCATATTATTCGCAATGGCATGCTCCTTGGCCTGATTGAATAGTGCCATTGCTTTTTCTTTTTTATTTAGCGCGTTGTAAGCTCGTGCAACATTGAAACTGCTAATTGCTATATCCGTTTTTCTTTTGCTTTCCATGTCGAGCTTGAGCGACTCTTCCAGGTAGACTAATCCAGACTCAATCTCTCCACTATCAAATAAGGCCATTCCTATATTGTGCTTCACATTTGATAAGGCATACAGGTTTCCAGCTTTTTCATGGTGCTTAATCGCTCTTTTTTCTAACTCAATTGCTTCGGTAATTTTGCCTTGTGCTTCCTTTATGCTCCCTCTGGTTTGATAAATCGCTCCGAGCTTTTTAGGATCATCCTTTGCCATTGCTTCGAGTTCTTCCAGCAACTCGAAAGCAAGATCCCACTCATTTTTTACATAATAGAGAGTCGCCAAGCCCCATTTTGCCCAAAAGAAATTTTTATCGCGTTGGAGTGCAAGTTTATAGTTGGCTTCAGCCTCAATTAAATTACCGGTAAAGCGATCATTAGAGGCAATTGCGTAACTTCTGTTCGCCATTGGGTCATGAGAATAAAATTCGGTATAGGAACGCCTCTTTTCATCGAGCGGTAACAATGTATCACTCAAATGATTAGTAATTTTCTCAGCAGAGATTGTGACATCAAGATGAGCAAAGTCTTTTGCAGATGTGAGCCCGATTGAAGTATACAGGCTATAGCTCAAAATTTGTCCTTGATCATCGTGACTGTATTCGAGATACAACAGATGAGAGCAGCCCAGTGATTCACAAATCTTTGCAAAATTCTCTTGCATGGATTTGCGGGAGTATCCTATGTTTGATCTTTCCATAAAACTCAAAGTCTGGCGTATAGGTATGGTCTGAATGCGTTCATAATTTTGCAATAGACCACTAATGAGCGAAGGCACTCCGAGACTTATCCATTCATCAGCAGAATCCTGTGTTGTGACATTTACAGGCGCTAAAGCAAGCGAAATTTTTTGATTCTCCACAGGTATAGGCAAATCAGTTTTTACGTAATACCAAAAGAAATTAATTGCCAGCGCCAAAAGCATACTTACAGCTACAAATTTCAATAGTTTCAGAGGGTTATTAAGAAAACTAAAAGTTCGTTTTTCATTGGACGTGTCAGCTTGAACCTGACAAGTTAATCTAAAACCTTTCCCCCATTCAGTTTTAATAAAGGACTGTTGTTTTCCATCGTCCCCCAATGTTTGCCTTAAATCAAATATCAAACGAGAAATAGACGCCTCTGTCACGACTTGTCCTGGCCAGATGTTACTCATAATCTCTTTTTTAGATAAAAAACCAGGATGAGCTTTGCATAAAAGGTATAACAACATGACCTGTTTGGTATCTCGGCAATGAAACATGCCGTCTTTATTGATGGTTTTACGAACACTATCTACGGCATAACGATCAAATAAATAGATTAAATGACTTTTCATTTTGGGTTCCGGACTATTTTTTATACTTATATTTAATTAATTGTTTTTAGTTATCCTCCGATTCTAAAGTGATTTCATATTTAAAAGAACAGTAAGGTTTGAATAAAGATGATGAATGAGGTTCAGTAGCGTGTGAGACTGTGACGGAGGTCAACTTTCTGTTTGATTGAGCAGAAATTCAGAAAATATAAGAAAGTTTCATAATTTCAGAATTGTATGTCTGCGGCCCTCTATGTCAGAGTCGCCGCGTTTTTGCGTGCCTCCAGGTTGGTTTTGGACTTGCCTTCATTCCCGAGCAGTTAATAAACATGAGTAAAGGAAAATTTCAGAGTAGTGAAATGGTAGCGCCCCTGGGATCAAGCCGAATAAACATTTTAATTTAAAAAAATAAGGACCAATCGTGATGTTAACGCTTAATGTGTACGAAGGGTTTAAAACTCACTTCGTAAAAGCAAATCTTTTATTGTGTTTTGTTGGACTCTTGCTTGCCAATACTTCCCGGGCTGCACAGTGCACTTACAACCTGACAGACGATTGGGGCAGCGGATTTGCTGCCAACATAAAAATATTCAATAACAGCAACACCGCCATTAATGGTTGGCAGGTTAACTGGCAATACGAGCGCAACAAGATAACTGAATCCTGGAACGCCAACCGTTGGGGCGATAACCCTTACAACGCCAGTAATTTAAGTTGGAACGCCACCATTTCGCCGTGGCAAACCGTGGAGTTCGGTTTTCAGGGCGATACCAACGGTACAGGGGCCGAAGTGCCACAGGTGTTTGGCGCAGTGTGCGATACCGTAGTTCCGGAAGCCGATCCCGAAGAAGCTTCTGACGAAGACGTTATGGAAGACGATTTAATAGAAGACGAAATCGTCGAATTGCCGGAAACGTGCAGTGACAGTAATTTGGTCGTGGATTACGCAGACAGCGATAAGTTTGAAACACGAGCGGGCTCCCGTGTTTTATACAGCGATCGCTTCGACC